>JANXTU010000091.1 GCA_025352235.1 Fimbriiglobus sp.
CGGAGCGAAAAGCGACTTTCTCCGCTCGGCTTTCCAAAACGCGTTGATCAAGAATCCTTCCCTAAGATAACGCTGGATTCTCGCATCACTCCCGGAGTCGGCACGATGAAATACCAATTGGCCTTACTGGCGGCATTCGCGATCACGACCGGCCTCCGGGCCGACGATTGGCCGCAGTGGATGGGGCCGAAGCGCGACAACGTCTGGCGCGAAGAGGGGATCGTCGAGAAGTTCCCCGCGGGCGGGCCGAAGAAGCTTTGGAGCGCGCCGCTCGCCGGCGGTTACTCCGGCCCCGCCGTCGTCGGCGACCGGTTGTTCGTCACGGACTACGTCAAGAAAACCGGCGAGACCGACGAGGGCAACTTCGCGCGCAAAGAGACGACCGGCACCGAGCGCGTCTTCTGCCTCGACGCCAAGACCGGCAAGGAAATCTGGAAGCACGAATACCCGGTGAAGTACGCCATCAGCTACCCGGCCGGCCCGCGCGCCACGCCGACGGTCGACGGCGACCTCGTCTTCACGCTCGGCGCCGAAGGGAAACTCATCGCCTTCGATGCCAAAGGCGACCAAGCCAAAATCGTCTGGGAGAAGGAACTCAAAGAAGTCTACAAAACCAAGTCGGCCCTCTGGGGCTACGCGGCCCACCCGATGATCGACGGCAAGAAACTCATCACCCTCGCCGGCGGCGAGGGGAGCCACGTCATCGCTCTCGACAAAACTACCGGTAAGGAAATTTGGAAGGCCGAAACGCAGCAGGAGCAAGGTTACAGCCCGCCCACGATCATCGAAGCCGGCGGGAAGCGCCAGCTCATCGTGGTCGGGCCGAGCGCGATCCGGTCCCTCGACCCCGAAACCGGGGAGCGCTACTGGAGCGAAAAATACGAGGCCACCAGCGGCTCGGTGATCATGACCGCAATCCAATATAAGGAGTACCTCTACTTCGGCGGCTATTCGGCCCGGAACATCTTGCTGAAGCTCGACCCGGCGAAACCGGCCGCGAAAACGGAATGGAAAGACAAGCCGAAGTCCGGCCTCGCCGCGGTCAATGTCCAGCCCTTCTTGCAAGGCGACACGATGTACGGCTTCGACGACAACGGCACGATGTACGCCGTCGAACTCCCGAGCGGCAAGCGGCTCTGGGAGAGCACCGAACTCGTCGGCGCGGCCAAGGGCTCCGAGACGGCCTTCCTCGTGAAGAACGGCGACCGCTTCATCAGCTTCACCGAGCGCGGCGACCTCGTGCTGTGCAAGTTGACCAAAGAGAAGTACGAAGAGATCGACCGGGCGAAGGGGATCGTCGCGGCGACCAACACCGCCTTCGGCCGCAAAGTCGTCTGGTGTGCCCCGGCGTTCGCCAACAAGCGGATGTACGTCCGCAACGACAAGGAAATCGCCTGCTTCGACCTGGCGAAGTGACCCGTGGCTGGCCTTTAGCGCAAAGTCCCTCGGACGTGGCGACAAGTTTCCAACTTGTCGACGAGTGATTTCAAACGCGACTGGCGATAAGTCGAACACTCTCGAGTTTTATCTTGTCTTGTCTAGGAGTTACGCACTTGGGTGGTTGGTGGGGGTTTGGGTAGGATTGATTCTTGCCCATCCAGCCCAATCGTGTGCAGTTTGTTGTCAAAACTGCCTCGGATCACTCAACTGCGTAACTCCCTTGCCAGAAAGATTTGCCAGAACCGTTTGATCTCCGCCCCGGATTTCGCTTCCCTCGCGGCCCGATTGCGGTATCATCTGCGGAATGTTTTTCCGGGGGAGGGTGCGGCGATGCTGTTGGCTCATGGGATGGAACTGTTCGCGCAACAGGGGAACAACTTCGGCGGCAACGGCGGAGCCCCTCCGGGAGCGAACGGCGCCGAGTTGGGAATGGTCCTCTGCTTCTACGGGCTCGCCCTCCTCGTCGGCATTACCATCCAGTGCCTGTTTTTGAACTCGCTGTCGAAGTGCTTCAAGCAAATCGCGCCGCGCAATCGCACGATGGAACCGGGCCAAGTCTGGCTCAACCTGATCCCGCTGTTCAGCCTCGTCTGGATGTTCATCACCATCATCCGGCTGTCCGAATCGCTCGATGCGGAATACCGTTCCCGGCGGATGTCCGGCGACGGCGATTTCGGCAAGCAGACGGGCATCATCTACATGGTGCTATCGCTCATCGGTTGCGGCTGCATCGGAATCATCTTCCTGATCATGTACTGGGTGAAGATCAGCGGTTTCACCAAGGAACTCCAAAGCGGGGCGCGACCGCGCGACGAAGAGTTCGAAGACGACGATCGCCCGCGACGGCGGCCCCGCGACGACGACGACCGGCGCGACGACGACGATGACCGCCCGCGGGACGGTCGCTGAGTCGGGTTCCTTTTTCCGAGGTCCGCATGGTTCCACTCCACCGCAGGCAGTTTCTGCAATCGACCGCCGTCGCGCTCGCCGGCGGCGCGGGGCGGGCCATCGAACCGTTCGACCACAAAAAGGCCGAGCTCAAACTCGGCCTCGCGGCGATCAGCTACAGCAAAGCGCTCGACCTCGCGAAGCCGACGATGACGCTGTTCGAGTTCATCGACCTCGCCGCGACCTTCCCGGTGGAGGCGGTGGAACTGACGTCGTATTACTGGGCCGAGACGATGGCCGCGTATGCCAAGAAGCTGCTGGCCCACGCGAAGACGCACAAACTGCCCGTGTCGGGGGTGCCCGTCGGCAACGATTTCTGCCTCGTCGACGGGGCGAAGTTGAAAAAAGAAATCGAGCGAGTCTCGATGTGGATCGAACTCGCGGCCGCCGCGGAGGCGCAGACGGTGCGCATCTTCGCGGGGAAGGTGGCCCGAGGCGATACCCGCGAAGCCGCCACGAAGCGGGTCATCGAAGCCATCGGGGCGTGCTGCCGAGTCGCGGAGAAGGCGGGGGTGGTACTCGCCCTCGAGAACCACGGCGGCCTCACCGAGACCCCGGTGGACTTACTGGCGCTCGTCAAACCGATCGCCTCGAAAGCCCTCGCGGTCAACGTCGACACCGGCAACTTCAAAACCAAAGACCCGTACGCCGACATCGCGGCGATCGTGCCGTACGGGATCGTCTGCCAAGTGAAGACGGAGTGCTTCCCGGCCGGGAAACCGGCGGAGGACGCCGACTTGAAGAAGGTCGTCGAGATCCTGCAAGCGGGCAAATTCCGCGGCTACGTCATCTTGGAATACGAGGCCAAAGAAGACCCCAAAACCGCCGTGCCGAAGTACTTGAAAGAACTGCGCAAACTGATCGGGTGATGGATCGGGATGAACGGGAAGGGACCGAGCCAAGGGACTCGGTCCCTTTCCGTTCTAACAACCCGCCCGCACTACTTCTTGTCCTTGGCCACGAACTTCTTGATTTCAAACTTCTCACCGTTCTTGGCGTGCCACGCTTGGATGGCTTCTTTCATCTTGGCGTTGTAGCTTTCGCCCGGTTTGATTTGGATTTGCGGGATGCCGTTGACGCCGGAGTTCAGGCCGAGCATCGAGGCGAGGTAGCTCGGCGAGGTTTGGTAGTCGAAGCCGGGGGCGGGCCTGTCGGCGGCGGTCCAATCGGCTTCGAACAGGGTCTTCAGGATCAATTTGGTTTCTTCGGCCGGGATCGCTTTTTCAACCAGCTGCCCCGTCGGGTTCGAGCGGTACTTGCCGACGATGGCCGAGGCGGCCAACAAACGGGCGTCGAGCTTCTCGGCCTTGAGGGCCTTCATCGGATCGGCGAGGGCGTCGGTGATGCCCTTCACTTTGACGAGTTCTTCTTGGTAATTCCCGGCCTTGGCGGCGATCGGCGCGAAGCCCTGCTGGATGGCGTAGTACGCATCCGAGCCCGGGTGCTTTTGCAAGAAGAAGATCCCCTCTTGGCCTTCGGTCAATTGGATCGGTCCGAAGCCGCCCGGGCGAATCGGCCGGCCTTTGATCGGCAAACCGAGATTTTGTTCTTCGCCGCCGCCGCCGCCCGCTTGGGCCAGGAACGCGACCTTGAGGTGCGTGACGTTTTTGGCGCCGCTGAGGATCGACTCGATCTTGATCACTGCGATCGTGAAGGCGGCTTTGTTTTTGTCGCCGGGGAACTGCGGCAGTTCAACGGTCTCTTTTTCGAGGCTCGAGACTTTGCCGGTGACGACGACTTCGGCTTGCGCGAACTTTTGCGAGGTCGTGAAGTTTTGCACGGCGATCCGGAGGCCGAGCGCCGGCTGCTCGGCGAGGGCGACCGAGGCGAAGGCCAAACCGGCAAACAGGATGCGACGCATGAGATTGACTCCCGAGGAAGACGAAGAGGGGGTGGCGCCCGGACAGCACCTCGTACAGAGGTTCAGACGGGTGGAACCGCCTCCGGATTGTCCAATTCGGGGAAATTGTCGCGGCCGCCCCCGCCACCGCCCGTCACGAATTGCCCGCCCTTTTCCGAACCGGCGGGAGCGTGTTCCGTTTCCGTGAACTCCTTAGCCTCGTCGTCGTCGTCGTAGTCGTAGCCTAAAAGGGTATCGCCGATCAAACCGTCTCCGACCACGGGGGTCGCGAACAACTCTTTCAGACTCGACTCCGCGTCTCCGTAGTACGTCCGCCAGTCGTAATCGTCTGGGATCGCGGCGAGTTCGGCCGCGAGTTCGGCATCGGATTCGGCATCGGTCACAACAGCCCCTTCGATTGGAAATAGTCGATGCACTTGGGCCACTTCATTTTAACACGTTCCACACCCTTTTCAACGATTTCGCGGTGCATCTCGGCGAACGATTCGGCCGGCGATTCCATCGCGTACCGGCTGAGAATGTGCTTTTCTTTGTTCTTTTTAATCTCGGTGTTGTGCAGGGACTTCCACTTCGCGTCGTCGCTGAACCGCCCACCGACATCGACGACGTGCCCGAGTTCGTGGGCGTAGATCGAGGCCGCGTCGTTGTCGGCGCCGACATCGGTCCCGCCGTCGATGTTTATCTGAGCGATACCGAGCCACTCGTCGTATTTGACGAATCCGCCGACGGGCAGTTTCTCTTTCTTCCCGTTGTTTGCTTTTTCGCACGCCGTGGTGACGGCCTTGATGCTCGGATGAAACCGGACCGACGAACCGACTCCACCGAGCACTTCCTCGGC
>JANXTU010000122.1 GCA_025352235.1 Fimbriiglobus sp.
TTTCGGGACGCCGAGGTGCCCAATGACTTTGCCAATCGAACTCGAACAGGAAGACGATGGGCGATGGTTCGGAGTCGTCGATGAACTTCCCGGCGTCATGGCCTATGGAGCCACACGCGAGCAGGCCGCCACAGCTACGCGAGCACTGGTGCTGCGCGTTTTGGCGGAGCGCATCGAACACGGCGAAGAATTGCCTGAGTCTTTGGTCGACTTCATGGCAGTTCGAGCATGAGCTGGCCCTCGACGAAAGCCAAGCGTGTCGTTGCCGCTTTGAAGAGGATCGGTTGGACCGTCAAGCGGCAGTCCGGTTCGCACCGAACGTTGGAGCGTGAGGGATGGCCCGATTATGTCTTCGCGTTTCACGACAAGGAAACAATCGGCCCCAAGATGATGGCCCGAATCGCGAAGAAGACCGGACTGACACCGGGTGATTTGTAGCATCACAAGATGCCGCCCCAGGTGCTGCACCAGACGCCCCGCAAGGCCGGCCCGCCGCTGAGCTGGGTCGTTCGGCAGGAATGACGGGTGGTGGTTCGTCGTGATTCGGCCTAGCTCTTCGCCGTTGCAGCGGAATCGGCGTGGTTGGAAAATCGACGGAATCGAGAGAGGTCCGGACACTCCGGACCCGATTCCGCTGAACGCCTCATTCGGCGGCAGGAGGGCGCATGACCGTGGCAGCGCCGCTCCCGGAGAATCGCCCACTTACGGCCGACGAGGTGGCGCTAGTCCGGTGGCTGCTAAAGCATGGCTACCCGGACGCGCCCGGGTTCCTCCCCCGACTCGCCGATGCGTGGGTGGTATCCCGCTGCCCGTGCGGGTGCGCGAGCATCGACTTTTCCGTTGGCGGGGTGGTGCCGCCGGCCGGAGCCAAAATGCACACCCTGGCCGATTATCAGTGGCAGGCGGCTGACGGCGCGCAGTTCGGGGTGTTCGTGTTCACGCGGGGCGGGCTGCTTGCCGGGCTGGAGGTATGGTCGATGGACGGGCTGGCCGCGGCGTCCGCGCTCCCGAAAATCGAGCAGTTGCAGCCGTTGGTGTTCTCGCAGAGCGCCGCCCCAGGAACTTCTTCTTGAGTTGCGGCCGACCTTGCCCTTCGTTTCGCCGTCGGGAGTCCCATGCGTCCGTGGACTCCCGGCATCGCCTCGCGATGGTTGCACCCTCGATTCCAACGTCACTTCATCGAAGCCTCCTTTCGGTTCGGCGTGACCTCGGCATCAGGTGACTTCGACCGGCGTTTAGGCCGGTTCAACTTTTTTCACGTCGTAGACCAGCTCCTTCGCCCGGCGGTGGAACGACTTCTCCGCCTCGGCCCGCTTCCGCATTGCGTTCAAGCCGATGCGTCGAGTACGTCGCGGACTTTCGCCGCCAACTCGGGGGGCGAGAAGGGCTTCTGGAGGAAGTTCACCCCTTGTTCCGAGAGGCCGTGCCGGACGACGGCGTCGTCGGTGTACCCCGAGACGAACAAGACGCGGATACCGGGGAAGCGCCGCAAGATTTGTTCGGCGACCTCCGGGCCGCCGAGGCCGGGCATCACGACGTCGGTGATCAAGAGATCGATCTTCCCCGTCCGGGTATCGGCCAGCGCGAGGGCTTCGTGCCCGTCGATAACGTCGAAAACTGTGTAGCCGCAGGCGGCCAAGACGTGGCGTGTGAGCGCTCGCACGCCGTCTTCGTCTTCTACCAACAGGATGGTTTCGGTTCCGCGGGCCGGGGCTTGCAGGCCGGACTTTTTCGGTTTCTCGACGAGTGTCCCTTCGGCGCGGGGCAGGTAGATGTGGAACGTCGTGCCGGAGCCGACCGCCGAGACGACTTCCAAATGCCCGGCCGATTGGCGGACAATGCCGTAGACCGTGGCCAAGCCCAAGCCGGTTCCTTGGCCGGGGCCCTTGGTGGTGAAGAACGGCTCGAAGATCTTCGCTTTCACCTCGGGCGACATGCCCGAACCGGTGTCCGAGATGGCGAGCCGCACATACGGACCCGGCGCGACTTCGGGGTTCGCGAGGGTGTGGGTCCGACCGAGTTCGACGTTGCGGGTTTCGATCAGCAACCGGCCACCCTGGGGCATGGCATCGCGGGCGTTCACCGCCAGGTTGAGAAGGACTTGTTCGATTTGCCCGGCATCGGCTTTCACCTTGGCCAAGTCGGGGGCGAGGGACGTGACCAACAGAATGTCTTCGCCGATCACGCGCCGGAGCATCTTCTCGGTTTCTACGGCGATCTCGTTGAGGTCGAGCAGGCGCGGGGTCAGTACTTGTTGGCGGCTGAAGGCGAGTAGCTGATGGGTCAGCCCGGCGGAACGCGTCCCGGCTTTGTGGATCTCCGCGAGCAAATCGCGGGTCGGATCGCCCGGTCGCAAATCTTGGAGGAGCAATTCGCTGTACCCGTTGATGATCGTCAGCAAATTGTTGAAATCGTGGGCAATGCCGCCGGCGAGTTGACCGACGGCCTCCATTTTCTGCGATTGCCGGTGCTGGCTTTCGAGGAGTTTGCGTCCCGTGATGTCCGATTGCCTGCCGACGAAATGCGTCAGTCGCCCTATGGTGTCCCGGACGGGGGAAATCGAAAGCTCGTTCCAAAAGGTCGTGCCGTCTTTGCGGTAGTTCAAGATTTCGAGCGTGCAGCTGTCTTCGGTGCGGAGTGTTTCGCGAATGCGCTGCACGGCGGCCGGATCGGTGAGCGGGCCCTGCATGAAGCGGCAGTTGCGGCCGACGACTTCGGCCGAGGAGTAGCCGCTCATCGCTTCGAAAGCCGGGCTGACATAGACAATCGGGTTGTCCGGCCGAGTCGAGTCGGTGATCACAATCCCTTGGGTGGTCGCGCGGATCGCCCGGTCGCGGAGGAGTAGTTCTTCCTCGGTGCGCTTGCGATCCGTGATGTCCTGCACCTGGCCGACGAATTGGAATGGCTGCCCGGCCGAATCGCGGATGAGCGAGACGTTTGTCCGGCCCCACAGTGTCCGTCCATCGCGGTGGCGGTAGCGCTTCTCGATTTGAAAGAACGTCCGCTCCCCCGCGAGCAGCGATTCCCGATTCGCGAGGCTCGCGGCCACGTGGTCCGGGTGGGTGATGCACGCCATCGTCATGCCGACCATTTCCGCGGCCGCGTAACCGAACATCGCGCCGAAGGCGGCGTTCACCCGGACGAAACGGTTGTCGATATCGGAGAGCACCATGGCGACGCCGGTGTCGTCGAACGCCCCCCGGAATTGCTCTTCGCTGCGGCGGAGGGCTTCGAGGGCTTGCCGTTCCCCGTCGCGGAGTTTGCGTTGCTCGATCGCGTGGGTTACCGCGGAGCCGAGCCGCCCGAGCCGGTCTTTCAAGAGGTAGTCGGTCGCGCCGCGTTGGATCGCTTCGACGGCCGTCTCTTCGCCGATGGATCCGGAGATGATGAGGAACGGGACGGCGGGGGCGAGCTCGCGTTTGATTTCGAGCGCCCGCATCGCGTCGAACTGGGGCAAGTTGTAATCGCACAAGATCACGTCCGGTTCCGCGGACAATTCGTGCCGGTATTCCGGCTCGGTTTCGACCCGTACCACGGTCGATTCGATCGCGGCATCCGCAAGGGCGCGCAAGAGCAATTTCGTATCGGCCAGATCGTCCTCGACGACCAAAATTTTGATCGGCGTATTGGGCATGGAACTATCCTTTCGCGGCGGTCACAGTGCGGTTCAGCAGCAACCAATAGAACCCGAGTTGGCGCACGACCTCCGTAAATTGGTCGAAATCGATCGGCTTCACGATGTAGCTGCTGGCGCCCAAGTCGTAGCTCTCGACGAGATCGCTTTCCTCGCGAGACGAAGTCATCACGACGACCGGGATCGCCCGGGTCCGCGGATCGGCTTTGATCCGCTTCAGGACTTCCAATCCGTCCACCTTGGGCAACTTCAAATCGAGCAAGACGAGTTTCGGGCGACCGGCCTCCGCCCCCGGAGCGAACAGGAAATCGAGTGCCTCCTCGCCGTCGCGCACCACGCGAACCGCGTTGGCTAAATGGTGTTTCTGGAAGGCGTGGAGCGCCAGTTTGACGTCGTCCGGATTATCTTCGACCAGAAGGATTTCAATGTCACTATCGTTCATGGGGGTCGATTTCTTGCGGCACTGTTAAGAAAAAAGTCGCTCCGCGGTCCGGCACCGCTTCGGCCCAGACCCGGCCGCCGTGGCGGGCGACGATGCGCTGGACGATGGCGAGTCCCACGCCCGTTCCTTCGTAATCCTCGGCGCGGTGGAGCCGCTGGAAGACGTTGAAAAGCTTCGAGACGTAGCGCATGTCGAACCCGACGCCGTTGTCGCGGACAAAATACCCCGGCCCATCCACCTCCGGCAGCGCGCCGATCTCCACGATGGCCCGCTCGCATTTCGACGTGTACTTCACGGCGTTCGACAGCAGGTTGAGGAAGACCTGCTTCAAAAGCGATCGGTCGGCCGAGCAGGTCGGAAGTACAAGCAAATGGCATTCCAAGACTCGGCCCGGAATCTTCGGTCGGACCTCGTTCCAGCATTCCTCAACGAGTTCACGGACGTCGACGAGCCGCTTGTGGAGCGGCTTCCGCCCGAGCTTGGAAAACGCGAGGAGGTCTTCGATCAGGCGACCCATGCGCACCGCCCCGGCGCGGATGTCGCCCAAATAGACCCGCGCTTCGTCCGGGAGCGCCGAGCCGTAGTCATCGACCAGGATCTTCGAGAACCCGTCGACGGCGCGGAGCGGCCCGCGCAGATCGTGCGACACGGAATACGAGAACGCTTCCAGCTCGTGGTTGGCTTGTTCGAGCTGGACCGTCCGCTCGGCGACCCGTTTCTCCAAGTCGGCGTTCAGCTCGCGGATTTCTCGTTCGGCATTCCGCTGCTGGGTGATGTCCTCCCAAGTGCCCAAAATGCCCGTCACCTGGCCCGCAGCGTCGTGCAGCGGCATTTTGTTGGTATCGAGCCAAATCGTCGAACCGTCCGCCAACGACATCGGTTCGACGATGTGGAACCGCGGCTGGTCGGCGTCCATCACTTCGCGATCAACCCGGAGAATCTGCCCGCTTTGTTCCGGGGTGATCGAGGGGAGTTCGGCGTCGGAATGGCCGCACATGTCCGCCGGGTCGGCGAAGCCCATCGCGTCGGCAACGACGCGGTTGCAGCCTTGATACCGAGAGTTCCGATCTTTCCAGAAGACGCCGATGGGGATGCTGTCGAGCACGAGCCGCAGCATCGCCCGGTTCTCGCGGAGTGACTCCGCGGCCATTTTCTGATCGTGGATGTCGGTGGCCGTGCTGTACCATTTTTCGACCGCCCCGCCGGCGAAAGAGGGGACACTGCGCCGCAAATGCCAGCGGTAGTCGCCGGTCGCGAGGCGCAAGCGGTATTCGCACTGGCAGGATTCCCTCCGGCTTTGCGCGTCCTGCCAGTTGCGGCTATACAATTCGCGGTCGTCGGGGTGGACCAAATTGATCCACTCATTCCGCGGCAGTGCCCCAACCATGTCGTCGACGTGCCGATTTTGGAAATCGATCCGATCGTCGGCGTCGGTGGTCCAAACGATCTGCGGCATCGAATCGGCGAGTTGCCGGAACCGCGACTCGCTCAAACGCAGCGCGGCGTTGGCGGCTTCCAGCTCGGCCGTGCGCAGGGCAACCTCCCGCTCGAATTCCGCCGGTCCCCGGATGCTCATCAGCTTCGGCAACGCCGCGGCCAGCGCGATCACGGTCGTCCACGACGCCAGCGCCGTCAGCCACTTCACCACCCCCGCGAAGCGGTAGATCGGTTCGTAAAAGATGATCGCTTCGATCAGGTGCGTGGTCCCGCAACTGAAAATGAACAGGCCGAACAGCACGAACAATTTCTGGAACGGGATCGCGCGGCGGCGCACGATTACTATCAGCACGCACGGGATCGCGAGGTACGCCAGCCAGATCAGTAGGTCGGAGACGATGTGCAGCCAGCCGAGCGCCGGCGACCAGGCCCCGCACCGCCAACGCGGGACGAAGCCGGTGGTGTCGAACGGATTCACGAGGAAGTCGGTCATAACGGAGCCGATCTACGAATTCACCCGAGTGTCGGATTCCGCGGCGACGCCCGACGGCTTCCGACGAAACGGGCGAACAAAGTGTTCTGGAAATCGACCGATTGAAGTGTAGAAAATACCCCATTGCTGTGGACGACGCCAACTGCTTTTTTCGGATCCAATCTCCTAAAACGAATCGATCCCCCGCCCCCCCGAGTGCGCCATGACTTTCCCTGCCGGAACTATCGCCGACGTCGTCTGGAAGCCGCTGAATTTTTACCGGGACGGCCGCGGCTGGCTCACGGAGTTGTTCCGCAACGACGACGTCCCGGCCGAGTACCGCCCCGTTATGGCGTATGTCTCGATGACCGACCCCGGCGTGGCGCGCGGACCGCACGAGCACGTCGAACAAGCCGACTACTTCTGCTTCATCGGCCCCGGCGTCTTCCGCGTCTATCTGTGGGACGCCCGCAAGAATTCCCCGACCTTCGGCCACCGAGACGTGAAGGATGTCGGCGACGGAGCGCCCTTCGCGCTGATCGTGCCACCGGGGGTGGTGCACGCCTACAAAAACGTGAGCGCCGTTTCGGGGATCGTCTTCAACGCGGCGAACACGCTCTACGCGGGGGATGGCCGGAAAGGCTGGCGCGGCCCGAAAGGATCGCCGGACTACGTGGACGAGATCCGCCACGAGCAAGTGGAAGGATCGGCGTACGTGTTGGATTGAGATCCAGTCGGGGGCGGTTCATCCGACCTACAACCTCTGCATCCTCCGCGCCGGCATTTAACGAGGGGCCGGGGCCGAATCGGGCGGGTTCAGAGGCAAGCCTTCTTCCAGCTTTTTTCGTTGGGACTCGCGATCCTCGGCCTTCTGATCGCGCTCCCACTCGCCGGTCCAGAAGTTGCGATTCCATTTCGCCCCCTTCGTGAGCGGGCTTGGGGGAAGCGAATACGGATGATCGCCGGGTACCGACGGCTGGAAGTTCCGGATCGGTCCGCAGGCGAGGCCGGACAGGAGCGCCCCCGCGAGGATCGTGCAGACGAATAGTTTCACGGCTCGCTCCTAACTATGCTCGACGGACTTAAGAGTGACACATCGCGAAACGCCGATTTTCCGATGCGTCGGACTCCGTCCCACCTTCGGTTTTGAAAGCCGAGCCGAGAACGTCACTTTTCGCTCCGCGAAAAGTGGTTGACGCCAGCACTCGCGTTCGGCACCTCGCGGGCGAGCCCAGCTACTTTTCGCGGAGCGAAAAGCGACTTTTTCCGCTCGGTTCGGATAAGTTCCGCCAGTCTCGAACGAGCCCAGCCACTTTTCGCGGAGCAGTGTCAACCCAGACTGCGCTGAGAATAACATGATCCATTCGACAGTAGCGGTGCATTGCGGGTGAAACGTTACCGACAGTGGGCGGGAGAATGTCGCCTTTCGCTCCGCGAAAGTCTGGACCGAATGGAGTGTGCGGTGCATGTCACGGACCGTTGGCGTGAGAGTGTCGCCTTTCGCTCCGCGAAAGGCTGGACTGAATGGGAGTGCAGTCCATGTAAGTCACCGTTGGTTTGGGCCAGACTTTCGCGGAGCGAAAGGCGACCTTCTCCCGCCCACTGTCGGTAACACCTCAGTTGCAATGCACCAGTAGCCTCGCGTCCGAATACGCGGTAGTCCAAACACAGTAATACCCGAACCCCCTATTGACCTTCCTCGCTTCCCAAGCTCACAATACGGATGGGTCGCATTTGGCCCGAAGTCCGGTTCGCGCCACGGCGCGGGCCAACCGGCTGCCGCTGCACGGCCGGTTCAGCAATAGAAGGAACGTGTCTATGCCCCGTTCGATTTGCCGGTTCGCGGCCTTTGCCGCCGCCCTTTTACTGGGTGCCACCGCCCGCGCCGCGGACGATCCACCCAAGCCGCCGAAAGGCTCATATGTCGTCGTGGTCGGCGTATCCGAGACGGCCGACAAAACGATCCAACCCCGGCCGACGGCCGACGTCGACGCCAAAGCCGTCTACGACTTCTACAAGAATCCCAAGTTTTCCACCGTCGCACCGAACCGCGTCGTGCTTCTGACGTCGACCGTCGACGAGAAGCGCAAATCGACGAAATCGACCAAAGAGAACATCCTCAAGGCCGTCCACGATGCCTTCGCCGAAACCGGCAAAGACGACATCGTGATCGTCGCGCTGTTCGGCCGCGGGGCCGCCGTCGGCGAACGCACCGTTTTCTTCGCCGCCGATAGCACCTTCAAAGAGCGCGAGAAGAACGCGGTCCTCGGCACCGACCTCGAAACCGAGATGAAACTCGCGAAGCAGCAGCGCATCGCGCTCCTGCTCGACGTCCACTTCAAAGGGTACGACGCCGGCAAAGAAGCGGTCGTCGAGCCGAATTTGCGCGACATCATGGGCGGCCTCTTTGGCGGCGAGGAAAAGGGCGAGCAACCGATGCCGCCGAACCGCCTCCTGATCCTCGGCAGCGTCCCCACGGCCGACCCGTTCACCGTCGGCGACCACAGCCTGTTCACCGCGACGCTGCTCGACGCCCTCGGCGGCAAAGCCGACGTCGACGGCTACGAACCCGATGGCCTCGTGACGGTCGACGAGCTGACGAAGTACCTCGAAAAGGAAATGCAGGGGCAAGCCCGCCAGCTCGGCAAGACCAAGAAAGAGAAGGAATCGTCGCCGTTCATCGTGGGCGAAGAGCAATCGCATTTCGTGCTCTCGAAGAACCCGGCCGTCACCCAGTCCGTCGAGAGGCGATTGAAAGCCCTCGCCAACCTGGAAAAAGCGGGGAGCTTGACGAAGGAACTCGCGGCCGATGGCAAACCGCTGTTGGCCCGCATGCCGAAGTTGAAGTCGCCGCAGGAACTCCGGAAGCGCTACCAAGACTTGGCCGACGGGAAGATCACGCCGGACGTCTTCGCGGCCGAGTACAAGGCGATCAAGGCCAAGCAAGTCCTCGCGCCGGAAGACGCCGACGAATTCGCCGTGAAGGTGCTACGCGCGATCACCATGATCGACGAGCGCTACGTCAAGAAGACGGTGATGAGCGACCTGACCGTCGCCGCAGTCCGGGGTCTGTACCGCCGGCTCGAAGAAGGCTTGACCAACGATCTCGATGCCAAGTTGAAAGGCTCGAAAGAGTGGAAGTCGATCGACATGAAAGACGTTTTGAAAGACGCCCGCCTGCAACTCGGCGTCCGCGAAGACATCGCCGGGGATAAAGACGCCGACATGGCCATCGCGATGATGCTCGCCAGTCTGAAGGACCCGCACACCGTCTACTACGACTACGATTCCATCAAGAAGGAAGACAGCCGGCTGCGCGGCAACTTCAGCGGCGTCGGCATCCAAATCCGAGCCGACATCGCCAAAGATGCAATCCTCGTCGTTTCGCCCATCAAAGGAAGCCCGGCGTACAAAGTCGGCATTCAAGCCGGCGATTACATCGTCGGGATCAAGCGCGACAGTGACCCGGAAGGGAAAGCCCTGAAAGGCGACGCCCCGAAGGAGTTCACCACCAAAGGGATGAAGATCGACCAAGCGCTCGAGATCATCCTCGGCAAGCCCGGCGTGCCGATCACCTTGGTCATCGAACGCGACGGTGTCTCGAAGGACTACGTCATCGAGCGCGGCCGGGTGTCGGTCGAAACCGTTCTCGGCGTCAAGCGCGACGAGAAAGACGACTGGGGCTACTACATCGACCCGGCCGAGAAGATCGCCTACCTGCACCTGACGCAGTTCGCCCCGCAGTCGGCGGCCGAAATCGCCACGGTGATGGAGAAGCTCGGCGCGTCCGGCATCAAAGGCTTCGTCCTCGACCTCCGGAACAATCCGGGCGGGACTCTGCAAGGCGCCCTCGACATCAGTTCGCTCTTCATCGAAGAGGGCAAAGTCGTCACGATCCGCGCTCGCGTCGGCGGTGAGGAAATCTTGACCAGCAAACAGGCCCGGGTCAAAGGCGTCGGCAAGTACACGAAGTTCCCGATGGCCGTGATGGTCAACGGCGGCAGCGCCAGCGCCAGCGAAATCGTTTCGGCCTGCTTGCAAGACTACGGCCGCGCCGTCGTCGTCGGCGAGCGCAGTTACGGCAAAGGGAGCGTCCAGCAGGTCATGCCGTTCGGCCTCACCAAAGGGCAGATTAAAATGACCACGGCCCGGTATTTCCCGCCGAGCGATAAGAACATCGACAAATACAGCACCGGCGGCAAACCCGAAGACGAGTGGGGCGTGAAGCCGGACAAAGGCTTCGAAGTGAAGATCCCGAAGGAAGAACTCGTCGCCTTCGCCGAGTACTTCCGCGAGCGGGAACTCATCACCAAGAAGGTCGGCGAACCGGCCCCGAAGAAGGACTACAAAGACGCCCAACTCGAGAAGGCCCTCGACTATGTCAAGGACCAGATCAAGCTCGCGGGCAATGGCCGGTAAATGCCGTTGTGGATTCGGGATGTCGGATCGGGGAAGGATCCCCACCATCGGACATCCCGAATCTGCGGTCGCGGATCCAAAATACGCTTGCTTCCACCGGACCGCGCCTTAAATCAACCATTCGTCATAAGCCGTGCCCCGACCGGGCGATCTTGAAGGAGTTCCCAGATGGCTCTGCGGTGCATGTTGGTCGTGGCTTTGGCGTGCGCTGCCGCCACAAGTGTGTCGGCCCAAGAGAAGCTCAAATTCGAGCCGAAGTTCGAGGTCAACAAGGCCTTCTACCAACGCGTTTCGACGAAGGTCGATCAAATCGTGAAGGTCACGGGCGGCGCCGACCTGAACCTCAAACACGAACAGACGTTCCTCTTCAAATGGCTGCCCGTGAAGCAAGACGGCGACAAGTGGTCCGTCAAGATGTCCATCGAAGGGGCGATCTTGAAGGTCGACATCGCCAGCAACCCGGTCAATTACGACTCGACCGCCGAGCAACCCGCCGCGGGGAATAACCCCGGTTTGGCCGACTTCTTCAAGAACCTGATCGGCACCGAATTCACGATCAGCTACGGCAAAGGGTACGTCGTCGAGAAGGTCGAAGGCCGCGAAGACTTCCTTAAAAAGCTCGGCACGGCCAACCCGCAGATGGAAGCCCTGCTGAAGAAACTCCTCACCGACGAAGCGCTGAAGGAAATGGCCGACCCGACCGCCGGCCTGATGCCGGGCGCCGACAAGGCCGCCGGCGTCGCCGCGAATGAAACGTGGGAAAAGAAGACGGCCATGCCGCTGGGCCCTATTGGCAGCTACAACCGCACCCTGAGCTTCAAATACGTCGGCAAGGACACCGAGAAGAAGGAACTCGACAAGGTCGAAGTCACGGCCAAGTTGGAGTACAAGACACCGGACGCCAACGCCGACGGCCTGCTCTTCCGCATCAAAGGCGGCAAGCTCGACTCGGTCGACCCGAAAGCCGGGACGTTCTTGTTCGATTCGAAAACCGGCAGGATCGTGAGCGGCACGATTGCGGTGCAGATGGCGGGCGAACTCGATGTGACCATCGGCACGACCGAAACCAAAGTGCAGCTCAACCAAACGCAAACGACCACGATTGAAACTTCGGCCACGAGCTACTTGCCGGTCAAGAAGTAAACCGCGACGCGCAGGACATCCCTAGCACAACCCGACGGCGTTCCGTCGGGTTGTTTCGTTCCCGGAGCAGTTGCCATGCGGATCGCCGTCCTCGGTTCCCTCGGTCAACTCGGCCGCGATTTGGTGCCCCGCTTGCCGGGCGAAGTGTTCGCCCTGACCCGTGCCGACATCGACTTGTCGGTACCTGGGAGCATCGCAGGTCGGCTGGCCGAACTCAAACCCGATATCGTCGTCAATTGCGCGGCGCACAACCTCGTCGACAAAGCCGAAGCGGAACCGGATCTCGCGTGGCGGGTCAACGCCGGCGGCGTCCGCGACTTGGCCCGCGCCGCGGCGACGGTCGGCGCCCGCTTCGTCCACTTCAGCACCGATTACGTATTCGGCCTCGATGCGGGTCGAGCTTCGCCGTGGAGCGAAACCGACGCCCCCGGCCCGGTGAGCATCTACGGGGCGAGCAAACTCGCCGGGGAGTACTTGGCCTTGGCCGCGAATCCGCGGACGCTCGTCATCCGCACTTGCGGCTTGTACGGTGTCCACGGCACCGGCGGCAAAGGGGGCAACTTCGTCGAGACGATGCTGCGACTGGCGGGGCAGGGGAAGCCGGTGAAGGTCGTCGACGATCAGCATTGCACGCCGACGGCGACCGCCGACCTCGCCGAGGCGACCGTGAAATTGCTCTCCACCGGCGCGACGGGCTTGTTCCACATCACCAATGCCGGCGCGACGACGTGGTTCGAGTTGGCCCGCGAGATTTTCCGGCAATCGCAATTGAGCGTCGATCTCACGCCGATCTCGAGCGAACAGTTCAACGCCCCGGCCCGTCGACCGGGCTTCAGCGTGCTCGACTGCGGCAAATTGGCCAGGGTTGGCATCGAACTGCGGGACTGGCCCGAAGCTCTGGCGGGATATTTGGAAGCAAGGAAAGCGGGAAAAATTTGAACCGCGGAGGAGCGGAGACGTGGAGGATACACTGCAAAAAAGGTGGGGCGAACGAACGAGCGTCCGACCCTGCAACTTTGTATGCTCCGCGTCTCCGCGTCTCCGCGTCTCCGCGGTTCAAAATTCTGATTTCCTCCACTTTGTTCGGAACGAATCCGCACGGACTTAGTCCAATTTGGTACCGGGTGCTTGACAGGCCCGCCCCGCGTTATAGAATTATGTGAGACTGAATCTCACGGCTGACACCCACCTGCGATCTCTTTCCATGCTCATTCCCCTCGACATGTTGAAGCCCGGCGAATGGGCCGAGGTCGCCGAAGTCGGCGGCGACGCCGCGTGGGTCTGTCGCTTGGCCGAACTCGGCCTCCGCGAAGGGTGCAAACTGCAAATGCAACAATCCGGTTCGACGTGCTTGCTCAAAATTGCCGATTGTCGCCTCTGCCTCCGCTCCGGAGAGTCGGCGCGAATCCTCGTGCTCCCGGTCCGCGGATGATTCCCCTCTCGACTTTGAAATCCGGTGACCGAGCCCGCGTCGAAGCCATCGCCGGGGAACCGGCCCTCGTCCAACGGCTCTACGAATTCGGCCTGCTCGAAGGCGAAGAAGTCGAACTCCTCGCGGTCGCCCCGCTCGGCGATCCGGTCGAGATCCGCATCGGCAATACTCGCCTCAGCCTGCGCCTCCGCGAGGCCGAGGGCGTCACCGTCTCCATTCTGCGATAGGCCCATGACCCCGAACTCGATCACCGTCGCGCTGGTTGGCAACCCGAACGCCGGGAAATCGACCTTATTCAATGCTCTTTCGGGGCTGCGCCAACACGTTGGCAACTACCCCGGCGTCACGGTCGAAATGAAGAAGGGGCACTGCACGCTCGATGGCGTCCGTATCGACCTGATCGACCTGCCGGGGACGTACAGCCTCGCAGCACGCAGCCCGGACGAACTCGTCGCCGTTGATCTGCTGTTGGGTCGGCGCCCCGAGGAACCGGCGCCGGATGTCGTCCTCTCCATCGTCGACGCGTCGAATTTGGACCGCCACCTTTACTTGACGACGCAGTTGCTCGACCTCGGGAAACCGGTGGTCGTCGCGGTGAACATGGTCGATGTCGCCGCCGCGTTGGGAATCACCGTCGACTGCGATGCGCTGAGCCGGGAATTCGGCATCCTGTTCGTCCCCGTGCAGGCAAACCGGGGCGTCGGCCTCGACGTTTTGCAGAGGGCGCTGCTCGGCGCCGCGAGGTCCGGGATCGCCCCGGTGTCGTTGGCTCTGCCCGCCGCGCTGGAAGCGGAATCGGCGGCGTTACTCCCCCGACTCGGGGCCGCGGCTTCGACTTTCCAAGCTCGCCGATTGATCCTTGATGTGAACGGCGCTACCGAGCAATGGTTCGTGGCCAAGCTCGGCGATCATTTGATTCCGAAGCTTGTCGACATCCGCGCGCGCTTGGCCGCGGCCGGGTGTCCGGTGCCCGCGGTGGAAGCGAAGACGCGCTTCGCGCGCATCCGGGACGCCGTGGCGAAATGCGTGACCAAACCGAGGATTCGCCCGGCGAATCGCACCGACCGCATCGACCGCGTGTTGACCCACCGCGTCTGGGGCTCGCTCTTCTTCTTCGCGGTGCTCTTCCTGGTATTCGTGTCGATCTTTTGGGCGGCCGACCCGCTCATGGGGTGGATCGACGACCTCACGCAGTGGCTCGGCAAAAAGGTCGATGGGGCGATGCCCGTCGGGCCGCTGCGGTCTTTGGCCACGGGCGGACTCATCGCCGGCGTCGGCGGGGTGTTGAAGTTCCTCCCGCAGATTTTGATCCTCTTTGCGTTCATCGCGGTGCTCGAAGATTGCGGGTACATGGCCCGTGCCGCATTCCTGATGGACCGCGTCATGAGCCGGTGCGGGCTGAGCGGGAAATCGTTCATCCCGCTGTTGTCGTCGGTCGCGTGCGCGATCCCCGGCATCATGGCGACGCGGGTGATCGAGAACCGCCGCGACCGGCTGGCGACGATCCTGGTCGCACCGCTGATCTCTTGCTCGGCGCGGCTGCCGGTCTACGCCCTGATGATCGGGCTGTTTCTGCCGAAGGAGCATTACTCGGTCTGGTCGCGCGGGTTGATGCTCTTCGGCATGTACATGGTCGGCTTCGTGGCGGCGCCGGTCGTCTCGCTGCTGCTCCGCAAAACGCTACTGCGTGGGGAGCGCTCGCTCTTCGTCATGGAACTCCCGGCGTACAAGCGGCCGTCGCTGCCGATGGTCGCGCGGCGGGTCGCCGATGCCGGGTGGTCGTTCGTCCGCCGGGCGGGAACTGTGATTTTGGCGACGATGGTACTCGTGTGGGCCGTGCTCTATTTCCCGAACGCCGGGCCGGACGGGTCCAAGTACGACGAGCGCGCCGAGACGCTCGACGAGATCTCCAAATTGAAGGACGACGAAGTCACCGAGAAACTCGGCGACACCCCGGCCGACAGCGAACTGGCCAAGCTGGGACTCGATGTCACCAAAGCTCCGGAAGAGATCCGCGAGGAAGCGGGCATGAAAGCCCGAGCCACGAAGGCCGAACACCAACGGAACAGCTACCTCGGCCGCACCGGGCGTTGGATGGAGCCGGTGTTCGAGCCGCTAGGCTGGGACTGGCGTATCGGCGTGGCGGCGCTCGCGAGTTTCCCGGCACGCGAGGTCATCGTGGGGACGATGGCGATCTTGTACGAAGTCGAGGATGACGCCGAGGATCGCGATCCGCTGGCGAACAAGATCCGCGAAGACTGGGATGCCAGCGAGATCCGCGGTCGGCACCGCATCCCGGTGGCCCTGTCGGTGATGGTCTTCTTCGCGCTCTGCTGTCAGTGCGCTTCGACGCTCGCCGTGATCCGCCGCGAGACCCGCAGTTGGCTCTGGCCCGCGTTCACGTTCGTCTACATGACGCTGCTGGCCTACGCCGGGGCGTTCGTCGTCTTCCAAGTGGGCCGACTGATTTGGAGTTGAACCATGGCGATTCAAGACGTCTCGGCATTTGTGCTGGTGGCTGCGGCTGCGATCTACTGGCTGCGCGGTTTGGTTCGGCTGGCGCTGGGCTCGAAGCGCGGCTGCGGTTCCGGTTGCGGAAAGTGCAGCGCGGTGAAGCCGGAAGCCGCGGGCCGACGAATCGGCTTACCGCAGGTCTAGTGACTGTGACGTTTGTCGTAGCACTCGTTTATTCTCAGCGCGTTCCGGGTTGATAATGCACCGCGAAAAGCGATTTTGCTTGCCCGAGACTCGCGAAACTCATCCCAGCCAAGCGGAGCCAGTCCCTTTTCGCTCCGCGAAAAGTAGCTGGGCCCACCCGCGACTTGCGGAACTCGAGTGCTGGCGTGAACCACTTTTCGCGGAGCGAAAAGGGACTGGCTCCGCTTGGCTGGGATGAGTTTCGCGAGTCTCGGGCAAGCAAAATCGCTTTTCGCGGTGCATTATC
>JANXTU010000184.1 GCA_025352235.1 Fimbriiglobus sp.
GAGGCCGCGGGCAGTGGCGATTGGAACCGGAGCTTGCGCAACTTCAGCCTGCGCGTCGGCGGCCGGGGGATCGCCGTCGTGTTGTCGGACTTCATGGACAAAGGCGGCTTCGAAGACGGCCTGCGCTACCTCGCGGCCCGCAACCTCGACGTGTACGCCATCCACATTTTGGCCCAAGAAGAGATCACCCCGCCGTATACGGGCGACTTGAAATTCACCGATTTGGAAGACGGCGACGAAGCCGAAGTGACCATCAGCGCCCCGCTACTCGAACGCTACCAGAAGACGCTGAACGCCTTCCGCGCCTCGGTCAACACCTTCGCCACCCGGCGGGGCATGAGCTACCTCTTCACGAGCAACCAAGTCCCCTTCGAGAAGCTGGTGCTGGGCTACCTGCGGACGCGCGGGCTGTTGCAGTAGCGGCCCGATCTTGAGTCCAGCGGGAAGTCACACACCCTCGCGTAGACTCAGCGGAAAAATGCTGGACTCAAGGGCTGGTCGCTGGACTGACCATGCGCGCCAAGGGGTTGCGACGGATGGGGATGACGCAAGTCCAATGCAGTGCTCGCAAGTCATCAGACCACTCTCACAAGTGCGACCGGCATTGGCACGAAGTACTTTTCCGCTTCGAGGAATGAACTGGCCCCGAACTTCGTGACCGACGCGACCCAAACCCGGAGCATCTTGCCCGCGCGGGCGGCCGTTTCCTTGTCGCTATTGTTCGCCAACCCCGTGCAGTTTGCTTCTATCGCATATCGTTCGGCTGCGTCGATGAAGTTGTGGACTTCATCCGCGTCGGCACCTTCGGGATCGATGGGAGCTAGATCGGAGCTTTCGTCCAGTTCCGAAAACGAGTAGTAGGTCAGATACGGGCGCGGCTTGGTCGCCAAGACATTTTCAGCTTCGCGGAGCGGGTGCGTGCAGAACAAGAGCCATCGACTCTCGGCCGGGAGTTTGCCGTTGAGACGACTCTTGGGAATCGTCAAGAAGTCAGCGGCACTGAGACGGGCGACCTTTCGAAACAAACGACCCAAGAGATCGAGTTCGAACGGGACGACCACGTGCTTCCCGTGCAAATCGGTCTTGTTGACCCACGGCGACAAACCCGCCAACTTGGGTGGTTTGATGCCCTTGGAATCTTTCGGACCGAAGACGAGGAACTCGGGATCGAAGACGACTTCTTGCTTCTGCTTCTCGACTTGCAACGACGCACTCGCCGACGTGATCGATTCCATGCGGGCCACCTCGCCGAACACGGGGCGATCCCAAGTGATGTCTTTGAACTGGAATGAGGCCCCACCCGCCGCCGCATCGGTCAAGCCGATCTGTTTCCAATTCCTGAGTCGCTGCGCCAAGTCGTCCCGACTGAGTGCTTGTGCGGGTTGCAAGTCCGCGCTGAGTGCGGCGAGTTCGCGATCCATCAATTCGTTGCCGCGCTTGGCGCCATCCAGAATCTCACCGACTACGCCCTCGTTGTTCTCCGCGAGGCCTTCATCCAAACGAGTTTCCTCTTCTTCGGTGAGGGAACCGAGGATGCGGCTTTTCAGTGCTTCGTCGTCGATTCCCAACTCGGCGAATTTGGCTTGCAACCCGGTGTCACGCTGCTCTTCGTGGGTTCCGCCGAGAATCAGGTAGTAGGCGACGACGTCGCGGACTTGCCCGAGGCGAGCCGCACGGCCGTTGCGTTGCATCAGGGTCGCCGGGGACGGACTCAGATCCCAATGGACCACTCGGCTGGCGATCTGGAGGTCGATCCCTTCATCGGCAGCCGATGTCGCCACGAGGACGCGGGCCGATCCTTTGGGGTCACGAAGAGCTTCGACAGCTTTGTTCCGCTCGGCTTGGCCCATAGTGCCGTCGAGGCCGAGACAGACTTTCCCGAGGACGTTTTTGAGTGTTTCGCAGGTCTGGAGGCTTTCGGTGAACACGATGAACCGCTCGTCTGGGTAGCGGGCGAGTAGCTTGCGGAGCCAGTCGAGTTTCGTGTCTTGCGCGCCTTCGACCGCGTCCCCATCCGTCCCGATGCCGAGTAACTTTTCGGCCAAACCCACGAGTTCGACGATTTCGAATTCGGAGCCGACCCAGTCCCCGTCTTCGTCGTCGTAGCCATCTCGCAGTTTGTCGGAAAATTTGTAAATGCCCGTGCTCGCCCCATCTTTTGAAATAGAGGTAGCTTCGAATTTGAATGAATCGCTCGGGAAGAAGACGTCTGCGTGTATTGCCTTGTTTTGAGGATCACCCGCTGCGATACGCTGAGAGATCAGCTTCAGAAGTCGCCGCAGTCCTTCCGTCGCGGGTCGTTTGTCTTTTTGAAACAATTCCTGCGTGGCCCAATACGAGTGCCGTACCGCCCATGTGAAAAGTGTGCACGCGCCAGCGATCGAACTGCTCGTCAATTTCTTCTCGAGTTGGGCCGTGGCGAAACCACCGAAGCTGGTCCCGTGCGCACGGGCGATGCGCGAAACGGTCTGTTTCACGTTCGCCAACAGAGTCAGAAACCGACCGTTCGGCCGGTTCAGCTTCGGTGTGCGGGGATCGTCCTCAGCAGCTTGGTGAGGACGAACGATCGTTAAGTTCGGGAAGATCCGGCCGCCCGACCAAGACTTCACGCCGGGATCGCTCTGCCGTCGCCAGACGACGCTGGCCGGCCCGTCTGGATCGCGAAGGACCGCTTGGAGGTGAGCGGCTTGGACACCGGCGTCGAAGGCACGGAATTTCCCGCCGCCTTCGCGTTCTGTACCATCGGTGAGTAAACGCAAGAGGTTGACGAATTGCGATTTCGAGCGGAACGGCGTAGCGCTCATCAAAATCGCGAGTTCCGGTGCTTCGGACTCCGGCCAGAATTCACCCGAGAGCAGTTGTTTGGCGACGATGTAGGTTTGAGTGGCCAACGAGCTTTTGAGCGTTGCCCCGGCTAACTCGCCTTCGCTCGCCGCGTGGTGGCACTCGTCGATGATAACGATGTGCGGACGGGTTCCTTTGGGCAGCGTTTTCTTGCGTTTCTCCGATGCGTAGAGGCGGGCCGCGTGCATGCTCGCGACGTGGACACCCGAGGTGTTTTCCGTTCCGTAGCGACGGAACGAGGAAACAGTCGCCACGACCGATTGTCCGTCGACGCTCCCCTTGAGCACGTGCCGCAACTTTTCAGCAGCGTCTTCGACCAATCCGCCCGAAGTCAGGTACAGGCAACGGAAGTCTTCGAGACGACCACGAGCCAACAGGATGTCGCGCAGGATCAGACCGACTTCGATGGTCTTGCCCAACCCCACCTCATCCGCGATCAGGATTCGCCTCGGCCCAGTCCGCTCCAGCGGTTTCCGCATGAATTGTTGAAGGGCCAACTGGTGTGGGAAGGGATCTTTGTCGTTGGTCGAGAGTCGGCCCGATGAGATGTTGCCCAACATTTCGAGCGCGCCGAGACGCATGATCGTGTTGTGGTCGCTGTCATCCGTCGAGCCCTCGGTTCTGCCGAGTACGCCTTCGCCCGGAGTGTAGCCATCACGAGCCGTCAACCTCGCGATCACGTCGGGATGTTGTTTTGCGTACGCGCCGGTAAATTCTCTGGTTTTCGTCCAGTGGAGCATCCTGCGCAACAAGGCGTCTTTGTCGGCATTGACAGCGTAGGCGTAGTGGAACAGGCCGCGGGCCGTGGGATCGTCGGGGTTGCAAAACAACAAGTCAGTGCTCGTGTTTCGGAAGTTCGGAACTGAGAAGACTTTGTGCGGCATGAGCGTTCACTCGGTGTACGGACACAACGGCCGCAGCATATTCTCATCCGGCGGCGAATCGTTACGAAATTCTGAAAGAATTAGTAAGCCGTCTCCGTCGCATCGCCAACTTCAGAGAAGCACATTCGTTAAGCCGGGATCGGAAAGACCCGCTCCTGTTCGAGGAGCATGTGTGCGTATCCCAAACAGGCCGTGATGTCCTCGCCCGTGATGCCGGGGTAATTCTCGAGGACCTCGGCTTCGCGCCAGCCGCTGGTGAACAGGCCGACGATGACTCCCGCCTCAGTTCCAAATCCGGGCAACACCGTAGCTGTCGAAGATTGCGTCGTTGCCGATGATGGGAATTCCGAGGGCGAGCGCTTGCGCCGCGAGCATGCGATCGCTCGTGACCACGGTGGACATTCCCGACCAATCGGCGCGAGACTCCACGAGTTTCAACACCTTCTCGGCAACTGAATCGGGCGACCGCGTGGCCACGATCCGTTCATTTTCGACACGTTGGAAACGTGTCGCCACGCTCCGAACCTTCAATGCTTGTTTGCGGCGGCGGGGGGCGTGCCCTTGGCGGCGTCCGGGGTGCGGAGCCAACCCCAGGTGGCGGCGCCGGTGGCGAGGATCGCGTAGACGGCTAGGGCGGCGATCACCGCGTTTTTCCAAGGGAATGCCGAGGCTTCCGGTTCCTCGAAATCGTCTTCGTCGTCGAGTTCTTCGCTGGACGGCAAGTCGCCCGACGCCTCCGGCGACGTATCGACGCTCAGATCTTCAAAGGGATTGCCGAGAGCCGGCACCGGGAGTTCGACGGGAGTGGGGACGTAGGTCGTGCGGGTGGACGTGGGGGGGGGGACGCCGTTGCGAATCGGCGGGAGGTCGGGCAGGCCGGGGATGCGGACCGCCCGTTGGTTCGGATCCGATCGCAGGGGCGTGGTCGAACCCGGGATCATCGGAGGGACGATCGGTTTCCGCGGCGGATCGATCCCGCCGAAGAGGCTGTCCTCGTCGTCGTCTTGGTCGTTGAAAATGCTATCGGTCGCTTCGCGGGCTTTGCGGAGGGTC
>JANXTU010000192.1 GCA_025352235.1 Fimbriiglobus sp.
TCTTCGGCTTCGTCCCGCAGCGGGGCCAAGTCCTTGTGGCGGAAGCCGGCGTTGTCATCGAAGTCGACCTTCGCATCGAGGACGATGACTTCGCCCTTTTTGGTGATCGCCAGCGGGTTGATCTCGACGATGCTCGCGTCCTTCTCGAAGTAGAGCTTGCTGATCGCCATCATGATTTTGACGACGGCTGCGATCTGCTCGTTGGCGAAGCCGAGGTCGTAGGCCATCTTCTGCGCTTGGAACGGCAGCAGGCCCAACTCCGGCGACACCTGCACGCGCAGGATCTTCTCCGGGGTATCGTGGGCGACCTTCTCGATGTCCATCCCGCCCGCGGCGGAGGCCATCAGGATCGGCAAGCCCGTCGCGCGGTCGAGCACCATGCTGACGTAAAACTCTTTGTCCGGTTCCGCGTCCGCTTGCACGATCAGCGTGCTGATCTTCTGGCCTTCCGGTCCCGTTTGCAGAGTCACGAGCGGGTACTTGAGCATCGCTTCGGCGACCGCTTTGGCCTTGTCGCGGTTGCCGACGAACTTCACGCCGCCGAGTTTGTCCGCGTAGCCTTTCAACTGCCCGGCCCCGCGACCCCCGGCGTGGATCTGCGCTTTCACCATCGCTCCGCCGCCGTTGCTCAACTTGTCGAACGCAGCCGCAACTTCGTCCGGCGTCTTACAGACGATGTGCTTCGGGATCGGGGCGCCGTAGGTCGCCAGGAGTTCCTTGGCCTGATATTCGTGGACTTTCATGCGCGCTGTCTCGGGGATGGGCCGGTGTCGGTCGGGAAGTTATAGGATTCCGCCCGGCGGTTGCTACCGGGCGGCCATGCTGCGCAGGATGTCGATGCCGCGCTCGAGGGTCGCGTCTTTCGCGGCGTAACTGATGCGGAAGTGCGTGTCGGCTTTGCTAAAGACGGCACCGGGGATGACGAGTAAATTCCGCGTCACCGCTTCGGTGACGAACTCGGTGCCGGTGCCCCACGGGGCCTTTGGGTAGAGGTAAAAGGCCCCGCCGGGTACTTCGAATTCGTAGTACCCCTTCAACCCGGCCATCAGTAGGTCGCGCTTGCGTTTGTAATCCGCGACGATGCCCGAGACGTCGTAATCGCAGGCGGCGAGCCCGGCCCACTGCACGATGCTCGGGGCGCAGACGAACGTACTCTGTTGCAGCTTCATCATCTCGTCGATCAGCGCCTTCGGCCCGTGGGCGTAACCGAGGCGCCAGCCGGTCATGCCATAGGTTTTGCCGAAGCCCTCGATGACCAGCACCGAGTCGTCGAACTCGGCCGGGCCGCGCGGCGGGGTGTCGTAGTGGAAGGCTTTGTAAATTTCGTCGCTGACGACGAGGATACCGCGATTGCGGGCGAACTCGGCGATTGTTTTCATCGCCTCGGGTGCGACGATGGCCCCGGTCGGATTCGCCGGGCTGCAGAGCAGGATCATCTTCGTGCGCGGGGTGCAGGCCGCGAGGAATTGGTCCGGGTCGATGCGGAAACTCGGGGCGGTGTCAACGCCGACGAACGTCCCCCCGGCGAGCGCGACCATGTTCGGGTACATGACGAAATACGGATCGGCCGCGACGACCTCATCGCCGGGGTTGACGGTCGCCAGAATCGCGAGCATCAAGCCGCCGCTGGTGCCGCTGGTGACGAGCAAATCGCGGTCGGGGTGGTCGAACGATTTCCGCACATCGCGCAGCAAGCGATCCCGGAGTTCGGGGATGCCCTGCGTGACGGTGTAGCCGTTCTTGCCGGAGTCGATGGCCGCCTTCGCCGCGGCTTTGATCGACTCGGGCACGTCGAAGTGCGGCTGGCCGATGCTGAGGTTCACCGGGTCTTTGAGAGAGCGCGCCAACTCGAAGACTTTGCGAATGCCGGACATCTCGACAGCCTTGGAGCGATCCGAAATCCAGTGGGAGACGTTCATATTGAAACCAAGAATAACCACAGAGACACAGAGGCACAGAGGCACAGAGGCACAGAGAAGAATAGAAACAAGATGGGCATTAAAAAGGCAGAGAATCGCATTCGCTCCCTCTCTTCATGTAATCCGTTCGTTCATCTTCTCTTCTCGGTGTCTTTGTGCCCCTGTGGTGAATCCTCGTTCTCCTACTTCTTGATCTCGGCACCAGTCCCCGTCGTCGGCTTGGTTTCCACCGGCTTCGGTTCGACCGAAGTCGTGCCGGTGGTCGCCGGCTGGGTGGTCTTCGCCTTCTTCCAGGCGGCGACTTCCACCGTCAGCAGTTCGACGCTCTTGGCGATTTGCGTGTCGAGTCCCTTCGCCCAATCTTCGGGTCCGATCTCCACGGCCACGTCCGGCGGTACGCCTTCTTTGTCCATGTTCACGTTTTTGTTCGTGAACACGCCGATGCGCGGGATGCGGAATTGCGAGCCGTCGATCAGACGCGTGCTGCCGGTGCCGATGACCAAACCGCCCGTGGCTTGACCGACGACTTTGCCGAGCCCGCTGGCGCGGAAGGCGTGCGGGAAGATTTCGGCGTCGGAGTAACTGCGGTTGTTGATGAGCACCGTCAGCGGCTTGCTCCACTTGCGGTCGAAGTTGCGCAGGACCTGCCCCTCGCCGCCGTCGCGCTGGACGAAGCGCGTGTGATCTTTACCAACGAGGTAATTTAACACCATGTCGTGGGTGAAGCCCCCGCCGTTGTTGCGGACATCGATGACGATGGCCTCTTTGTCGAAGTTGTCCGAGTACAGGCTGCGCATGAAGGCTTCGAGGCCCGTTTCGTCCATGCTCGGGATGTGGATGTACCCGAGTTTACCGGCCGAGAGTTTGTCGACCTGCTCGGCATTCTTCTGGACCCAGCGGTCGTACATCAGTTCCGAAGTCCGGGTGCGGTTGGCCCCGAGGATCTCCACGGTGCGGGCCGATTTCGGATCGGCAAGCGAGGTCGGGGCGAGGGTGATCATTACGGCGTCGTTGACGCGGTTGTTCAGCAACTTCGAGATGTTCTCTTTCGGCGTCAGCAATATCCGGTCGATGTGCGTGATGACATCACCGGCTTTCAGGTTCAGCCCGCGTTTGTCGGCGGGGCCGCGCTTCAGCACTTCGGCGATCTTCAACCCCGGTCCGGCGAACGACTCGTCGAACAGCAATCCGAGGTCGGCCGTCGGTTCCTCGGCCACCGGCAACCGGCCGCTGATGCCGAGGTGACTGGCGTTCAACTCGCCGAGCATCAAGGAAATGACGGCGTAGAGATCTTCGCGGTTGGCGCAATGCGGCACCAGCGGGGCGTACTTGGCGCGGACGTCCTTCCAGTTGGCGCCGTGGAATTCTTTGTCGTAGAAGTTGTCCGAGAGCGAGCGCCAAGCTTGGGCGAACATCTCGGCGAATTCCTCGTCGCGATCGACGGTCAGTTTGCAGGCGAATTTCACTTGGCCCGGATCGCCGGAGGGGCCGCCGGTGCCGGTGAAGCCGCCGAAGCTGGCCCGCGTGTACCGCAGTTCGCCGACGCCATTCAAGAAGTAGACGGTGCCGGTCGATTTCTTCGCCCACTTGATACCGCGCGGCGATTGGTTGCCCGAGGTCAAGCGGCCGAGGCTCGTGCCGTTGCTGTTGACGACCCAAAGATCGTCGCCGCCCTGCAACGAGCGGAACGCGACGAGCGTACCATCCGGGGAGATGCTGCCCCCCTCGGTCGGCGTGGCGCTGACGCGCTCGACGCGGAGGTGGATGTCGTCCCATTCGATGTCGTCCGTGGTTTTGGCACCGTCGACCGCCGGCTTTTGCAAACTGGCGACGTGCATGGCAAAGATGTTCCCGCGCCGCTGGCTGACGAACGCGATCTTGTTCGCGCCCCAAGTCACGTCGCTGTTGAACGTCGCATACCGGCTGATGTTCACCGGCTTGGCCGCGCCGTCAGCCTGGACGATGTAGACCTCGCTGGCGAAGCTGCCGTCGAGCCGCGCGTAGGTGAGGTATTTGCCGTCGGGGGACCAATCGTAGTCGAGGACTTTCTTGTCGCCGACGAGGATCTTGGCGTCGGTGGCGTCGGGCTTCATCGTCCAAAGTTGACCGCCGCGCAAGAAGGCGATGCGATCCCCCTTCGGCGAGAAACTCGGGGCGCTTTCCTCTTCGGTCGTCTTCGTGAGCTGCGTCGTTTTGAACTTGTGCGCTTTGATCAATTCCGGGTGTTCGGCGTCGTCCGAATCCAAAATGTAAAGTTCCTCGACGCCGGTGCGATCCGAGGCGAAGAGCAGCTTCTTGCCGTCGGGGGACCAACTCACGCTGTGGTCGGCGGAGCCGTGCTCCGTGAGCCGCGTCGATTTGCCGCCGGCGGGGACTTTCGTGAGGAACAACTGCCCGTGAACCACGACAACGGCGTGTAGTTCGTCCGGCGACAGCGCGAATTCCGTGGCATCGCGGGTGAACGTCGTCGTCCGCGACGTGTTCGATTTGTCGTCGGCGTGGACTTCGATGGCCAACTTCCGCGGCGCGGCCGCCGACTTCGTGCCGGTGACCCAAAGATCGCCGCCGCATTCGTAAACGATCCACTCGCCGTTGCCACTGAGCCGCGCCCGCCGCACCATATCGTCGGCGTGTTGCGTCACCGGCTTCGACGCTCCCGAAGCGACGAGTCCGTCGATGGGTTGGCAGACGATGTTCGAGCAACCTTTATTGAAGCCGGCATCGGTGACGTAATAGAGCTTCTTGCCGTCCGGGCTCCACATCGGCGCGGTGTCTTGCCCGGTGTGGGTCGTCAGTCGCTTCGTAGTGGCCCCGTCGGTCGAGGCGATGTAAATGTCGTCGTTGCTCGAGCCCTTGTAACCCCGGCGGTACCAAGTACCGGGACCGCGCACGAAGGCGAGTTTGTCGCCGGACGGCGCGAAGTGGGCTTCCTTGGCCTCGAACAGATTCCATCGCTTTTCGGCGCCGCCTTCGATGGAGATCGTGTAGACGTCTTGCTGGCCGGGGTAGGCGGTGCTGCGGGTACTATTGAAGACGACATTCTTCCCGTCCGGGGTCCACCCCGTGACGATGTCGTGGCCCGAATCGAAGGTCAATCGCTTCGGTTTGCCCCCGGCAATCGGGACGACGAAAACATCGTAGCTGCCGTGGCGGTTGCTGCTGAACGCGAGCTGCCGGCCGTCGGGACTGAACACCGGGGCGTAATCGTGGGCTTCGTGCATCGTGACGGGTCTGGCGACGCCGCCGATGGCTTCGACGATCCAAATATCGCCGAGGTAGCTGAAGGCGACCTGCTTGCCGTCCGGGGAGATGTCCGGCGTCCGCGGGAAACGGATGGGCTCCTGCCCGGCCGCCGAAGCGGGGGCAATCAAGAGGAACAGCAACAAGATGGGCAGGGAATATCGCGGCATGGGGGGTATTGTCCTGAATGATGGACGGGAGTGCGATGTCGGTAGGTCGGCGGACGCGCCTTCACGCTCCGCACACAGATCAAGCTTAACAATGTGACGGTCGGGAAGCAAAAACCGGACAGGCGAGTTTTGCCGGCGCGCGTGGGACGCGACCGGCGGGACGGGAATAATCGGCGGATGCGGTCGATTCGGCATTTTCAAATCCGCTTGCACGGGTTCAGTCGCGGCGTTACTTTCTCCCGCAGGTCTTTCCTTCGTCCCTTTTTTGGATGTCACACCGATGGCCCGCTCCCGCCGCGACGACGATGATGACGATGATGTCAAGCCCGTGAAGAAAACGCGCCGACCCGTGGACGACGAGGACGACGAAGACGAAGACGACGCCCCGCCGCCGAAGAAAAAGCCGGTCGTGAAAGCGGCTACCAAGCGAGTCGCAGATGAAGATGAAGACGAGGATGATGACGATGACGATGACGACACGCCGAAGATAGTTGGCTTGCCGAAGCCACTGCTGATCGGCGGGGCCATCGCCCTGCTGTTCCTCTTTTGCTCGGGCGCGGCGACCGGCGTTTACTTCCTCTTCTTCAACGACAGCCCCAAGGTGGCCTTCGAAGACTTCGCATCCGCCGCGGAGAAGAAGGACGGTGCCGGCATGTGGGAGCGAATGGATAAAAAGTCCCAAGATGAGATGGCCGGCTTCATGGAACTCATGAAGCTGGGGCCGGAAGGGGCGAAGTACAAAGACAAGAAAGGGAAAGACCTTTTCACCGCGGTGGTCGCCGATTCCAAAGACAAACCCGACCGGGGACAGTTCGGCTCCTTCGGCAAAGAAAAGCCGAAAGTCGAATCGTACTCGGTGTCGTCCGACGGCAAGTCGGGCAGCGTCGTCATCAAGCAGGCGGATGGAAAAACCGAGACGCTGACGTGCGTCAAGGAAGACGGCAAGTGGCGGCTCAGCATGAATCGCTGATCAACCCGCCTTGGGGGGGAGGCGCCAGTCGATCGGCGCGTCCCCGTTCGCTTCCAGCGCGGCATTCACTTTGCCGAACGGCTTGCTGCCGAAGAAGCCGCCCTCCGCCGACATCGGCGAGGGGTGGACCCCTTTGATGATCGTGTGTTTCGCCGCATCGACCCGCGCCGCCTTCTTCTGGGCGTGGCTCCCCCACAACACGAAGACCACCTTCCGCGGCAGCGCGTTCACCGCCGCGATCGCCGCGTCGGTGAACGACTCCCAGCCTTTGCCCTTGTGGCTGTTCGGCGTGCCCGCGCGCACCGTCAATACGGCGTTGAGCATCAACACACCTTGCGTCGCCCAACTTTCCAAGAAGCCGTGCGGCGCGGGCGGGATGCCGAGGTCGGCTTCGAGTTCGCGGTAGATGTTCCGCAGCGACCCCGGCAGACGCACGCCCGGCCGTACCGAGAAACACAAGCCGTGCGCGTGGCCCGGCGTCGGATACGGATCTTGCCCGAGCAACACGACGCGGACGGATTCGAGCGGCGTGGCCCGGAACGCGTTGAACACGTCCGGTGCCGGCGGAAGAATCTCGAACGCTTTGCGCTCGTCGACGATGAACTGCCGGAGTTCGGCGAAGTAGGGTTTGTCGAACTCGGTGCCGATCGCGGCCGTCCAACTCGCGGGGAAGTTCGCCGGGATATTCGGCGACGGTGCCGCCTCTTCGACTGCGGGATCGAAGAGCGTTGGTTGGTCGTTCCCCGGAGTCGCAGTGCGTTTCGCCACGATCGAATTCCCCCACCGCGTCCGTGTCTGCTGATCATTATTGTAAACGTCCCGGCTCGGATGAGTTGACTTTTTAAGCGATGGCTGAATACGGATGGCTGACCACTGTCGTTTGCAAAACTTCGAGAATCGAAACAGCGGTCAGCTATCAGCTATCAGCAAAAGGCGGACCTTTTCGAGCTCGCACGTGCGTCAAAAGCTACAAATACACCTTTGCCCGAGTTCCCACTTGCAACCGTTGGTCGCTTCGCGGAAAATACCGTTTCTAATTCGTTCCCGAAAGGTGCTCCATGCTCCGCGCCGTTGCCCTCGCCTTCGCTTCGCTGATCGCTTTCGGTGCGCCCGCGGCCGACGACGAGGCCCAGAAGGCCTTGAAAGCCTTGGAGGGCGAATGGAAAGTCGCGAAGATCGTGACGGCGGGCGAGGACGTCGGGGCCGATAAGATCAAGGGGATGACCTTCACCATCAAAGGTGATCAACTGATCCCGAGCGACAACCCGAAAGATTCGGCCACGCTGAAGCTCAACCCGTCGACCAAACCGGCATCGATCGAATTCAAAGACACGCACAACGAGATTTCGCTGGGTATTTACAAGCTCGATGGCGACACCGCGACGTTCTGCTTCACCGAAGGAAAGGGCGCGCGACCGAAGGAATTCAAATCGGCCAAAGGCACGCAGACGGTCTTGTTGGAACTGAAAAAGGCATCGAAATAGCGACGAGGTCCGTATGCCCCAGGTTCGTCGCGCGTTCACGCTGATCGAATTGCTCGTGGTCATCGCCATCATCGCCGTACTCATCGGCTTGCTCTTGCCCGCCGTCCAGGCGGCACGCGAGGCCGCCCGCCGTGCCCAATGCGTCAACAACCTGAAGCAGATCGGACTTGCCTTGCACAACTACGACGGCAGCCAACAGACTTTCCCATCAGGGTATGTGTCGAATTTCGATGCTTCCGGCAACGACACCGGCCCCGGCTGGGGTTGGGCGGCGATGCTGCTACCGCAGTTCGAGCAGACGCCGCTTTTCAACGCCATCAACTTCAACCTCGCCATCGAAGACCCGGCGAATTCAACCAGCCGCTTGCCGAACGTGAATAACTTCCTCTGCCCGTCGGATTCAGCGGCCACCGCCTATTGGGCGGTGAACCGGGATGCCGCCACAGGTGCCGCCCGGCAGAATATTTGCCAGGTTGCCCCATCCAATTACATCGCCATGTATGGATACGGCGAGCCGGGACCGAACGGCGACGGCATCTTCTTCCGCAACGGCAAGATTGGCCTACGCGACATCACCGACGGCACCGCCCAGACCATCGCCGTCGGCGAGCGGTCGCACCGACTTGGCGAAGCGACTTGGGTTGGATCGGTGACGAATGCCATCATGTTCCCCACCGACAACGACGACATCGGCCGCTACCGGACCGAAACCAGTTCCGGCATGGTTCTGGGGCATGTCGGCGAAGGCGTCGGCCCAGGCGACCGGCGAAGCGACGTGAACCAGTTCTATAGCCTCCACTCAGGCGGTGGCGTAAACTTCCTGTTCGCTGACGGCCACGTTTCTTTCCTCAAGGCGACGATGAACTATCAGGCATACCGGGCACTCGCCACCCGTGCCGGGGCCGAGGTGGTTTCGGCGGACTCCTACTGATCCATTCATGCCATTCCGGGGAGTTTACTCATGCGATTCAGCAAAATTCTGATGATCGTCGGCCTTGTTGCAATGGCCGGATGCGAGAAGGAACCCAAGGCCGAAGACGCGGTGTCACTCGACCAGGTGCCGCCCGCCGTCATGAAGGTGGCGACCCAGCAGCTTCCGGGCGTCAAGTTCGAGAATGCGTGGAAGGAAAAATCGGGCGGGCAGGATGCCTACGAAATTCGCGGCAAGTCGAAGGATGGCAAAATCCGCGATTGCAAGATCGGGGCGGACGGCAAGGTCATCGAAGTGGATTAACGCCGGTCAGAAAGTATATGCCCATTTCAATTTAACAAACCTGAAATTGTCATTCGGTGCCCCGTACTGATCGTGCCGGAAGTAGGAAACACCGACGATTTGATGCTCGGTCAGGTGATGGTAAACACCTATCTCGACCTCGCGTTTCTGCGTCGGCCCGGTATCGAACTCGCCGAAATTCTCATATCTATGCAAACTCGCTTGCACGTTCCAGTCTTTGACGAAACGATATTCCACTCCTGCCGAGAAATCGTAGAACAAGCGGCCCAACCACGCCTTCTTTTCGCCGAGGATTGCCGAGTTTACCGTCACGTCGTCGCCTATGGGCAGCGTGTAAGTGACCCCGCCAATGGCCCAGAAATAATGATCGGTGAATCTGAGATTGTCGTGGTAAAGGCCCCCGGCGGTGACGCCCAGCCCGTGCCACAGTTCCCGATTATACATTAATTGATTCTCAATCTTTGGTTCATTGATGTTATGGATCAACTTGCCCGGCGGATCGGCATTGTACGAGCCTTCGGTGTAGTATTCGTTCCGCAGGTCGAAAGACCCCCCGAATTCCGGGACATACGACAGCAGCAGCAGATGCCCGGTTGTTGGTTTCACGTCGCCCAGCGTCGAGCCATTCACCGTGAACTGATACGATCCGGTCACGGGAATATCCGCCGACGCTTTCCCGGCCCAGCCTTGAGTGAGCAGCACGAGGAAGGCCACCACTGCCGCCGTCCCGGCCTTCTTCTTGCGTGCGATCCGCACCCGCCAGGCGGGAAGTGCCACCGCGATCAGGAGCAACAGCAGGAGGATGATTTTCTCCGGCTCATCGAAATCAAGCGATTCGCCCGGCTTGAATTCGCCGGAGATGAAAAGCCCGTGGACGAGGCCCAGGACGAAGACGAGATAGGTGCCATAGTGCAAAGCCCGCCACGTCGTACGTTTCATGTTTTTGATATAAATTGATGAAATAGTGACGACAAGCAGAACATAAGCGGCGACCGTGCCCAGCCCAATCCACAGCGTTTGCTTCGGTGCGATGAATGGCACGAAGACATCACGTATTCTCATCCCCGTCGTATGGGCCGCTAGAATCATCGGGATCGGGTGCAATAGGAACAGCCCCGCACCGATGAGCGAAAACAGCCGGTGATACTTGAAGGTCTGGCCCTTCAAAAACTTCAGCTTCTGAGTGGTCCGCGACGCGAGAAGCGTGCCGCCGATGCCGCTTACCACGAGGACCACCAGGCCAACGATACCGAGCCAGCGGCCGATTATAAGCAGCGTGTCATCATCCATGATGCATTAGCTAATATATCAAATCGAGATTCGCTCAACTATATTTCGCGTCACCTTCTTCTTTCGCCGGTCGTAAAGGCCGGTCGTTCGCGGTTCCGCGTGCCCGGCGAGGTACTGGACATCTTCCAGCGGCACGCCCTGCGTCAGCAGATCGGTGATGGTCGCCACGCGGAAAGAGTGCGGCGACAGCCGCGACGGCAACCCGGCATCTTTCAGCCGCCGCTTGACCAGTTCGCAGATAGCTTTCGTGGTCAGGGCATTGCCGGTCAGTTGTTTCGTACGACGCAACGTAGAGCGGAATAGCGGCCGGTCCTTGGGTTCCGCCCCGATCCCGGCCGCATCGAGATAGGCCCGGATATTTCCTTCCAGATCATGCCGCACCGGGATTTCCCGGCTCTTTCCGCCCTTCTCCTGAAACCGCATCACGTATTGCGTCCCATCCTGTTGAAAATCCCCAAGCCGCAGCTTGGCGACCGCCCCGCCCCGGCAGGCGGTATAGGCCAGCGTGGCAAGGATGGCCCGATCCCGCAGCCCAACGATGTGCCCGGTATCCACCGAGGCCAGCAGCGTGCGGGCTTGCTCTACCGTGATTTCTGGCGTCTTGCCCTCGATCACCTGATCCTTGACGCCCCGCACCGACGCAGCCGGGTTCAGAATCACCACATGGCGATTTACCAGCCGGTCGAAAAAGCCCCGGAGTGCCGACAGGTGCAGGTTTCGCTTGGCAGCAGAGCCGCCCAGGCCGACGAGGTATTGCCCCACCATGCCCGGTGTAATGGCCGGTAGCTCGACCCCCTGCCCCTCGCACCAGCTTAGAAACCGCTTTACCGCCGCCATGTAGGCTTTTTGGGTGTGCGGGTTGTGGTGTTCGGCGAAGAAGAATTCATCCCATGCGAAGCGTGCCGCCCCCCCTGCCCGCTCGACCAGCACGGGCAACGGAGCGTCTTTCGCCATCGAGGCGATGGCCTGAGAGGTAACGGGGACGATTTCGGTGGACATGGGCACTCTTCCTGTCTGTTTGGACACGGCAGGAGTCTAGCCGACGAGTAACGGGAAATAAAGGGGATTATTTCCC
>JANXTU010000223.1 GCA_025352235.1 Fimbriiglobus sp.
TTCCCCGGCATGCCCGCCGCCGCCTTCGCCGCCCTGCCGGATCGCCTCGTCGATTCCGAACTCGGCCCGATCCCTGAGGGGTGGAGCAATAATTCAATTAAAGATCGTGCGTCGATCATTCAATATGGGCTCACCACAAGCGCTTCAACTGAACAAGTAGGCCCACACTTTCTACGCATCACCGATATTCGCGGCGGTGCGGTGGAATGGAGCGCTGTGCCATATTGCGTGGCATCAGAGAGCGACATTAGGAAGTACCGTATTGCGGACGGGGACATCGTCGTAGCTCGAACCGGGGCATCGACAGGCGACAATCTCTACATAATTGAGCCACCAGAAGCGGTTTTTGCATCATACTTGGTTCGATTTCAATTTGCGGACAGGGAAATCGGTCGAATCGTCGGTGAGTTCATGCGGACGGATGCCTACCAATCATTCGTGGCGGGATCTATTGGTGGGTCGGCACAACCAAACGCTAATGCTCAGACGCTCGCAGCAGCCGTAATGGCATTCCCACAGATGAGTACAGCTAAGGCGTATTTCGATCTTGTGCGTCCTTTCGATTTGAAACGCGCCGCTGATGCGCGAGAATCCCGCAAGCTCGCCGAACTCCGCGACTACCTGCTGCCGCGGTTGCTTTCCGGCAAGGTGCGGGTGCGGTAGCTTCAATCGATGGTAGAGGTGGCAACGAAAGTTGGCTGCTGATCCACCGTCGGAGTGCGGCATGCTCGACTGAAAGACGGCCAGCGATGTGGTATGATGAGGTTACTGGAGTCATCGATGAAGGAATTCGAACTACTAAGTCCCAAACTCGAAGGTCCTCGATTCCAGGATCACAGCATCCCTTTGGACTTTCTCAAGGATTTGGCCGTCTTCGAAGAGTTTGTCGTCTCGGTCGCGAAAGCGGAATGGCTTCGGGACCACCCGGGTCGGAAACGAACGCCGCCCGGTTTCATGTCTGGTGTTGCGGTGAAGCTTAAGCAAGTGAATGAAGGAAGCGCGATCCCAGTTTTGACAGCCTTTGTCGCAGCCGCAACATCACTGCTTGCGGACGAAATCACACCACAGCAGGACTATCTGGAACGGGCATGTGCCCGCATTGTGGAGGCCGTGTCGGCCGCAGAGATGGGCGGCAACGTCGCCCAACAACTTCCGCCGGAGATGCTGGCTTACTTTGACCGCTTTGGTCGCGGACTCCGCGACGGAGAATCGATCAGCTTCCGCCGAGAAGGCGGTCGTGCGCCCGCGCGCCTGACGCCACAAACGCGGCGCCGTCTGGTGCTTGCCGCACCAGGCGTGGAATACATCACCGACGACGCCCTGCGCCGCGGGAAGGTGGTCGATACCAATGATACCGATAGGACTTTCACCATCCGACTTGCCAACGGTCAGGAATTATCGGTGCCGCTCACTCTTGAACACCGCGAGGCGATCCTCGAAGCCCAAAGGGACGCCCCCAATGGCGTCCGCGTCGCGGTCCGCGGCATCGGGCAGTTCAACCGGGCCGGAAAACTCGTCCGCTTCCAAGATGTGGAAGACGTTACCCCATTGGACCCGCTCGACGTTCCCGCAAGACTCGACGAACTCCGGTTGCTGAAGTCTGGCTGGCTCAACGGCGAAGGAACGTCTCTCGATCCTGCATCCCTCGACAAGATCGGCGAACTCTTCACTTCGTACTATCCGGGCGAACTCCTACTGCCCTACACGTTCCCCACCGTCAATGGCGGCATCCAGTTCGAGTGGCGGATCAACGGGGCCAACCCCGAGGTCGAGATCGATCTCGCATCGTTTGTCGGCGAGTGGTTGTCCGATGACGAAGCCACACTCGATCTGGGGACGGCGGAAGGCTGGGCCGATCTCGCCGCCCGCATCGAGTCATTGGTCGCGTTGTCTTCGATCAAGGGGGCCGCTTGAAACCCGAAACCTTACTGTACCGGCAGGTGCATGAGACTTGGCTTCAACTGGGCGTACCGAGTAGCCAAACGTTTCGCCCGACCCAGAAAGATGAAGGCAAACCCAGCGTGTACGACGGGGATGTGATTGGTACCGCGGAAGCTTCGTATCTCCACTGGACCGTGGATTTGAAGCTGACCAGCGTCGGTGTGCTCGCGGTGACCGAAGGTGAATGTTCGAATCTGAATCTCCAAGCCGTGACGGACGGTAACCCGTTCCCCGCCCATGCGACCATCGACTTCGCAGGTTGCAAATCTAAGAACGAAATCAAGAGGCTTGCTGGCGAACTCACCAAGCTGGCATTCACACGCGGTTGGCAATACCGGCCCGGTGAGGCGGCCCCTTGAGTTTATCGCAATGACCGAACAACTCGTCGAAGATGCGGCCCTTTCACAGCTCGCCGCTGGCGGCATTTCCACCCTGCGAGGCTCCGAACTCGACTTCGACCGGGCGAACACCTCGGCGGTGCTGCTCATTCCGCGGCTGCGGGCCGCGGTTCAATCACTCAACCCGCACCTCGCGCCGGCCGAAGTGTCCGCCGTGGCGGCCACGCTTTCCCGGCCGCCGCACCCCACGCTCATTGAAAACAACCGCTGGTTCCACAACCTGCTCATCGGCGGTCTCTCGGTCGAGTACAAGGACTCCGCCACCGGTGAGACGCGCGGTGGCCAAGCGCGGTTGATCGACTTCGACGAACCCGAAAAGAACGACTGGCTCGCCGTGCAGCAACTCACGGTAGTCGGGGCCAACGGGAAGGCAATCCGTCTCGACCTCGTTCTGTTCGTCAACGGGTTGCCGGTGGTGCTGATCGAGCTGAAAGCCCCGGCCGATCCGACCGCCGACCTGAACGCGGCCATCGACCAGTTCGGGCGGTACATGCCGGCCGCGCCCGATCTGTTCGTTCCGAACCTGGTTCTGGTTGTGAGCGACGGCTTGCTAACACGGGTCGGAAGCATCACCAGCGGACGACAGCGGTTCACGCCCTGGCGCCCGGCCTCGGGCGGCGAACCGACGCTGGAAGCGCTGATCCGCGAACTGCTGAAGCCGGACGCGCTGCTCGACTACCTGCGGAGCTGCGCGGCGTTCGAGGAAGACGAACGCGGGCGGATCGTGAAGAAGGTGGCGGGATACCACCAGTTCCGGGCGGTCCGGAAGACCCGGGCGAGCGTGCTGGCGGCACAGACCGCGCCGGCGGACGGGGCCGGCAAAGGTGGCGTTGTCTGGCACACGCAGGGATCCGGCAAGAGCCTGACCATGCTGATGCTCGGCGGTGCGCTCGTGCGCGAGCCAGCAATGGCGAACCCGACCATCGTAGTTGTGACCGACCGCAACGACCTCGACGACCAGTTGTTCGGCACCTTCGCCATGGGGCGGGAACTGCTGCGGCAGTTGCCGGTGCAAGCGGAAAGCCGCGCCCACCTGAAGGAATTGCTCGACCGGGCCGCCGGCGGTGTCGTCTTCACCACGATCCATAAGTTCACCGAGGAACACGGGCGGATCAGCGACCGAGCGAATGTGGTGGTGATGGCCGACGAAGCGCACCGCAGCCAGTACGGGTTCGTGGAAGGCGGTGCGCGGTGGATGCGCGAAGCGCTGCCTAATGCAGTGTTCGTCGGCTTCACTGGTACGCCGTTGATGGCTGGCGACCGCGTCACCCGGAATGTGTTCGGCGAATACGCGGACGTGTACGACATCCGCCAAGCCGTCGCCGACGAGGCCACGGTACCGATCTACTACGAGCCGCGAATCGTTAAGCTCACGATTGACGAAACCGGGATGATGGAAGCCGAGAAGGCGATCGCGGCGGCGGCCGAAGCCGAGGAGGGCGGGCAGGCGGCGGAGAACATCCGCGTGCCGTTGGAACTGCTGGTCGGTGCAGACGAGCGGATCGAGCGAGTGGCGAAGTTCGTGGTCGAGCACTGGGAGCAGCGGCGGGGGGCGATGGAAGGCAAGGCGATGGTGGTGACGATGAGCCGGGAGATCGCGGCCAAGCTTTACAAAGCCATCCACACGCTCCGTCCCGGATGGCACGACGACGGCGACGACCGCGGCGCGATGAAAGTGGTGATGAGCGGCGGCCCCGACGACGCAGCCGACATCGCCCGGCGCGTTCGCTCCAAGGCCCAGCGAAAAGCCCTGGCCCAGCGCTTCAAAGATCCCGCGGACGATTTCCGCCTGGCCATTGTCGTAGACATGTGGCTGACCGGATTCGACGTGCCCTGCGCCCACACGATGTACTTGGACAAGCCGCTGGCCGGGCACAATCTGATGCAGGCCATCGCGCGGGTGAATCGCGTGTATGGCGACAAGCCGGGCGGGTTGGTGGTGGACATGATCGGCTTGGCCGATCAACTGGCGGATGCGTTGAAGACGTACGCGAACGCCACCGGGCAAGACGACAAGCCAGTGAAGGCGTTGCAGGACCAAGCGATCCCGGCGATGATCTCGGCGTTCGAGCAGTTGCGGTCGTTTTTCCACGGCGTGGATTACACCGCTGCGTTGGATGCAGAACCTTCGAATGTTCTCCGCGTGTACCTCAAGTCCATCGACCACGTTCTCGATGTCCGGCACAACCACGGCGACGAATCCGGGTGGGATCGATTCCGCAATATGGTGAAGCGGCTTTCGACGGGCTTCGCGCTCGCCGTCCCACGGGAGGAAACAACGGCCATCGCGCCCCATTTGGCCTTTTTCCAGCGGGTCGCACAGATGATCCGCAAGCGACTGGCCGACGAACGCGGCCCCGGCGATGGCCGCCCGGCCGGCTCCGTTGATGTCGATTTCGCGGTTCGCCAAGTGATCGGCAGCACGGTCGATGCGGGTGACGTGATCGACCTGTTTTCTGCAGCCGGACTAGATGCGGCCCGGCTCGACATCCTTTCGGACGACTTCTTGTCCCGCGTGGCGGCGCTCGAGCAGAAAAATCTCGCGCTCGAAACGTTACGGAAGCTCCTCACCGATCAGATTCGCGCCAGCGAGCGGTCGAACTTGGTGCAAAGCCGGAAGTTCCGGGAGGCCCTCGCTGCGGCTATGCTACTGTACACAAACAAGCAGATCACCACTGCCGAAATGATCGCAAAGCTCATGGAACTCGCTAAGTGGGTCCGCGAAGCGAAGCAGCAGGGTCAATCGCTCGGCCTCTCCGAGGAGGAGAACGCTTTCTACGATGCGCTGGCGGACAACGGTTCGGCAAAGGAAGCGATGAAGTCCGACACGTTGCGGCTGATGGCCCGCGAACTCGCCGAGATGGTCAAGAAACTGCCCAAACTGGATTGGACTGAACGCGAATCGGTGCGGGCCGACTTGCGGCGGGGTGTCCGCCGATTGCTTGCCAAGTTCGGCTACCCGCCTGACCTCTCGGAAGACGCCACGCAACTCGTCCTGAAACAAGCGGAACTTTCAACGAATTCTGATCGGTAATGCGACGGCGAGAAAAAAGTTGAACGTTAGCATTTGTTAGCGTCCGGGAGCCCTCGTCGGCAGAATTTTCTATTCGGAATGCCTTGAAATTTATGGGCACGCTCGCACGGCCCACCGATCATCGGCGTACCGACGCCCAAATGCTGTTGTCATTGAGTTGTCACACTGTCGCCACCATTGGGACGATGCGGATGCCCCGTTGTTTGGCCGTGCGAAGGCCGATCAGTTCGTAGCCTTGGGTCCGAAGGAATGGCCTATTGGCTCGGATGCGAACTCCCTAAGCGTTTCGGCTCGGGCGCGGGCTGTACCGCGTGGCATTGCGGCGGTGCGCAGCGTTGTTAAGAGCGATTTGCAGTTGGAAAATCGTCCCAGTCCACCCTTCCATTGGGAGTGACGGTAGCCAAGGTGCGAGCACTTCGCGGAAGTGGTCGTGTTCCCAAGCGAATTGCCAGTTCATCGAGGGCATTGGCAGCGGCAGCGGCCTCAAAGGTGTCAGGTTTTGCAAGGAGCTTGCGCATCCCGAAGGTTGTGCTTCTCGATTGCCAATATCAGCGCCGCGACCCGGAAAACCTGCCGGGGCCGATCCATCGGCCAGAGTTCCGAAGTCAAGGCTTCGAGGATCGCTTCGCCCTTTTCCACCGGCCAACTCTCCCGAAGGGATTGCCGAATCAGGGCGGCATCTTCCACGGATGCTTCCGTCCAATCGGCCCGCAACCCTCCCCTGACCCGCGAACATTCGCGGGGTTCGGGGCGGTCGCCTCGAGCTTTCTCCCGTTTTCGTTTCCGCCGCGATAGTGCCATCAGTGAAGTATACCACGGGCATGAAACGAACAATCCCGGCAGATGCCGGGGTCGAAAGTGACAGGGGTAATTCTTTGTGTCTTAGAGCGGACATCGAGTTTTCGTAGCGACTTGTGACCCGCTTGACCCCGTAGGGGTCGCAGACATTAGCCGGCGGTCACAGACCGCCGGATGACGCCCGGGAAGATCCCGACCCCGGAGGGGTCGCAGCCCGCTCCCCTGCGACCCCTCCGGGGTCGATCTCCCGTGGATCCGCGTCCGGCGGTCTTCGACCGCCGGCTAATGTCTGCGATCCCTCCGGGATCAAAACCGCTACGAAAACCCGAAGTCCGCTCTAGCCCGCTGTTGCGGCGACTTCGGCAGCCAGCTTTGCGTCGGCACCTTTTGCGTAGTGGGCACTCATACTGGCGTGGGAGTGCCCCAGAGCGGCCCGCACGTGCTCCAAGCTGAACCGCTCGCGCAGTTCGGCGCCCTTCAAGTGGCGGAGCTGGTAGGGCGTCCATCTCGGCACCCCAGCTTTCTCGCACGCGCTCACGACGGCCTTCCCAAGGGCCATCGGGCTAAACCACTCACCGGGCGGGCGCTTGGGTTTCGCGGCTCGCCGATTCACTTGGGACGGTTGCACTTTCGATTTCCGCTTGGCCCGGAGTTCCGCCGATCTCTCGTCACGCTGCCGTCGCGGGCTGAACAGCGGTTCCGCGTCGCCGATGGCACGTGCGTCAAGGTGAGCGTTGATGATCGCTTGAGCGGTTGCGCCAAGCGAAACGGATCGGTGTTGTCCCCGGTGCGCGTTCTTGTGAAGTGCTGGGCGGTAGGTCCATAGAGAGCCCGTGCGGTCGATCTGCTCGATTGTCATTCGGCAGACCTCTCCCGGTCGCATGCCGGTGCACCGGAGTAGTTCGACGATTGCGCGGACATGGGGTTTGAGGAATGGCAGGGCAGCGACGACGTGCGCGGGATCAGCTGGCTGACGGGGCTCGGGTTCGCGGGCTTCGCAGTGTCCGCGGCGAAGAGAGGCCATCGTCTTCAACCCATGATAAACCACCACGGGGATCAGTTCTTCGCCAGCAGCCCACTTGAAGCAGCGGACGATCTTTCCGACTTGCCGATTGATGTAGCCGCGCGTCCAACCTTTCCGGATGAACGCTTCGCGGACTGCGGCGAGTTTCTTCGGACCGAATCCAGCGACCGCATCGTCGCCATAGTGCTGGCGAACGACCTTTATCGCATCCTTGATCATTGTCAGTTCCGAGCCGGGCCCGTAATAGGCCGTGGCGTGGCGCAGGTACTCAGCGAGGATTTCGACCACGGTAGGCCCGTTCGTGCTGGGGGCGGGCATTTCCGGGGCGCTGGCAAGTTCCAATTGCAGCCGGGCGAAAGCCTGAAGGGATTCTGGAGAGTTGAAGTCGCCCTGAAGGATCTTTTCCCGCCGGCCGCTTAGGCCATTCCAGACGGCCCGACCTTTCCCGGAAGAGTGTGCGAGATAGCGAGGCAAAGCTTTTCGGGAACGCGACATGGGGTAAGCACTCCGCGAATCGTGGAATTGTTCCACGATTCGACGCTTAGAGTGCCGCACCAGAAACCGATCTGGGCAAGCGTAAAACGCTTCGGCTGCAAGGTTTAAGGGCAATACCGAGGGCCGGACTTGAACCGGCGACCTATCGCTTATGAAGCGACCGCTCTAACCGCTGAGCTACCCCGACAACACTGACAATTTACACGGATTTCCCATCGTGGCAAGGCGGGGATTCCACCCCGTCTTCACTTCCGGAGCGAACTCCTGCTAAACGTCTCCGGGGACAACACCGGGTTCAACACGACGTTGCGGTAGAAGTAGGAACTGACCAAGGCGCCATCGGAGCGGTGCAGCTCAGCCCCCAGTTGCAGCCACGTGTGGGTGTCGAAGTACAGCGTGATAGTTCGGAAGGAATCGGCCCGGTTGGCCTCGCTGATACGCGGGTTCCCTTCCCCGGCGGCAAAGGGGTCGATTTCATCCACCGCGCAGGTTCGGCGCACGACGTGACATTCGCGTTCGTCCGCCTCGGCCACGTTCCGGGTGCCGAGAAATTTCCATTGCAAAGCACCGTGTGCTTCGGCCGCCGTCCAAACCGTCAAGGCCCGCTTCGCGCTGTAAAAGAACCCGAATTCTTCAATGGTGTAGCGTGCGGAGCCGCGGGGCAACCGGCCGCGCGGATCGACCTCCGTAATCCGTCCAAATAACTTCGGGAGCCAAACGAGCATCTTTCCGTTGTTCTCACCGGAAGCGTACAAAGTCCCCTCGGCCATATTTCGACTCCCCTGCTCCCAGAGCATCAGCACGGCATACGGTGATTCCCGGTAACAAACACGGATCACTTCTTGCGGGTGCAACGTATCGCCGATGCGCTCCTGTTTGAGGAACGAGGCCGTGTAGCCGGCGATGACCTCTTTGTCGCCTTCGGGCTTGGAAATCTTGTAGCGTTTCGCGGCGAGTCGAAGCATTTGGAGGGGATCGGTGCGGGCTGCTTCCGCGAACGCTTCATTGCTCGGCAACGGCGCCGCATCGAACTTCAGTTCCGGTTCG
>JANXTU010000163.1 GCA_025352235.1 Fimbriiglobus sp.
CAGCTTGGTAGAGCGCTTGCCTTGGGAGCAAGAAGTCGTCGGTTCAATTCCGGCCACCCCGACTGTGCCCCGGTGATGACAGCGGTTGTCACCGGGGCATTTTCGTTGACATTTCTAGGGGTTTTCTTTGATTCCCCGGTACGTCCCGCGTCGAACGGTTCAGCTGTCCGACACTTCGTTCGCGATAAGGGATTGTTCGTAAGCGCCGAGGTGTTCGGCAAGCGAACCCAAGGACGCACGGGCAGTTTCGAGTGCTGTGGCGTCGAGGATGCCGGCGAGAATCTGTTCCGTCTCGGCTTCCCAACTAAACCGCGTTCAGCTTGAGAATCCGAGTTTTTCGACTTCGGGATCGAGTTCGAAGCGGGGCCAGAGTCGTTGGACGACGGCGTGGCAACAGGCGATCAACGACTAACAGCGTGGAGTCGACTGGCAATTCCGGATCGGCGACGCGCGGATGAAACTGAAATCGGTCGATCCCAAGATACTTGTGTGACGCAGCACGGGATCCACGAATCGCGCGGCCGCGACGCCTTGGGCGACTCTTCGCCGAGGAGTTCCAAGGGGTGCTCGTCACCGAGGCCAAACGGCGGCATTTTGACACGGCGGAGAAGCGGGCGTTCGTGGCCGACGGACCCTCCGGCAACTGGACGCGGCACGCGCGGCACGCGTGACGCACAAAACCCCGAAATGCCAGCGGAGTCCTTCGCGTTCTGTAGACGTTCGATCCTTGCGATCCGGCCGCCTCATCGCAGGACCGGCGCATTCAGGTCTTTGCGGTGCGAGCCGATGCGCCGGAGATGTTCGGGCTCGGAGCGGTTGTGCACGTCGAACTCGCGGGCGGCGCGGTGTTCGTTCCAGTAGGCGAGGAGGATGGCGACGAGGATGCCGGCCCCTTCGGCGATGCGGCCGTCGGCGAGGCCGACGGCGATGGCCAGCCCGCACGCGAGCATGAGGATGCGGCGTTTCTTGACCCGTTCAACTCTTCGTCTCCGATGAACGAATCGCCCCAATCTAGCCGAATTCAGTGACCCATACAACCCATTCAGCGCCCTTTTGATCCGATTCAGTGCCCCCATATCAGTGCCCTTCAATCCGATTCATCGCCCATCAAAAGAACGTTTCAGCCCATTCCAGGGCAGTGAATTGGGGCAGTGAATTCGGCTGAAATGGCGTGAATTCGCTGTCTGGCGCGCCCCTTCGAGAGAGTCCAGCGGAGCATGAGAACAAGCCACCTTCGCTACTGATTGTGGTCGTCCGGCGGAACAGCAAGCAAATCGAACTCCGTTCGCGGGTCGTCTCTGCGCGGATGGCGAGACGGTCCGCGTGTGCGGCAAGATTCTGTCGAGCGGACTCCTTCCGCAGCGAATTGTGAAGATCGTCCGGAACTTCACGCCGTCTACACATTTCTTCGATAGCTTACCGGAGTCTTGGTTCAGAGGTCGCGTCGTGTCTCGCATGTTCTCGGAGATCATCCGGTCGCGGACATTGACCGCGCCGACGGCTGGGGGGTTGGCCAAGACCGACCCGTCGCAGCGGACGAAGATCGCCGTGCGTGGCGTCGACTTTTGGTACGGCCCGAAGCAGGCCCTGTTCAACATCAACTTGGCGATGCCGGAGCGCTCGGTCGTGGCGTTCATCGGCCCGAGCGGCTGCGGGAAATCGACGCTGCTGCGGCTCATCAACCGGATGAACGACCTCGTGGAAGGCGCCCGGCTCAGCGGCGAGATCACCCTCGACGGCCAGAATATCCGCGAGGGGACCGTCAACACCGTCGACCTCCGACAGCGCATCGGCATGGTGTTCCAGAAGTCGAACCCGTTCCCCAAATCGGTCTACGAAAACGTCGCCTTCGGCCCGCGCGTCGCCGGCGGAGCGAAGGCCGCACGGCTCGATTACCTGGTCGAGCGCAGCCTGAAACAGGCCGCGCTGTGGGACGAGGTCAAGGATCGTCTGCATTCGTCGGCGTTAGCGCTATCGGGGGGCCAGCAGCAGCGGCTCTGCATCGCCCGCGCCTTGGCGACCGACCCGGAAGTCTTGCTCATGGACGAACCGGCCAGCGCGCTCGATCCGAAATCGACCTCGAAAATCGAAGACTTGATCTTCGAACTCAAGACCCAGTACACGATCGTGATCGTCACGCACAACATGCAGCAAGCCGCCCGCGTCTCGGACACTACGGCGTTCTTCTTTGAAGGCAAGTTGATCGAATCCGGCACGACCGAGCAGATGTTCACAAAGCCGACCCAAAAGCAAACCGAAGACTACATCACGGGACGGTTTGGCTAGTGCTATTGCGGATTTGGGATTGCGGATTTCGGATTAGAAATCGGTCACCCCGGATCCACACGGACTTCTCGGTCGGCGTCTGAAAATCCCAAATCCGCAATCCCAAATCCGCAATTGGAGCTTGTGATGGCCCAGCCCCGCATCTTGATCATCGAAGACGAGCGCGGCTTGGTGCAGTCGCTCAGTTGGTACTTCTCCCGCGAGGGCTACGAGACCCTCGTGGCCCACGACGGCCAAGAGGGCTTGCGCAAAGCGCAACAGTTGATCCCGGACGTCCTATTGCTCGACGTGATGCTGCCCGGCATCGACGGCTTGAGCATCTGCAAAGAATTGCGGATGGGCGAGCGCACCCGCGACATCCCGATCATCATGATCACGGCGAAGTCGGAGGAGTCCGACCAGATCGAAGGCTTCGCCAAAGGCGCCGACGATTACGTGACCAAGCCGTTCAACAACAAGATCCTGCTACAGCGCGTCAAGGCCCTGCTGCGCCGCGTTGAAGACCAAGGCGACCCCGTCGACGTCGTCGAGCATATGGGCGTCAAGATCGACCGCGTCCGGCACCGCGTCACGGTCGGCCCCAAGAAACTCGACCTCACGCCGACGGAATTCCGGCTGCTCGAATGCATGGTCCGCCAACCGGGCCGGGCCTTCAGCCGGCATCAATTGATGGACTCCGCCATCGGCGAAGGGCAAATCGTGTTGGAGCGCACCATCGACGTCCACATCAAAACCCTGCGCAAAAAGCTCGGCGCGCTATCCGGCCGAGGCGACGACGGCGAATTGATCGAAACCGTCCGCGGCGTCGGCTATCGCTTCCGCGAAACGAAACTGGAACTGGTTTGAGTCGCGCACCGGCGTCCGTCACGCGGTTGTAAAAATCCGATTTCGCGCGTTGTCGCCGGGGCGATCCGCGCGGTACGATAGAGGGCCGTGGGACTACCCACGGCCCGCTTTCGTTACCGGGGACGACCGATGACACGACTTGCGCTGCTCGTGCTGGCTCTCTCATCCGGCTTCATTCTGGCGGCTCCCGTGCCGAAGCCGAAAGTCAAAGACGAAGAAGCCATGCAAGGCAAATGGAAGGTCGTCGAACTCCAGCACAACGGCAAGCCCGCCAATAAAGATTACAAGGAAGCGGTGGCGACCATCGACAAGGATCAATTCTCGGTGCAACGCGGTGGCGATGGAAAAGAGCGGGACGA
>JANXTU010000259.1 GCA_025352235.1 Fimbriiglobus sp.
TTTTGAAGACCGGGGCCGGCACCAGCCGTGCAAACACTCCCCTGACCGACGAAGTCTAGTGTAGACCGTTCGGAGTCGCGGGAAGGGAAGAATGTCCCCGCCATCCCGGCTTGGCCCAAGTCTTGAGTCCAGCGAGAAGTCGCACACCCTCGCGTAGACTCAACGTCCAAACGCTGGACTCAACGTCCAAACGCTGGACTCAACGTCCAAACGCTGGATTCGCAGATTGTGACTCGGTGCGTCGAGCCGGAAGACACGGGGAACCGCGCGTCACGCTTCCAGATTGATGTTCAACAACTCCGGGACCTTTTCGCGCAAGGTGTCGATCTCTTGGTGGCTCTCGCCCAAGTAGGCCAGCAAGCGCAGGTCATCCCGGCTGACGGTGCCACCGGACAGCAGCCATGCCCGCACGCGCAGCAGCTTATAGAGCTTCACGAGCTTGCGGTCGCTGATGAAAATCTTGTGCTCGCGGATGAGCACCTTCACGATGCGCTGGTACTCGCGGAAGACGTCGCTCGGGAAGAAGAGGTCGCGGTCGTTCTGTTCTTCGCCGCGCTGGTCGATGGTCTTGCGGTTGAACAAATGCGTGAGGTAGCGGTTGGCCTTCAGGAAATCGCCCAAGCTCGCGTGCCCTTCGACCCACGGTTTCTGGTTCAGACCTTTGTGCGCTTCCCCTTGCAGGCCGAAGTCGATCAACTCTTGGAAGTGTTGATCCTGCACCGGTCGGCTGAGCACCTTGAGTACGAAGCGATCTTTGAGCGCCGCGAGTTCGCCCTGCTCCGGGATCTCGTTGGTCGCCGCGAAGAGAATGCGCAATGGCACCGGCTCGGGCACGCCGTCTTGGTAGAACTTCTTCTCGTTGATGATCGTCAGCAGGATGTTGAGGATGGCCGAGTTCGATTTGAAGATCTCGTCGAGGAAGACGAGCTTCGCCGTGGGCAACTTGCCCTCCTTCCGGCGGATGTACTTCCCCTCGCGCAGTTCGCGGATGTCGATGGCGCCGATGATTTCCGACGGCTCGGTGAAGCGCGTCAGCATGTATTCGAAGTAATCCCCTTCGCCGAGGCCGAGGGCGTCTTTGAACTTCAAGACGAGATCGGACTTCGCCGTGCCGGGCGGGCCGACGAGCAGCAGCGGTTCCTGCGCCACCGCCGCGACGACCATGAGGTCGATGATCTCGTGCTTGTTCACGAAGAACCGGCTCAGCGACGTGCGGAACTTGTTCAGCCGCCCGCGGATGTCCTCGGCTTCGCTTTGGAGGTCGGCCAGCGACAGGTCTTCGGGTTTGGTCATGGCCATGCACTTCATCCGTAGCGGAACTCGCCAGAGTTCCGATAGCCGCAACCATGTCTCAATTCACCGGAAGTCTGGCGACTTCCGCAACAAGCGTCGCCGTTCTTCTAGCGATTCTTCTTTTTCTTCTTCCGATCCTCGGCGCGTTCTTTGGCACTCTTGCGGTGGCCGGTGTCGCCCTTGGTTTTGATCGCGTCCATGCCGCCGGGCAGGAAGGCCCCGGCGTTGCCGAGGCCGGACATCATCTTCAATTTCTGGAGCATGCTCATGCTGGCCATCTGCTTCATCACGGCCCGCATTTGGCCAAACTGATGCAGGAACTGCTTGATTTCTTGCGGTTGAACCCCCGACCCGGTCGCAATCCGCTTCCGCCGGCTCATGTCGATGATGTCGGGGTCGGCCTTTTCCTTCTTCGTCATGCCGTCGATCATTCCCTGCACGCGCTTCAGCGATGCCTCGGGGTCTTCGCCGTCGGGGATCATGCCGGCCATCCCCGGCATCGACGAAATCATGTTCTTCATGCCCATCTTGGCGATCATCTCGAACTGCTTGCGGAAGTCGTCGAGGCTGAAATTCCCTTTCTCCAACTTCGCCTGCTGCTTCTGCAATTCCTCCTGGTTGACGTCCTTTTGCAGGCTCTGGATCTTCTCGACGATCCCCATCATGTCGCCTTGGCCCAAGATTCGTTGGGCCATGCGCTCGGGGTGGAACTCGTCGAGCTTGTCGACTTTTTCGCCGACGCCGATGAATTTGATCGGCACGCCGGTGAGGTGCTTGATGCTGAGCGCCGCGCCGCCGCGGGCGTCGCCGTCGAGCTTGGTGAGGATGCACGCGTTGAGTTCGAGGGCGTCGTGGAACGCCTTGGCGACGTTGGCCGCCTCTTGACCGATCATCGCGTCGACGACGAGGTAGACCTCGTCCGGCTTGCAGAACTTGTCGATCTGCTTCAGCTCATTCATCAGATCGTCGTCGATCTGCAATCGCCCGGCGGTGTCGAGGATGACCGCGTCGCAGAGTTGTTTCTTCGCTTCGATCACCGCGTTGCGGCAGACGTCGATCGGGTTGGTCGCCTCGCTGTAGACCGGCACGCCGATCTGGGCGCCGAGCGTTTGCAGTTGCTCGACGGCCCCGGGGCGCTGCAAGTCGGCCGCGGCGAGGAACGGCTTGCGGCCCCGCGATTTGAGGGTGAGGGCGAGCTTCGCGGCAGTCGTCGTTTTGCCCGACCCCTGCAACCCGCACAGCATGATGACGACCGGCCGGTCGGCGCGCAGGGGGATCTTGTGATCGACCGGACCCATGAGCCCGCAGAGTTCTTCGTAGACGATTTTGACGATCTGCTCGGACGGATCGACCCGTTCCAACACGTCTTGGCCGACGGCCTTGGCTTCGACGTTGGCGATGAACTTCGTGACGACCGTGAGGTTGACGTCGGCTTCGAGCAGGGCCCGCCGGACTTCGCGCAGCCCTTCGCGGATGTTGTCCGCCGTGAGCCGCCCCCGCCCGCGTAGCTTCTTGAGGGCATCGGATAGCCCTTTCGTGATCCCTTCGAACATGCAGCACCGTGGTCGAATCCGTGCGAAGTACCTTTCGCTAATGTAAGGGGGAGGCCACCCACCAGCAACCGGGCGCCTGCGCATGGCCCTCGGACGTGGCGACAAGTTTCCAACTTCAGTGCTTTCCAATTGAGCTAGAGAACGCAGGCTCCGTTCGCTAGAGGGGTTGTGTCAAGCAATCGCCTCCAGGAAGGAGCCTGCGTTCGATGAAACTCTATCACCCGCCGCGATCC
>JANXTU010000308.1 GCA_025352235.1 Fimbriiglobus sp.
CAAGCCGTGCCCGGCCCCGATCAACCCTACCGGCGGGAGGCCGCGCCGTACGGCGAGCTCCGCTGCAGTACACACCCCCGTGCGGGCACGCCCAGCACCGATTCAGGAGTTCCCATGGCCGATGAAGTCACCCCCCTGACCCCCGCCGGCGCCCCCGGTCAGCCGATGCAAGTCTCGGTGCAAGTCGACGTCTCGAAGATGCAGCCGGTCTACTGCAACTTCTTCCGGCTCAGCCTCAGCAGTAGCACTGAAGAAATCCTCATGGACGTCGGTCTGCACACCGGCATCATGATCCCCGGCGGGATGGAACCGATCCACCTCACGCACCGCCTCGTGATGAATCCGTTCGTCGCCAAGCGGCTGATCGAATCGCTGCGGCAGATCGTCGTCCGGCACGAACAAGCCTTCGGCGTGCTCGAAGTCGACCCGCAAAAGCGTCTTCGCCGCCAAGGGTGAGCTAAGCTGATTGCGGATTTGGGATTTCGGATTGCGGATTGGCCCGATCCGGAATCCCACGTTATTTGGAGTCGCCTTTCCCATGGCCACGCCCACTTCGACGGTAACGGAGTACTGCGCCGCGCTTGCCAAGAGTAAACTCGTCCGCGAAGACGAAGTCGGGGGCATCCGCGCCGACTGGGAGAAGGAAACGCGCGGCGCCGACGCCGACGTCGAGTTGTTCCGCAAGTTCCTCGTGAAGAAGCAGTTCCTTACGGATTACCAAGCGGCCTTGATTCAACGCGGTCGTTCGGAGGGGTTCTACATCGGCGGCTACGTCATCCTCGACCGTATCGGCAGCGGTCAGACGGCCGGGGTCTACAAAGCGGTGCACACGTCCGGGCAGGTCGTCGCGCTGAAGGTGCTGCCGTCGAGCAAATCGAAAGAGCAACACGCCCTCAACCGCTTCCAGCGCGAAGGCCGGTTGCTGACGCAACTCGACCATCCCAATGTCGTGCGGGCCTTTCAAATCGGCCAAGCCGGCGGGGCGAACTTCATCGTCATGGAGTACCTCGACGGGGAGACCCTCGACGAAGTGTTAGCGCGGCGGAAGAAACTCCCGGCACCCGAGGCGGTTCGGGTCGTGTACCAAGCCCTGCTCGGGTTGCAGCATCTCGCCGACAAACGCATGGTGCACCGCGACTTGAAACCGGCGAACCTCATGGTCGTCCCGACGCCGGGAATGCCGGCATCGAAATCCGACACCACCCTCGACGCCACGATCAAGATCCTCGACATCGGTCTCGGCCGCGAGACGTTCGACGAAGATTCGCCCGTCACGCAGGATTTGCAACTGACGGGCGAAGGAGCGCTGCTCGGCACACCCGACTACCTCGCTCCGGAGCAGGCCCGCGATGCCCGCAGCGCCGATGTCCGCGCCGACATTTACAGCCTCGGCTGCGTCCTCTTCCACCTGATCGCGGGCCGGCCGCCGTTCCAAGATCGCAACGTCATGGCCCAGATGGTCAAGCACGCCACCGAGAAGCCGCCCAGCTTGGCCGACTTGATACCGGGAACAGCGCCGAAGCTCGCGGCGGCGGTGGCGAAACTGCTGGAAAAGAAGCCGGAGAATCGCCCGCAGACTCCCGCGGAGACCGCCGAATTGCTGGCGCCGTTTCTCCCCGAACGCGCGGCGAAGGCGGCCAAGGTGCCGGTGCTCCCCGCGTATCAACAATGGCTCGAATCCGAGAGCGACTTCGAATTGCCGAGCGACGCCCGCGCGGCGATGCAACCGGCCACGAAAGCCCCTCTGCCCGCCCCGGTGGCGATTTTTGCGGAACCATCTTCCAAACCGGCAAAGCCGAAGAGACTGACGGAAGTGAAACCCGCCGCCGCCACCCGCTCCGAATCCATTCCGATCGGCAAGCCGAAATTGCTACCGCACCCCGCCTCGGCCGTCGCGTTGCCGCCGCGCTGGCCCGACGAGATCAACGTCGAACTCGTGACGCTGCCGGCGCCCGTCGAACCGGAAGAACCCCGTTCGACATTGGAATTGAACCGCCGCGATTTCGCCCTCTTGGGCATCGGTTCCCTCGGTGTGCTCCTCGCCATCGGCGCCGGCTACGGACTGTCCCGCGCCGTCCGTCGGAAGGCCCCGGACGACGACCCCGCGGCCGAGCCGACTGGCAAGTGAACCCTTCCCTTCCCGAGGATTTCGCCATGTTCCGCGTTTCGATGCTTCTCGCCTTCGCGCTGTTCGCCGTGCCGCTCTCCGCCGCGGACGACAAACCCGACGCCGGCACGGTCGATCTCTTCAACGGCAAAGACCTCACCGGTTGGGGCTACAAAGTCGGCGACAAGTTCGAGTCGTTCGACGGCAAAACCGAAGCGTCCGACAAACGGTACAGCGCCAAAGACGGCGTCTTGGTCGTGAACCCCGGCAAGGGCACCGCGCAGTTGTGGACCGTGGCGAAGTTCCCCAAAGACTTCGAACTGCGTTTGGAATTCCGCGCCGAGAAGAACGCCGACAGCGGGCTGTTCCTCCGCTCCCCGCAGTTGCAAGTGCGCGATTACCTCGTCGCCGGGCCGTATAAAGCCCTGAAGAAGTACAAGCCCCAGGAGTGGAACGAAATCGTCGTCATCGTGAAGGGGAAAGTCGCCCATTGCACCTGCAACGGCGAAGTGCTGGAAGACGCCTACAAGCTCCCCGAGACCGGCCCCATCGGCCTCGAAGCCGACCGCGGTCAGATGGAATACCGCAACTTGAAATTGAAGGAATTGAAGTGAGCCCCGCCGGACGCACACCGTGATTATGAAAGTGGTCGAAGCTGAGGGTACTTGTC
>JANXTU010000325.1 GCA_025352235.1 Fimbriiglobus sp.
ACACTGGAAAACGAGACGGGCGGTGTGGTACGGTGTGTCATCGCGGTGGCTGTCGGCGAGGAAGGGAAGTGGTGTGGTAACTCCTTCTCATACCAAACCTTCCGCCACCGCGCCATTCCACTTCGATCCGAACTGGTGAAATATCCGGGCTAGGCTGGACTCAACGCCCACACGCTATGCAAACTTGAAATTCGCTCTAACCGGATCTTCTCTTGGGCAAAAACGCAAAAAGGGTGACGGCCGAGGAGGCCGAACGCAACGCCGACGCCATCGCCCCACTCGTCCCAGCGGGGGGCGACAGCCTCAGAAAATGCCCGCCGGGAGCCGTTGCTTACGGTTCCACAACGTCCTCATTCAAAGCCGAAATCACCCGCCTGGGAACCCGGTTCAAACGCCAGGCGAAAGCGGTCAAAGTGCGGAGAAAGCGAGCCGGCAAGGAGACGAAGAAACCCTACGCCTTGCTTTCCCTTCCGGTGAAGGGATGCGCGAGCGGCGCGTCCGGGGTTGTCACGAGTCGGAACTTATTTGCCACTTCTCAGTTGCCGTTGCAGTCGGTACTCGCCGGGAGCGACGCCCACTTCTCGGCGGAACACCTCGTACAATCGCTGAATGGTGCCGAACCCGACATCGCGGGCGATCGCAACCAGCGACCGTTCGCTTTGGGCCAACTCCCGTTTCGCCCGCTCGATTCGCACGCGGCGGATTTCGGTCGCGACTGGTCGCTGAATCGTTTTCCGGAAGTAGTTCTGCAACGTCCGCGTCTCGGCACCCACCGCTCGGGCAACATCGTCCGGTCCGATATGTCGGTGGCTGTGCGCCGCAATGTAAGCCAACGCGGCCGCTACCAGCTCATCCTCCACGGCGAAGAAGTCGGTCGACTCACGAACGACCAGACCGTGCGGGGGGAGCCGGATCGGATCAGCCGGTGGTGGCTGCCCGCCCATCAACCGGTCCAGTAACTCGGCGGCCGCGTACCCGATTCGGTCGTAGCCGATCTCGATGCTGGTGAGCGACGGACGGGGCTGTTCGCACAGGGTCACTTCGTTCTTGCCGGCGACGAGCGCCACGTCCTCCGGAATACGCCAGCCCCGCCGGTGGCACAACTGGACGACGAGCCGGCCGCACACCTCTTGGCCGACGTACACGCCGATGGGGGTCGTCCAAGCGTCCATCGCGCGGGCGATCAGTCGCTCCGTCTTCCGCCAAGTGGTCACGTCTCGGGAGGGTGTCTGGGGGACGTGCGCCGATGCGCAGGCGAACCCGGCCTCCCCGACCAGTCGGGCGAACTCCACCACCTCCGAAGCGTTGTCCGCGTTCTCGGACGAGGTCAGGGTGGCGAAGGTGCGGAACCCGCGGGCCAGCAGGTGTTCGGCGACCAGCCGACCGGTTTCAATCGAATCGGGGAACACACCCGGCAGCAGGTGGCGGGCGGGCGAGCTGGGCCAGACGTTCACGACCGGCACGCCGAGTTCGGCCGCCCGCCGGGCGAGCGCAGGATTCGCCCGCGCCACGATGCCGTCGTACCGTTCCGACGCCCCCCGCTTGCGGCGGAGGGTATCGTACGCGAACTCGTCGATGAGCGACGTCCACCCCTGTTCCTCAGCGTATCGCTGAACGCCGGCGAAGATCTCCGAGTGCCGCTTGTACGGCCACTGGAGGTCGAGCATCAGGGCGACCCGACACGACTTTCGTTCCATAAAGCGATTTCCGGGGTTCGTTAGTTTTTTTCCGTGAAACAAGATGCGACACGGTCAGAATATACCGTGCGAATCTGAGGGCGACACGATTCGGCCAAGGGTTCGGCGTCCGACGCTCGCGTCCCCACAACGCTGACCGAGGAGACCGGGTGAAACGATTGGCCGTTCTCGCTCTGTTCGTGACGACGCTGGCCGTAGCCGCGCCGGTGCCCAAAGTGAAGCCCAACAACTTCGGGACGGCAGTCGAAACAAAAGGGGTGACGTGCGAGATGCTTCGGACGGGCGAACTCCGCGTCCGTGTCTCCAAGGAAGCCGCGTGGGAATCGGACGCTCACCTGGCGACCCGTCCGCTCGTCACCCGGACAGTCGAGGGTGACTTTGAACTGACTGTCCGCATCACACACACACCGCCGGAAGATAAAGAACTTGCCACCGCCGTTGGCAATGGTGAACCGATCGCGTCCGCCGGACTTGCCCTCCACAGGTCGGACGGCAAGCGGGGATCGCTGGTCATTTTGAACCGGCTCTCCCAAGGCCGCGATGGCTGGGATAGCTATTTCAGAATGTCTGCCCTCTACGAAACCAAAGATACACAGGGGGTCGTCGGCAACCTCAGCTCGCACCGCAAGTTCTCGAATGAGCCGATTTATCTCCGCCTGACTCGCCGGGGCGATGAGTTCACCGCGACGAAGAGCGACGATGGCAAGGAGTGGTCGCCGGTCTTCGACGAGACACGCGAGGTGCCCGGGTTGGGCCCGGTGGTGATCGGCCCCGTTGCGGTGCATAACACGAACGCCCGGCACGACGTGACGTTCGACGAGTACGTCCTGAATCCGCTGAAAACGGGGGAAAAGAAATGAACACGCGTTGCGCCTCGCAGAGACTCGGCTTCGGTCTCCTGATGCTGTCGGTGTCGATGGCCGCCGCAACGGCAGCCGACAAGCCCCTCAAGGTGTTCATCCTGGCCGGGCAGTCGAACATGCAGGGGCACGCGAGCGTCTCGACGTTCGACTCGCTGGCCGACGACCCGAAGACGGCACCGCTCCTCAAGGAGATGCGCGGTCCCGATGGCAAGCCTAAGGTGTGCGAGAAGGTTTGGATTTCGTCGGTCGGTTGCCTCGGCGATGCGTACACGGATCTGAATGAAAAGAAGGGCAAACTGACCGCGGGGTTCGGTGCCCCGGACAACAAGATCGGGCCGGAGTTCACGTTCGGCATCACGATGGAGAAATTGCTGGGCGAGCCGATCCTGATCATCAAAACCTCGTGGGGCGGTCGGAGCCTGCACACCGATTTCCGCCCGCCGAGCGCGGGACCTTACGTCCTGGCAAAGGAAACTCAGGAACTTTGGGACGAGAATCCCAAGGGTGCCCACGGCATTCCGAAAGCCGAGGATCGGCCCAAGTTTTATGCCGAAAAGGTCGCCGCCACGGGCGTGTACTACCGCGAAATGATTGCGCATGTGCAGAAGGTACTCAAGGACATCAAGCGGGTGGTGCCGGATTACGACGAGAAACAGGGGTACGAACTGGCCGGGTTCGTCTGGTTCCAGGGGTTCAACGATTACGTCGACGGCGGGGTATACCCCAAGCAGAACAAGGCCGGTGGATACGACCTGTACGCCGACCTGCTCGCCCACTTCATCCGCGACGTGCGGAAAGATTTGAAAGCGCCGAAGCTGCCGGTCGTAGTCGGTGTCATGGGTATCGACGGCATGAAGGGCGACAAGAAGGCCCCGATGATGCACTTCCGGGAGGCCCAGCGGAAACCGACCACCCTCGACGAGTTCAAGGGGAATGTCGTTGCGGTCGAGACTGCACCGTTCTGGGACGACGACCTGGAGGCGTTCGTCGAGCGGAAGCAGCGGGTGTACGGCAAGCTGGAGCAGGGGTTCCGCGAGGCGAATCCGAAGCCCACCGAGCCGGAGAAGGAGGCCGCCCGCAAGAAGGCCCTGGACGAGGAATTCAAACCGGACGAGTTGAAGCGACTGAAGACGGGCGTGTCGAACGGCGGCTACCACTACCTTGGTGCTGCAAAGATCATGGCCCCCATCGGTAAGGCATTCGCCGAGGAGGTGGTCAAATTGCGGGCCGCCCAACAACAGAAGTAACAGCGAAACCCTCTCCGACTCCGAGGATCGAGCGATGCTTCTCCAACGCTACCCGATGACGATTGTGAGCTTGGCCCTTCTCGCCTTGGCGTCACCGGCGGCGGCGCAGGTCGATTACGGCAAAGCCAGCCCGTGGGATCAGCGCGCCGAATCCGGGCCGGACGCGAAAGTGCCCGGCTGGTTCTACAACCTCGGAGTCACCGGGCTGAGGGCGCAACTGGTCGCCGACGAACCGAAGGCGCTCCACATCAAGTACGTCTTCCCCAAGTCGCCTGCGGATGGCCGCGTCAAAGTGGGCGACCTCGTCGTCGGTGCCGGCGGCAAGCTGTTCAAAGACAAACACCGCAACGGATACGGCGAAAAGGTCTTCGGTGCGGACGGGCCGATCTCGGAACTCGCGAATGTGCTCGAAGAGTGCCAGAGCGGCGACCGCAAGGGGAAGCTCGCTCTCACCCTCCGACGCGGCAAGGAGGTCATGGAGGTCGAACTCGATGTCGGACAGAAATACGGAACGTATTCCGCGACCTTCCCCGCCAAGTGCGAGAAATCGGATCTGATTCTCGCCGAGTTGCTCGAATACCTCGTCGGGCAGCAGGGGAAAGACGGTTCGTTCGGCGACCCCGTGCACAACACCTTCGCCCCGCTGGCGCTGCTCGCGAGCGGCGAGGCGAAGTATCTGACGGCCGTCGAACGCAACGTGCGGTATCACTGCGGCGTGACCAAGACGAAAGATTTATCGCTCATTAACTGGAGTTACACGAGCGCCGCGATCGTGATGGGAGAATACTATCTGGCGACGGGAGAAAAATGGGTGCTGCCGGAGTTGCAGAAAGTTCACGACCGGCTGGCGAAGAACCAGTACTTGAACATGTCGCAGATCAACCCGCAGGCGAAGAAATCCCACCCGGATTCGTACCCGAAAGGGCCGAAGGACTCGCACGGCGGCTGGGGGCACAATCCTGGCTTCGAGGGGTACGGCCCCATCGCCATGCTCACCGGCCAGGGCGCGCTGGCGTACTCGCTGATGCACCGCTGCGGAATCAAGATCGACCGCAAGAATCACGACGCGGCTTACGCCTTCCTCAAAAAGGGAACGGGGAAGAACGGGTATGTCTGGTACGGCGATCAGGTCGGTGGCGGGCCAGACGGCTGGGCCGACATGGGCCGAACCGGGGCCGCCGGAGTCGCCAACTTTCTCAGTCCATACGCGGAGCCGGCCTACCGCGAGCGCGCGACGGCCCATGCCAAGGTGATCGGCCAGCACCCGCAGAGCTTCCCCGATACCCACGGCTCGCCGATGATGGGGATGGCCTACACGGCGCTCGCCGCGAACATCGACCCGGACAGTTTTCGCAAGCTCATGGACGCGAATCGCTGGTGGTTCACGATGGCCCAGTGCACCGACGGCAGCTTCTACTACCAGCCGAACCGCGACAACGCCGGCTACGGTTCCGACGCCCGCATGACGGCCTCGTCCGTAGCGGCGTTCATCTTCGCGATCCCCAAACGCAGTCTAGAGATCACGGGCAAGGACGCGAAGGCCCCGCTCAAACCGGACGACAAGCCCAGCGCGACCGGCAAGCCCGTGAAGGTGTTCGTCCTAGCGGGGCAGTCGAACATGGAGGGGCACGGCTTCGTTGCGGCCGACCCGAAGCGGAACGAGGGGAAGGGCAGCTTGGAGTATGTCGCCAAAGACAAGGCGACGGCCGACAAGTTCAAGCACCTGCTGGCCGAGGACGGCAAGTGGGCCGTCCGCGACGACGTGTGGATCCACTACCTCGACCGCAAGGGCAAACTCACAGTCGGCTACGGGGCGAAGGACGACCGCATCGGGCCGGAACTCGGCTTCGGCCACATCATCGGCGAGGCCACCGAGGAGCCGGTGCTGCTCATCAAGCTCGCTTGGGGCGGGAAGAGTCTCGCGAAGGATTTCCGCCCGCCGAGTTCGGGCGGCCAAGTCGGCCCGTACTACAAGGAGATCGTCGAACGAACGAAGGCGGTGTTGAGAGACCTGAAGAAGGAGTTCCCGGAGTTCGGCGACCGCGGGTACGAACTCGCCGGGTTCGGCTGGCACCAGGGCTGGAACGACCGCGTCAATCAAGCCTTCAACGACGAATACGAAAAGAACATGGCGAACTTCATCCGCGACATCCGCAAGGATCTCGAGGCGAAGAACCTGCCGTTCGTGATCGCCGAAACCGGCATGACCGGCAAGGACGAGAAGCACCCCAGGGCACTGTCCCTGATGAAAGCCCAAGCCGCCGTCGCGGATTATCCGGAGTTCAAAGGGAACGTGGCGTTCGTGGGCACGAAGGCGTTCTGGCGGGAGCAGGACGTGTCGCCGAGTGGGCAGGGGTACCACTGGAACACGAACGCCGAGACCTATTACCTCATCGGCGAAGGGATGGGGACCGCGATGAAGAAACTGTGCGAAAAGAAACCCACCAAGTGAGTGCTGTCCATTCCCGATGAGGTTGTCCGATGTGGAATATTCCCTGCCGCGTCGCGGTGTGCTTGGCGTTCCTGAACTTCGGGTGTCCGACCATCGCTGTGGCAGCGGATGAGCCGCCCAAGCCGGCGGAGATGGCGGGTTACCTGCTCGTCCCGCATGAGAAGGTGGACAAGAAATACAACGCCGGGTTCTCACTATACGTCGCGGCGTGGCCGCTCTTGAAGAACTACCCGGGGCAAGAGTTCCAGAGCGGCCTGTTCGGCACCTGGATGTTCTCCCAGTACGAGGGCCCGAAACCGAAAGACCTCTATTCCGACATCGAAGGGGGACTCGGCTGGTGGCGCGACACGCGGTTCGCCACCGAGACGCCGAAGTTCATCATGGGCGGCGTGGCCCTCAACTTCAGCGAGTGGGCGAATGGCCCCGGCGCGGGCAAGGGCCGCGACTGGAAGAAGCCCGCCGGCCACTACGCGATCGCCCAACTCAGCCCGTGGGTGCTCTGGCCGCCGGACGGTCTGAACTTGAAGCAGGGCACGAGCGGGGAACTCTTCGGGTACGGCTACCTCCCGCTGCCGCTGACGGCGGCCAAGATGACCACCGCGGGCAAGGACGTCCCGACCGGCAACCACTGTTGGACGCTCTTCCTCAACACCGGCAACTTCAAAGGGCCGGTGGCCTTCTTCACGCCGTACTTCTGGTCGCGGCCGTCCGTCGAAAACCCCAAGCTCGGCGGCCTGTTCATCGATACCCGGCCGTCCGAACCGAACAAAGCGCTCCAGATGGAGACCCAACACGTCCCGGCGTTTTTGGCCAAGGATGCGAAGGGCGACACGTACGCCCGCATCGCCCCCACGCGATTCCCCGGAAGGCCGGATGGGGATTCGCCGCTGGTGCATCGCATCACCGCGTACGAGAAGTCCGCGCTGTGGGACGGCGTCCAAACGTGGTTCGACGGCGGAAAAGCGGCGACGGGCGTCATCGACCCCAAAGCCGCCGGCGTGCATACTTTCAAGGGCGGGGGTGGCGCCACTTGGCAAATCTACACGCCCGGCGCCGCGCGCGACAAGAAGGTGCCGATCGCTTGGAGTTCGTTCGCCACACCCGCCGCACTGGACGAGACCACCTACGGGTACAAATGGGCCAAGGTATCGGTTTCGAGAACCGACCCGAAGGATGGGTCGCTCGTCACGCTCCCCGAGTATTACCATCTGGGGAAGGACAAAAAGGACAAGGAACAGTGGGAGGTGGTGGACGCCAAGGATGTGCCCGCCGAAACCGGCTTGGCCAAGGCGGAGTTCCCGCGGCCGCGCAAGAACGCCCAAAAGCCGTACTTGACACCTGATGAAGCGGGCAGTTCTTGGAAGACACCCGGACCGGCAGCGGGACCGTTCGAGGCGAAACTGGGCGACGGCAGCGTAGTGACGTACTCCTGGTACCGCTTCGCCGATCAACCCGCGTTACTGAACGCCGACCTCACCGATGCGGAGCGGGAGACCCTGCAAAAGCGCGTCGAGATGCTCCACAAGAGTTGGACGAAGGATCGCGAGTACCTCCCGCCACCCGCGATCGGCAAACTCGCGGATCTCGATCCGTCGGTGCTCGTCACCCCGCCGAAGGGCCTCGAAATCGGCTACGTTCCCATTGTCACCCGGCAGGGTGGAAAAGAGTAGAGATCGCCGATGCAGACGTTCGATGTTGCGCTGCTCACGGACCGCCGCTACACCGCGTCCACCGCGGCGGTCGGCGACCGGTATTTGGACAACATTCTGGGCGAGGATCGCCTGCTTCAGGAGTCCCTCGCTCGGCGGGGGCTGACCTCGCAGCGCGTCGATTGGGCCGACCCGGCAATCGAGTGGTCGAGATTCCGATGCGGCCTGTTCCGCACGACGTGGGACTACTTCGAGCGATCCGCCGAGTTCACCGCTTGGCTCCGGCGCGCCGAATCCGAAACGCGGTTGTGCAACTGCGGATCCACGGTCCGCTGGAACTCAGACAAGCATTACCTCGCCGACCTCGCGGCTCGCGGAGTGCCCGTCGTGCCATCGCGATTTCTCGAACGGGGTTCGCCGCAAACGCTCGTCGGGGTGCTCGCAGAAACGGGTTGGGATGAATCGGTCATCAAGCCATGCGTCTCGGGAGCCGCCCGGCACACGTACCGGGTGAACCGGCGGACGGCGGCCGAGTTTCAACCGCGTCTCTCTTCGTTACTCGCAGGCGAGGCGATGATCGTGCAGCCCTTTCAATCCGACATCATCCGCACCGGCGAGGATTCGCTGATGGTCTTCGGCGGCCGCTATTCCCACGCTGTGCGGAAAGTGCCCAAGCGGGGCGATTTCCGCGTGCAGGACGACCACGGCGGAACCGTCCACGAGTATTGTCCCACGCGCGACCAGATCGCGCTGGCCGAACAAGCCGTGGCCGACTGCCACCCGTTGCCCGTCTACGGCCGGGTGGACATGGTTCGTGACGGCGGCCGGCTGGCCGTGATGGAACTCGAGCTGATCGAACCGGAACTCTGGCTTCGGTACCACCCCCCGGCCGCGGAACGATTCGCCGAGTGCGTCGTTGCGTTTCTGCAAAGGAATCTGACATGACTATTCGACTGCAATCGATCATCGTCTGCGCCGCCGCATGCATGATTGCCTCGTCCGGCGCGGCGCTGGCGCAAGAGAAACCGCGGCCGACACTCACCCGACCGGATGACAAGCCCGGCGCGGCCGGCAAGCCCATCAAGGTGTTCATCCTGATGGGGCAATCGAACATGGTCGGCATGGGGGACATCGGCCCGGAGACTGCGAAAGGGACGCTCAGCTCCCTCACCAAGACGGACATGAAGTACCCTTGGCTGGTGGACGGCGAGAAGTGGACCGAGCGCAAGGATGTGTACTACTACGACGCCCGCGTGAAGAAAGGGGCGGCGCTCAGCCCGACCGCGAACAACGGCAAATCGATCGGCCCGGAACTGGGGTTCGGCTACGTCATGGGACACGTGCTCGACGAACCGGTGCTCGTGCTGAAGTCGTGCATCGGCAACCGCAGCCTGGGGTGGGATCTGCTGCCGCCCGGCAGCAAGCAGTACACGTTCGACGGCAAAACCTACGCCGGGTACAAAGACACTCCGGACTCGTGGATCGAAGGCCAGCCGAAGAAAGAAGTGAAGTGGTACGCCGGGAAGCAGTACGACGACGACATGACGAACGCGAAGGACGCGCTCAAGTCCATCGCTAAATGGTATCCCAGTTATAAGGATCAGGGTCACGAGATCGCCGGGTTCGTCTGGTGGCAGGGGCACAAGGACACCGGCAGCGCCGCCCACGCCAGCAAGTACGAGGAGAACCTGGAACGCCTGATCGAAAGTCTGCGGAAGGACTACGACGCGCCGAAGGCCAAATTCGTGCTGGCCACCGGGTGCGGCAACCCCGGCACAGAAGGGCTGGGGAAGAAGATCGCCGAGGCCCAACTCGCCGTCGGCAACGCGGCGAAGTACAAGAAGTTTGCCGGCAACGTGAAGGCCGTAGACACCCGCGACCTTTGGCGAGAAGCGGACGTGTCGCCCAAGAACCAGGGCTACCACTACAACCGCAACGCCGAAACGTACCTGGAAACCGGTCTCCGACTCGGCTGGGCGATGGCGGAGTTGCTGAAGTAATCGCGACCGAAACTCAATGATGGAGGCTGTCGGATGACCCCCTCGATTCTTCTCTTGCTCGCGACACTCGCGGCCCCTCCCGAGTTCAAACCCGACCAGAGCAAGCTCCCCGTTCCGCCGCCGAAAGGGGCGACCGCGCTCTTGGACGGCAAGGGGAAGTACTCGTTCCTGAGCATGGCGGGCGAGAAGATCGACTGGCCGGTCGAAGATGGCGTGGTCGTGTCGACGCCGAAGAAAAACCAGAACCACATCGTTTCCAAACTCCACTTCAAGGACGCCGACATCCACGTCGAATTCCTGCTGCCGGACAAAGGCCCGGCGAACAGCGGGGTCTACCTCCACGGGAACTACGAGGTGCAGATTCTGAACTCGTTCGGCAAGGAGAAGATCACTCAGGAGGATGCCGGCGCACTCTACGGGTTCGCGGCCCCACTCGAAAACGCCTGCCGGAAGCCGGGGGAGTGGCAGGTCTTCGACATTCGCTACCGGGCACCCCGACGGGACGAGTCTGGGAAGCTCACCGAGAACGGAACCGTCACGGTCTGGTTCAACGGGAAGAAAGTCCAGGACGGAACCAAGTTCGGCGAACCGAAGTCGACGTTCCATCCGTTCCGCTTCGGCAATACCCCGTACCTCGACAAGATCCGGGATCAGCAGAAGAAGACGATGACCGGGCCGCTGTTCCTCCAGGACCACGGCAACCCCGTGAAGTTCCGAAACGTTTGGGTCCTCCCGGCGGACGACCGAGCGTTTATCTACGAACCCGATGGCAAATAAGTCCGCCCCGCGCGCCAGTGGTTGCACCCAAATTGCGAACGAGGAATCGATCATGACGACGAGCTGCACCCCGATCACCCGGTTGGTCGGCATCCTCACCGCGTGCGTCGTCGCGTGCGGCACACTCCGCGCCGGAGACCCGCCCGCCGCCGAATCGCTCCTCACCGTCGGCAGGCTGTTCGGCACCGGCGAGTTCGCCACCGACCCGCTCCCGGCACGGCAGTGGAGTCGGCGGTCGTCGACATACTTCACCCTCGAGAAGGCCACCGCCGGGAGCGGGAGCGAACTGCTTCGCAACGATCCCGCGACCGGGAAGAAGGAAGTCGTGGTCCCGGCGCCGGCGTTCGTGCCGGGCGGTGCCAAAGAGCCGCTCGCGGTCGATGCCTACGAGTTCTCGGCCGACGAATCGCGAGTCCTCATCTTCACGAACAGCCAACGGGTCTGGCGGCGGAATACGCGCGGCGACTACTGGCTGCTCGACGTGAAAGCGCGCAAGCTCAGCAAGCTCGGCGGGGACGCCGCCCCGTCGTCGCTGATGTTCGCCACGCTATCGCCGGACGGCACGCGGGTCGCCTTCGTCCGCGAAAATAACCTGTACCTGCAGGACCTCGACAGCCTCAAGATCGCGCCGCTGACCGCCGACGGTTCCAAGACGCTCATCAACGGCACATCCGATTGGGTGAACGAGGAGGAACTCGACCTGCGGAAGTGCTTCCGCTGGAGTCCGGACGGTCGCCACCTCCTCTTCTGGCAATTCGACACCACCGGCGTGACGGAGTTTCACCTGGTCGACAACGTCGTCAGTCAGCCGCCGCGGATCACTTCGTTCGCGTATCCGAAAGTGGGCGGGAAGAACTCGGCCACCCGGCTGGGCGTCATCCCGACGGGAGGCGGTGGCAAGGTGCAGTGGCTCGATCTCCCCGGCGACCCCCGCGAGCACTACCTGCCCCACGCCGACTGGACCCCTGACGGCTCGCAAGTGATGGTGCAGCAGTTCAACCGACTGCAAACGGAGCTGACGGTGTGGCGGGCCGATCCCGTCACCGGAAAGGCGAAGGCGGTGTTCACCGAGAAAGATGCCGCTTGGCTGGAGAACGAAAACCCCTGGCGGTGGCTCGACGGCGGGAAGAGCTTCCTCTGGCTGAGCGAGCGGTCGGGGTGGCGACACGCCTACCGCGCCTTCGCGGACGGCTCACCGCCGGAGCCGATCACGAGGGGCGAGTTCGACGTGATGACCGTCGAGGCGATCGACCAGGCGGGCGGATGGCTGTACTACGCGGCCTCGCCGAAGAACGCGACACAACGCTACTTGTTCCGGGTGAAGCTCGATGGCAGCAAGACGGAGCAACTTTCCCCCGAGAAGCAGGCCGGCTGCCACGACTACGACATCTCCCCCGATGCGAAGTGGGCCGTCCACACCCGGTCGAACTTCACCACGCCGCCGGTGGTGGACTTGGTGCGACTGAATGACAACACCGCCGTCCGGACGCTGGCCGACAACGCAAAACTCCGCGAGAAACTGGCGGCGCTCAAGCGGCCAGAAGTCGAGTTCATCCACGTCCCGATCGCTGGCGGTATCACGCTCGACGGATGGAGCATGAAGCCGGCGAAGATCGATTCCGCCGCGAAACTGCCGCTGCTCATGCACGTGTACGGCGAGCCGCACGGCCAGACGGTGCGCGACGCGTGGCCCGGCCCCCGCGGGTTGTGGCACTGGATGCTCGCCCAGCAGGGGTTCGTGGTAGCCAGCGTGGACAACCGCGGCACCAACGTGCCGCGTGGCCGCGAGTGGCGCAAGTCCGTCCACCGCAAGATCGGCATCGTGGCCCCGACCGAGCAGGCCGAGGCGGTCCGCGTGCTGCTCCGGCGGTGGGCGTTCGTCGATCCGGCGCGGGTCGGCTCGTGGGGCTGGAGCGGCGGCGGCAGCATGAGCCTGAACGCCCTGTTCCGGCACTCGGACCTGTACCGCACCGGCATCGCCATCGCTCCCGTGGCGGACCAGCGGCTGTACGACACGATCTACCAGGAACGGTACATGGGCCTGCCGGCGGACAATGACGCCGGCTACCGCGACGGCTCGCCGATCACCCACGCGGGCAAGCTGCGCGGCAACCTGCTGCTCGTCCACGGCACGGGCGACGACAACTGCCACTACCAGGCGACGGAACGGCTGATGGACGAATTGATCGCCACTGGCAAGCGGTTCAGCGTGCTCCCGTATCCGAACCGCACCCACGCCATCCGCGAGGGGCGGAACACCGACCAGCACCTCATGGAAGCGATGACGCGATTCCTCCGCGACAACCTGCAATCCCCGCACGCCCCCGCGCCCGAACCCGTCTACGAGACACGAACCCTTCGCGGGTGGACCGTGTCCGTCAACCGCGTGCTGCTTGCGGCCGATGTGCGGCAGACGGAGAAGGTTCTGGAACTGCTCGACAAACAGCTCGGAGACATCACCGGGGTGGTGCCGAAAGAGGCCGTGGCGAAGCTGCAACAGGTGCCGCTCTACTTCAACCCGGAGTATCCCGGCGTGCGGCCGATCGCCGAGTACCACCCGGGTGCGGACTGGCTTCGGAAGAGCGGCCGCGACCCGGCCATGGCCAAGGGCGTCGAATTCACGAACGTCCGCGTCTACGCGTCCGAAGTGAACCGGATGCCGTGGTTCGTGCTGCACGAACTCGCCCACGGCTATCACGACCGCGAGTTGCCGAAAGGGTTCGCCAATCCGGACATCGCCGCCGCTTATGCGCGGGCGAAAGAGGCGGGCAAGTACGACAAGGTCGAACGCCACTTGGGCAACGGCCGGCCGAACACGGTCGAGAAGGCCTACGCAATGACGAACCCGATGGAATACTTCGCGGAGGCGACCGAGGCGTATTTCGGCCGGAACGACTTCTTCCCCTTCACCCGCGACGAGTTGAAGAAGCACGATCCGGACATGCTCGAACTGCTCGGCAAGCTGTGGTTGGTGCCCGCCGACCCCGCTCCCCCGAAAGTCCCGCCGTCGCTCGCGCAGCAACTGCGGACGGAGTCGATGGCGGATCTGGCGAAGGCCGCCCGCGAGCGGGGCAACGCCGGCCGCGGGGCGGTGCTCTTCTTCCAGCCGTTCCTCACCTGCGCAAAGCGCCACGACGCGGAGACCGGCACCCAACTCGGGCCGGACCTCGTCCAAGCCGGCAAGGAGGCCACCGCCGAGTACCTCGTCGAATCCATCCTGTCTCCGTCCAAGGTCATCAAGAAGGGGTACGAGCCGATCACCGTGACCACCGCCGAGGGGCGCACCGTCATTGGGCTGCTGGCCGAGGAGAAGGACAGCAAGCTCGCGCTCATCGACCCGGCCGGCGGGAAGCGGATCACGATTCCGACGGCCGATGTGGACAAGCGGACCGTCGGCATTCCGTCGCTCATGCCCGACGGATTGACGAACCTGCTCTCCGACCGCCAGCAGTTCCTCGACCTGACCAAATACCTGATCGAAGTGGCCGAGGGCGGGCCAAGCGGGCGAAGGAACTGCGGCCGGCCCAGACCGCGTTCGTGCTTCCGGAGAACCAGAAGGACATCGATCACGCCGGCCTGATCCGCGGGGGCCATCAAAGCGGACGCGGACACCGAGAAGTTCTTCTCGATCACTTCCGCGCCGTGCCTCGGCTTCTGAGCCGTTGCGGCCGTGAACGGGTCGGCTCGCTCGGGGCCGCGAAAAGTCCAGACGGCGTCGGGGCAATCTCCCGCCTCTGGAAAGACCGCCCGATGCCGATCCGCAGGGGATGCGAGGGGCTTCCGTTGGCGAGCGAGCCGATTTTGTCTTTTGCAGGAACCTGCGGTTCCCGCACCCTCCCTCCGGAATCGAGACACCCGCGCACCCCAGGACCGGCGATGCCAACCGCCGCCGCCGGCGTCGGCGTCCAACCCGTACCCGGATTGACCCCCGGCCCGACGCCGCGTGATACGGCGGTGCCTCAGTCTTTCGCGAGATCGAGGAAGACGATGGCCGAAGGATTGCCGACAGGGGTGTAGTGGCCGGTAAAACTGAGGCCGCCGGTTTTGCGGTCCACCC
>JANXTU010000333.1 GCA_025352235.1 Fimbriiglobus sp.
ACCCGCTTGGTGATCCCGGTGATCTTCTTACCGACCCCGCCGAGGTATTTCGCCTTACCGCGGTACGTCTTCTGATTGCCCATGGCGGGCTTCTTCTGGCAAACTCGGCAATGCATACCCATCGGCGGAACCCCTTGCGGACGCACGGTAGTCCGTGCGCAGACCTATTTTCTAGAACTCGAAGTATACCGCCCCCGCCGAAACTGACAAGGCGCTCAGCGAGCTTCATTCGGTCGGCGAGACCGACTCCCCGCCGGCGCGGGTCGACAGCGCCGGCAAGATGGCGTCGGCGGAGTAACTCAGGAACCGCACCGAGCCATCCGCGAACGCGAAGTTGGCCCCGCCCGCGTGCAGGCTCCAGTAGTGGAAGGTGTCGCACGGGTTCTTGAGTTCGCCGCGGACGAACTTGTACGGACCGGGCGGACAGGCTTTGTAATCCGCGCTGAAGTTGCGTTCGCGGACGCCGAGGATCATTTCGCCGATGCCGTCTTTCGAAGCGCCCCAGCCGCGGTACCACCAGCCGATTCGGAAGTCGGCCGAGGGGGGACGCTCGCCGATCAGGAGCGTGTTGCTCTGGCCATCGCGGAAGTCGGCGAACGGAACTTTGGAATCGGCGAAGAAGGCGCCGTCGTTCTGGAACGCATTGCGCCCGACGACCCCGAGGTAGGACGTGAACGAGGCCGTCACGGTGTTGGCCGAAGTCTGCGACGTGGACACACGGCCATCGCTCGGGCAAGTGAACGGCGCGGTCACGGTGGCGAGCAGTTCGGCGTGCGGGGCGTGGCCAAAGAACGCGCGGCGGTCCGGGTCGGATTGAAACGCGGCTTCGACCTTGCGCCACTGCGCGTCGCGCTCGAGGTGAGGTAGCAGGCGGGCAGTCCAGCCGAGGTAAGTAAGCGATTTCGAGTCGGCGTCGGAGGTCCACCCGGCCGGCAGATGACGCTGGGCATCGTGGTACGAATGCGCCGCGAGGGAGAGTTGCCGGAGTTTGTTCTGGCACTCGGCCCTCGCCGCCGCCGCCCGCACCCGCTGCACCCCGGACAGCGTCAACCCGATCAGCGCCGCGATGATCGCGATGACGACGAGAAGCTCGATCAGGGTGAGGGCATGTCGAGCCGATAGAGGTTTCATTCCGTTTGTGTTGATGGTTTTGAACACACGAAATGATCTCTTGTGCCCATGACAGGTGTTGGATTCGTTGGACTTCCCTCGGTGCGCGTGACTTGAGTTCCAGCCCGAACACAATTCCCAGGGAATGTGCACGCGGTTACACCCAATAATGAACTACGCTCGGAGATTTGAAATACTTCGAACTCCATGGTTTCAAAGTTGTAGAATCGTGCTAACTCAGGTAGGCCTTCATCGCACTTGACGGCACAATAGCTGTTAGCTAACTCGTTTGGCGGTTCGCGAGGCGGCAATGGATATGCGGTCGCGTAAGAGTCGTACGGCGGAAGTCCAACTACGAGATAGAACTCTCGATACGTGTCGCCAGTCGAAGTGGTCTGCTTGAATCCCGTCCACATTCTGCAGTCGCAGTCGTTGCATTTGAAGACTTCCTTTGGTACGGGTGCTGCGAATGAGCGGCCTGAACCACGGTCGAATATCGACAGGGTCAAGCAGATGGCGCAAAACAAGGTACCCATGAGTGTGAGCTTGCGTTGCATGTGAGTGTGCCTCAAAATGTGGTTTATAGATGCTCAGTATGTAGACTTGGGACGGAACACATATCGTTTCGCTCGTTTTACGAAAATACAACCTGCGACCAGCACGACCATGGCTGATAATATCGCAATGGCAAACCGAACTGTAGATGCCCTAGCCGATTTAGCTTTTGGACTTACTAAGTCACCCGACTCGTCGACTTCTAAGCCGAGTTTAATCTCAGGCGTACGGCTGTCGCGTTCTGCGGCATCGTTATAAACGACCACAGCACCTTTCATGCCTTTTTCCGGTTTAATCACTAATTCTGGAGTTGTTGTAGCGCATGAAAAAGTTACGGCGAATGTTTGCGTTGTAGAAATCAGCCCGTTGTGACCGAAGTTCGCGCGTGTCGCTTCGGAAATATGCCAATACGAGTCGATCTTTATATGCGAGAATCGGTATTCGCAAACTAGCTTCTTATTCAAATATGTGGAATGCTTCTCAACCGAATAATCTTTTGTCGGATTGGATTCGATGATCACGTACGATTCGGCAGCGCCATCGTTCACTCGTTCGGGAGCGCAACGCACGCGAAGTAATTTATTTGAGGAGGCGTCAAGTTTCAAGCTGTCGGAATACTTCGTCGGATCGAAATCGAGATAGTTCGCGTGAAAGAACTGTTGGTACGGTCGCAGAGGAACAAGCCCGGAATCTATGAGTATATATGAAAAGTAATCATCTAATGGATAGCTTCTGAGGTCGCCACGACGCTCCACGTACTCCCCAGTCCGACTGATTCCCTGTTTCGGCAACATCGCTTTATAGACCTTGCCGTCGAACACGGCATTACCGTGGCGTATATCAATCGCCTTCTTTTTCGAGTTCCATTCCTCCATGGTCCGCTCCAATTGGAACGTGCCACTGGCTATATTCAGATCAATGATAATTTCGTCCTTGAGTTCGAGATCCGCATTGAGTGCGGGCTGATCGAGTTCTGGTATTGCCTCATGTTTATGATATGTGAGTTTCCCTTTGAACTTGTAGGTGACAAGCTTAGCTGCTGCACGTTTGGCTTTCCACGATGCGAGCATTCTGTCAATATCGCTCGACTCTTGCGCAATTCTAAATTGGGTGAACAATGCGCACGACGCAAAAAATATAACCGCGAAAGCTCTCGCTAGGAATTTCACGATAGTCTCAGTTCGCCAAGAGGTTTCCCGATACCGAGATCGATTCACACGTATGCGATTCACCGTTGGGCATTTCAACTGTTACGGACAGTTTGCAATGGAAGGGCCCCGGACCAATCCGAGTATTTGGAGCCACTATAATTTTGATGCCCGAAGCTGTCGCCCGTTCGACGCGAGCGGTCACTTGACGGGGATCGGATGACCTGACAGAAACGACGCCGCCCTGAAAATGCAGAACACCCGCTACAGATCGCTCCAGTGGAGTTTGGTTAGCGATACACCATTCAGAGTAATAAATTTCATGGGTTTCAAATGCAATCAAACACTTCGCGATTACCATCCAATTCACAAGCGGTTGTTTTACTGAACTACTTTTTAATACGGGCTTTAAGCTGATGCTGAATTTTCGCTTTGCCATCCCAAATTGTTGCGGAGTTCGCTTGGTCAGATCCGTGGTCACCGAAACACTCACTGAGCCTTGCGCGGGAACAGTAATGTCACGGGCTGAAACGACCACGCAGTCGCAGCTCGATTCGAAGTCCAAGATTTCAATCGGTTTGTCGGTGCGGTTGGAAATGGGGACGGTCAGGATTGCGTCGCGGCTTTCCCAGACTTCGCCAAGGTCTTGTTTGCCGTCGGCAATATAAAGGGCCGGCAGTGGCGGTTCCGGTTTAGTGTCCGTCTTGGCATCGGGCCGCATTGCCCGGGCGGTGACGACGCCGGACAGGACCGCGAGTGCGGTGCCGACGACCCCGATCACGACCCAACGGCGGAGGCTCATTTTTCCGGTCCCGGTGCCAGCGGAACTATCTCAGAGGCAATGTTACTCTACCCCCCCCGCGAAGTCAACACTGAATGTCAAATAATACAACATCGCGTCGGAAATGCGGCACCTGCGCGTGTCGACTCTTCACTTCTTGCCTAGTTTCCGGCGAGAGTAGGCGCCGTAACCCGCTGCGGTGCAAGGTCTGTCCAGCGTTTGGAAATGATTCCAGCTTTTTGCAATGGTTCCACGGATGGGTGTGTGCTTTCCGGCTGGAATCATTTGGCCGACGAGTGGGAGTCAATCCGAACCAGAAATGACAATTCTACTTTTGGATGCCATCCCGTCGAACTCGGCTTAACTACAACAACCCCATGAACTACTTCCTCTTCATGCTGTTGGCGGCGGGGGCCGGGGGGTGCATCGCCCTCCAAGCTTCGGCGAATAGCAAATTCCGGCAAAACCTCGCCACCGACCCGTGGGCCGCGCCGCTCTGGGCGTCCTATTTTTCGATCTGCGGGACGGTGATCGCGGCCAACTTGGCCATGCTGATCTTCCGGCCACCGGCGCCGACGTGGGACTCGATGCGGAACACGCAGTGGTGGAACTGGATCGGCGGTCCGCTCGGGACGCTGATCGTCCTCGCCGGGGCGTCGCTCGTGCGCGAACTCGGCGCGGCCGCGTTCATCGCCCTCGTCGTCGGCGGGCAACTCGTCTGCTCGTTACTACTGGACCACTTCGCGCTGCTCGGCCTCGAAGAAAAATCGATCTCGCCGGGCAAGATCGGCGGGGCACTGCTCGTCATCGGCGGTGTGCTGTGCATCAAGTTTCTGTAATCGTCGTCGGCGCCGGCCTCGCCGGGACAACCCTGGCTTGGCAACTCCGGCGGCGGGGCCGGAGCTTCGCGCTCGTGGACAAGGCCGAAGCCGTGACCTCGTCGCGCGTCGCGGCGGGGTTGATGACGCCGATCACGGGCAAGCGGCTGACGAAGACGTGGCGGTACGACGACCTCTTCCCGACGGCTGTCGCATTCTATCGTGCCGTGGAATCCGAGACGGGGGCGAGCTTCTTCCACCCGCGCGCCCTCGTGCGGATCTTGAGGAGCGACCGGGAGCGTTCGAGCTTTCAACGGAAGCGCGCCGAGTTCGGTGATCTCGTCCGCGAGCCGGCCCCGCCGTTGAATCCGGCTTGGTTCCCGGTATTCGACGGCTTCGAAATGCCGACGGCCGCTCAGCTCGATGTGCCGAAGTACCTCGATGCGTCGCGGGCCTACTTCGGAGAACATTGTTTCGAAGCGGATGTCGCGCCGGATGACATCGCGGTGTCAGCGGACGGGGTGACCCTGCCGCGTTTGGGGCTCCGGGCCGACTATTTGATCTTCTGCCAAGGCTTCGCGGCGAGTCAGAACCCGCTGACGGGCGACCTCCCGTTCCGAGCGGCCAAGGGGGAAATCCTGACCGTGCGGATCGACGGTTTCGACGAGCGCCGCACGGTGAATAACGGGCATTGGCTGACACCCGCCGGCCATGGACTGTGGCGATTCGGCGCGACCTATTCTTGGAGCGACTTCTCGAATACGCCGACCGCCGAAGCTCGCATCGAACTGGAAATCGGTTTGAAGACGATGGTGAATCGCCCCTTCGAGGTCGTCGATCAGCAGGCGGCGGTGAGGCCGATCCTCGCGGGGCAGAAGCCGTGGATCGGACTGGCAAATGGATCGCGGGTCGGCGTGTTCAACGGACTCGGTTCGAAGGGATCGCTGATGGCCCCGCACTTCGCGGGGGAGTTGGCGGACGGACTCGGCGATTGAAGCTATTTCTTCCCCAAGCAGTACACGGAGCCCTTCTCGGTGCCGACCACGATGCAGTCGGGGCCGACCGCGGCGGAACCGGTAATCCCGCTGTCGAGCGTCACTTCTTGCAGCTTCTTGCCGGTCTTCAAATCGAGGACATAGAACTCCGCGGTGCTCGATTGACAACCCACGTAGACCCGGTCGCCGACGATGACCGGCGAAGCATCCACGGTGTTTTCGCAGGCGAAGTTCCACATTTCTTTACCCGTCTTGCGGTCGAGGGCGTAAACCTTTTTATCGCGGCTCCCGGTGACGACGAATTCCTCCGTCACCGCGGCGGAGGCGTAAAACGGCTGCGCCCGCCGGGTCGGTTCGAAGAGCCACGCCTTCTTCTTCGCTTTCAAATCGATGGCGATGACTTGGTTCGTCATGAGCCCGACGTAGGCGAAGTCCCCGGCGAGGGCGGCGGTCGCCGCGGCCTGGCCACCGAGTTCGACGTTCCAACGTTCCTTGCCGGTGCCGATGTCGATGGCGTGCAGGATGCTGTCGCACCCGGCCACGAAAGTCGTGCCGTCGACGACGGCCGGGGAACCGTTGACCGGCCCTTCGATGCCGAAGTCCCACGTCTTTTTGCCGTCGGCGCTCAGGCAGTAGAGTTTGGAATCGTGCGAGCCGACGAGGATACTACCTTTGTGGAAGTTGGCCCCGGAGGTGATTTCGCCATCGGTGGCGAACTTCCAGAGTTCTTTGCCGGTGGCGAGATCCACCCCGTGGACGGTCCCTTCGACATCGCCCACGACGATCAATGGGCCGTCGACCGCGGGCGAGGCTTTCATCGGCCCGAGTTTGACCTTCCACTTTTGTTTGCCGGTGGCCAAGTCGAGCGCATAAAGGTGTTTGTCCATCGAGGCGACGTATACGACCCCGCCGACGATGGCCGGCGCCCCCTCGATACTATCGCCGGTTTTGAAGGCCCAGCGCTCGTCGAGTTGCTCCGGCAACTTGGCCACCCCGGTGCCGGACATCTTGGCATCCCCGCGGAATAGGGGCCAATCGGCCGCCGGTATTGAACCGACGACCATCGCACAGACGAGCATCGCGGTGGCGAATAACGTTGCGGAATCCCGAGTCATACCGATCACTCCTTGCGAGAGCCAACCCTGCATGGGGATTGTACCCGCCTATCGTAACCGCACCAAGAACGACCTTTTTTTCTGGCTGAGTGCTGATCACTGACAACTGTCTCATTCGACTTCTTGAAAATAGTAACAGTACTCAGCGGTCAGTACTCAGCAATCAGCCTGTTTAACAACCAAATCCCTCACCACGCCGCTTGGTAAATCGACAAAATCTCCGGTTCCCCAACGACGCGGGGGTTGAACCGGGCCGTCCATTG
>JANXTU010000336.1 GCA_025352235.1 Fimbriiglobus sp.
CAGCAACCGGCAGCGTGGTTGGCCAAGTGCGATGCGGAATACCGGGCGATCCTCGCCGAGGAAAAGAAACCGGCCGAGCGGGTTCGATTCGTCACCTACACGACGAAATACTACCGGGCCGCCGAGTGGCTTTGGGTCTACGGATTGAACGAACAGTATTCGAAGGCCGTCGTCGATGCGAAAATCGACAAGGCCAATAAGACGGTGACCGTCGCCACGACGAACGTCCGCTGTTTGATCCTCCATCCGCTTTCGCTGTCGATCAAGGGCATCCGCATCGACCGGGTGGTCGTCGATGGGGACGCTTTTCAAGTGAAATTCGATTCGATGTCCTGCGTGCTCGTGAAATCCGATGGTAAATGGGACGTCTCGAATTACGAGACCATCCTCAAACAAAAGACGACGGCGCCCGGGCCGATCGACGATGCGTTCCGCGGCGAGTTCGTCGTCGTTCGCCCATCCGGGCAGGCTTGGCACCGGGCCGTCGGCGACCATGTCGCCGTCGTTGAAAAACAATTCGGGGAACTCTGGGACAAACATCTCCGGGGCAAACTGCCCACGGGCAAATGGGGCGACGCCGGGAATGCCATTCTGTTCGGCGACCCCGGTAGCAATCCGGCCATCGCCGAAGTCCTCCCCAAACTGCCTATCAAATGGACGAACGACGAACTCGTCGTCAACGGCGTCAAGTACGACCCTAAAACCCACTATCCGGCGATGATCTATCCGCACCCGAAGTCCCCCGGCTCGTACGTCGTCCTCAACTCCGGTCACACCTTCAAAGATGCCGACTTCCGGGGGACGAATGCCCTCTTGTATCCGCGCCTCGGGGATTGGGCCGTGCTGAAACCCAAGCCGACGCGCGACGACCCCGGCGCCGTCGAAGTCGTCGCGGCGGGAATCTTCGACGAGTTCTGGCAGTTCAAAAAAGAGAAGAAGTAACCGGGCTCAGTCGCCGCCGACGAGCGGGTCTTCGCCGCGGCCGGCGATGGTGAACATCGAACGGATGACGGCGGGGTTCGTGCGGTCCGTGAAGAAACGGGCACCGCCGTCGGCGATGCCGAAGCCGGCGATGTGGGGGTAGTTACCGCCGAACTGCCCGCCGACAATGGGCGCCGCCGTGGGCGACACGTCGAGCATCCGCACGGTACTGGGACCGCCGCGGATCCACGGGCCGAGGTCGCTGCGCGTCTCGGCGAACAGGACGGTGCTACCGAGGCCGTCGCCGTCGCGGATCGTCAGCAGCGGTGTGGCGGTGTCGTACTGGAAACACCCGGCCCGATTGGGCACCGGCGGCCCGAGGCCGAGCGTCGCCCCGTCCGGGCCGATGCCGGCGAGGCCGACGAATTGCGCGGGGGCTGGGTCGTCCGGGAGGCGATCCGGCACCGCCCCGGGGACGAGGAATAACTTCAGCGCGGTCTTCGACAGTTCGCGGTTGCGGTCGCTATCCCACGCGGAAGTGCGGTCGAGTTTTTGCGCCAGCTCGACCGTGTTCTGCCGCTTCTGGTTCAGGTGTTCCAGCGAGTCGGCGACCCAGCTCAGCCGCTGCTCCGGTGGGAGGTTCGGATTCGCAATCGTCCCTACGGGCACGGCGAAGTTGCGGACCCCCGGCTGCTGGCCATCCTTCGCATCCTTCTCGTACATCGCGGCGAATTGCCCGAGTTCGCGGAAGTTGTTCAGGCACAGCACGCGGTCGTGGGCCGCGCGCTGGCGGATGATCCCCATGACGAGGAAGCCGATCACGACGGCACCGAGAAGGATCAACACCGCGACTCCGGCCCGCAAATTCATCGCGTGTCCCCTTTCGGATTAGGCCTACGAAAACGGCGCGAGCCGGGCACCCCCACCGCGGGAATGGCCCGGCTCGCTTCGGCTCTCGCCCGGTTCAATCGTTCTTTTCGATCTGCACCGGCAGTGCCGGGGCCACGCCCGAGGCAGCGAGCCGTGGTATCCGCTACGATCCCTTCGGTCCGTAACAGAAAAGATGCTCGGCGCCGCGGATGAAGAGCCGCCCGCCGGCCGCGGCCGGGGACGAGAGCACCGGTTCGCCGACGTCGGACTTGCCCACGGGTTCGTAGCCTTTCGGAGTCGCCTTGAAGGCGATGGCCTTGCCCGCTTCGTCAATGGCGAACACGGTGCCACCGACGAGGATCGGCGACGACGACACCCCTTTTTGGAAGGCCCGCGCGTCCCAAAGTAGCTTGCCGGTCTTGGCGTCGGCGCACGCCGCGAAGCCGGTGTCGGTCACCCAGTAGAGGTGATTTTCGAACACCAAGGCGCTCGGCACATACGGCGTTTTGTCCTTCAATTCCCAGGCTTTGCTCTTGGCTCCGAGGGCTCCCGACCCGTCGGCCTTCACCGCGACCATGTACCGGCCGGCGCCCCCTTCGCCCATGTAGGCCACGATGTTCCCCGCCGCGAAAACCGGTTGACCGACGGCGCGAAGCTTCTTAGGCGTGGGCCATTCGACGGTGTAACTCCAGTTCGATTTGCCGGTCTTGGGGTCGTAGCTATCGACGGTCGTCGTGGTGCCCAAGATCAATTGCGTCGGCTTCCCTTTTTCTTCGAGCACCATCGGCGTCGTGTAGCTGGCGCGCTCCTTGACCCGGTCGACGTGCCATTTCTCTTCGCCCTGGATCGCGTCGAAAGCGACGAGCTTCGCGGACGAATCCGAATCGACGTTGAGGTAGACGAGTCCGTCGTACACCATCGGCGAGTGGGCGGCGCCGTGCTGAGCCGAATACGTGCCGAGAGATTTGTTCCAAAGTTCTTTGCCGTCGAGATCGTAAGCGAAGAGCGCGAGCGTCGCGCCGTCCCACACGGCCGCGTAGACGCGCTGGCCATCGCTGGCAGGAGTACTGGATGCCGTCGTGTTCTTCTTGTGCATCGAGTTCGCCTTTTGGGCGCCGCTGTCTTTCGTCCAGTCGATTTTGCCGGTCTTCGCGTTCAGGCAATGCAGGGACCGTTTCGAATCGTCGGCCGAACTCGACTGAATGAAGACGCGATCCCCGACGACGATGGGGCTGCCGTGGCCCGTGCCGGGGAGCGCCGTTTTCCAGAGTTGATCCTTGGCGGTGAACAGCACGGGCGTTTTTTCCTCGACGACGCCGGTACCGTTGGGCCCGCGCAGCCGGGACCAGTCGGCGGCGCCGGCGAAGCCGAGGGGCAGACTGGCGGCAAGGGCAAACGAGGCGAGGCGGCGCAGCGTCATGGAAGGAAACTCGGGGTGGGCATGGGTATCGGCAAAAGAATTGTCGCATCGTGCAGGGGCGGGCCGCAATCGGAATTTCCCCCCGATCGATTTGACAAACCCGATTTGGAGGTTATATCCTTCTGTACACTTCGTGTTCGCAATATCACCGTCCCCACTTGTAACGACCCCGTCACTTCCCGGCCTTCTGCAATCGAAGGGCCGGGCCGCGTCGTTTATAGTGCATCGGGAACCCTCTCCCTCCGCGTTCTTGGAGATCGCCATGCGTCGATTGCTCGGGGTAGCCTCGCTGCTCCTGATTTTGACCCCGAATTCGTTCGGCCGCGGTCTGCTGGTGCCGGACGACGTGAAACTCCCGCCGCTGGCGATGGTCAACCACATCGTGAACGTGAAGATCGAAGACCAAGTGGCGATCACGACCGTCGAACAGACCTTCCGCAATCACACCGATCGCAACCTCGAAGCGACGTATTTGTTCCCGATCCCCAAAGGGGCGAGCGTGAACAAATTCACGATGTGGGTCGACGGCAAAGAAACGACCGGCGAACTCCTCGACGCCAAGAAGGCGAGCGCGGTTTACACGAGCATCGTGCAGCGGACGCAGGACCCCGGCCTGCTCGAATATCTCGGCAACAGCATGATGCGATTGAAGGTCTTCCCGATTCCGCCGAAGGGCGATCAAAAAGTGAAGATCAGCTTTACGTCCGTCAGCCAGCAAGACGGCGGCATCGTCGAATACATTTACCCGCTGAAGACCGACGGCAAAGGGACGCGCACCCTCGAGAAGTTCTCGGTGACGGTGACCATCGCTTCGCAAAATCCGGTGCAGTCGATCTACAGCCCGACGCACGCCATCGACATCAAGCGGAAGGGCGAGAAGGAGGCCGTCGTCGAATTCGAAAAGAACCAAGCGACGCTCGATAAGGATTTCCAACTCTTCTACAGCGTCGGCAAAGCGGACATCGGCCTGACGCCGGTTCTCTACCGGCCGGTCAGCAGTGAAGACGGCTACTTCATGCTGCTCATCACGCCGCAACTCGAGTCGATGAAGAACCGCATCCCGCGCGACCTCGTGTTGGTACTCGACACGTCGGGCAGCATGTCCGACCTCAAAATGTCGCAGGCGAAAAAGGCGTTGAAGCTCTGTTTGAATCAACTCGGCGACAAAGATCGCTTCAGCATCGTCAGTTTCGCCACGGCCGTGCGGACCTACCAAGATACCCTGAGCGACGCGACGCCGGACCAGCTCGAAAAAGCCACGAAGTGGGTCGACGACCTCCGCGCCGGCGGCGGCACCGCCATCCAACCGGCGTTGAACACGGCCCTCGACCTGCGCGGCAAAGACGCGGGTCGTTCGTTCAACATCGTCTTCTTCACCGACGGCCAGCCGACGGTCGATGAGCGCGACCCGGCGAAGATCGTCAAAAACGTCATCGACAAAAACACGGCCAGCACGCGCATCTTCACCTTCGGCGTCGGCGACGACGTGAACGCCGCGATGCTCGACCAACTCGCGGACAGCACGCGGGCCATCAGCACCTACGTCCGCCCGGCCGAGGATATCGAAGTCAAGGCGTCGTCGCTCTACGCCAAAATCAGCCACCCGGTCATGACGAACGTGAAACTGACGACGACGAACGTCATGTTCAACGAAGTCTACCCGCAGCAACTCCCCGACCTCTTCCACGGTGGCCAGCTCGTCGTCTTCGGGCGATTCAGCGGCAGCGGTCACGCGGCCATCAAACTGACGGGCCTCGTCGGCAAGGACGAAAAAGAACTCGTCTACGAAGTCGATTTCCCCGTGAAGACCGAAGGCGGCCGGGAGTTCGTCGAGCACCTGTGGGCACGGCGCAAGGTCGGTTTCATCCTCGATCAGATCCGCATCAACGGCGAGCAGAAAGAACTCGTCGAAGAAGTGACGGCGCTGGCCAAGAAGTACGGTATCGCCACGCCGTATACGAGCTACCTCGTGGTGCCCGACGCGCCGGTGCCGGTGGTCAACTTCGGCAAACCGAACGATGCGAAGTTCGAAACCGGTATCGGCGCCGCGCCCCCCGGTCTCGCCCCGGCGCCCGGGGGCCCCGGCGGCAAGCCCCAAGCCGTCGGCGACTTCGCCAAGGACCTCGCCAAGAAGCAAGATCCGGGCAAAGCCGGCGAAGGGCTCGGCGGCGGCCGCGGGGTCGTACAAGATCGCATCTTGAACGAACAACTCGAAAAGATGACCCCCGAGCAACGCAAAGGCGCTTACGCCGACGCGCTCAACCGGGCCAAAGGCGATACGAAGTCGTTCGACGACGCCAACAAGAACTACAAAAAGAAGCGGCTGTTCGATAACCAAACCGGCCGGCTCGGCGTCGATTTGGCCCAAGCGTCTCAAAGCCTGCGCAACCAAGAACGCCTCACGCAAACGGCGAACAAACTGCTCCTCGGCCGCAACTGCGTCGAGTTCGGCGGCGTCTGGATCGACGATCAATTCAGCGACAAGACGAAGACCGTCACCGTGAAAGCCCAAAGCGCGGCCTACTTCCGCCTGCTCGAACAACAACCGACTCTGAAGGACGTCTTCCGCGTCGGCAACCACTTGGTCTGGATTGCCCCGAGCGGCACGGGCCTCATCATCGACGCCGACACCGGTCTCGAAACGATCGAAGACGCCGCAATCGCGGCGCTATTCGAGAAAAGTTAGCCGCGGCGCGGGGGCAGGACGAAATCGAGCGTCTCGCCCCCTTCCCATCACGTGCCGATTTCCGGTATCCTAATCCGCATCGCAACTCCTCCTCGGTGGCACCGATGCGCTCCATCATCGTCTTCGCATTCGCAAGCCTAGCGCTCTCTTCGACACTCCCGGCCGCCGAACCGGTGGCGACCCGCAAGCCGTGGACGACCGGCAAGATCACCGGGAGTCCGGAAGCGCCGCCGCCTTACAAATCGGCCGATGCGTTCCCGAATGCGAAGTTCGACCACCCGTTGCTGATGGCCCGAATGCCCGGCAGCGGTCGGATGGTCGTCGGCGAACAAGGGGGCAAAATCTTCGCGGTGCCGAAGGCCAAAGACGGCAAGCCGGAGCTGCTCGCCGACCTGCCGAAAGAGTTGAAGGATCTCAAGTCGCTCAAAGATTCGGACGGATTCGAGGCGCTGTACGGGTTTGCCTTCCACCCTGACTTCGCCAAAAATCGCACTGTCTTCGTTTGCTACACGCTGAAGCCGAAGTCCGGTATCAAGAACCTCACCGACGGCACGCGGGTGTCGCGTTTCCAACTGACCGCGGGCGATTCTCCGAAGCTCGATGGCTCGACGGAGGAAGTCGTCATCGCCTTCCTGCAAGGGGGCCACAATGGCGGCGACTTGCACTTCGGCCCGAAGGACGGCTACCTCTACATTTCCACCGGCGACGCGGCCGACCCGAATCCGCCCGACCCCTTCAAGACGGGTCAGGATTGCTCGGACTTGCTCAGCAGCGTCTTGCGGATCGATGTCAATGCAAAAGATGCCGGGAAGAACTACGCGATCCCGAAGGACAATCCCTTCGTCGGTGCCACGCACGACGGCAAACCGGTGCGGCCCGAAATCTGGAGCTACGGCTTCCGCAACCCGTGGCGGATGAGTTTCGACCGCGGGACCGGCGAGCTGTGGGTCGGCGATGTCGGCTGGGAAAACTGGGAGATGATCCACCGCCTGAGCAAAGGGAGCAACCACGGTTGGAGCGTCCAAGAAGCCCGTCAGCCGATCAACACGCATTTGAAAATCGGCCCGACGCCGGTGCGGGCGCCGGCCATCGAACTCGATCATTCGCAAGCGGCCAGTGTCACGGGCGGCTACGTCTACCGCGGCAAAAAGTATCCCGAACTCGTCGGCCAATACATTTTCGGCGACTACATGACGAAGCGCATCTGGTCCGCGAAGTTCGACGGTGACAGGCTAGTGTCACTGAAGGACATCACCGCGCCGACGGTGCGGATCGTCGCCTTCGGCGAAGACGCGGACGGCGAACTGTTCCTCCTCGACTACGACACGGGGAAGGTCCACACCCTCGAAGCGAATACGCAACCGGCCTACGACCCGAAGACGTTCCCGAAGACGCTGCGCGAGACGGGGCTGTTCCAAGACGTGATGAAGCACGAGTTGGCCGAAGGAGTTCAAGCCTTCGAGATCAACGCGCCGATGTGGCACGACGGGGCCACCGGCCTGCGGTTCGTCGCGGTGCCGGGCACCGAACCGATCCGGGACATCGAAGGGCGCAAAGCCCTCGGCGGCACCATCGACTGGTTACCGTACCAGTTCCATTTCCCGAAGGATTCGGTACTCGGCAAGACGTTGACCGTCCGGAAGGATGAGAAGACGAAACTCCGCGTCGAGACGCAAATTCTGCACTACGACGGCTTCTATTGGCAGGCTTACACTTACGCTTGGCGCGCCGATCATTCCGACGCCGATCTCGTCGCGGCCGACGGTGCCGAGAAGCAGATCGTCGTCGACGACTCCCGCGTGCTCGGTGGCAAACGGGAACTCAATTGGAACTTCGCGAGCCGGACGCAGTGTTTGACTTGCCACACGCCGTGGGCCGAAACGACGCTGGCGTTCAACGTCGGCCAATTGAACAAGCGGAAGCAACTCGCCGAACTCTGCGACAGCGGTCTGTTGAAGCGCGTCAAAGGCGATGGCAAACCGAACCCGGCTTACGACGACAAGAACACGGCCAAGTTGCCGAAGCTGACCGACCCGATCGATGCGGATGCGAAAATCGTCGACCGCGCCCGCAGCTACCTCCAAGTGAATTGCTCGCACTGCCACCGCAACGGCGGCGGCGGAGCCGTGAGCTTCGAACTCACCATCGGCAACGACCTCAAAGGCGTTCTCGACAAACGCCCAAGCCGCGGCGACTTCGGCGTGAAAGAACCGCGCATCATCGCCCCAGGGGTGCCGGAACGCAGCACGCTGCTGTGGCGGATGGCGAAGTTCGGCAAAGATCGGATGCCGCACATCGGCGCGGACACGGTCGACGCCAAGGGTGTTGAATTGATGCACGAATGGATCAAAGGCCTCGGCAAACCCGACCCGGTGACCGGCGAAGCGATCGCCGTGGATGACTACTCCAAGCTGTTGGCCACGACGGCCGGGGCGATGAAGCTCGCGCTCGATGCCGGGTGCGATTGCAACGAATCGTCCGCGATTTTCGCGGCCGCGCAGACGCTTCAACCCGGCCCCGTGCGCGATCTGTTCGAAGGCTATTTCCCACCGCAGAAAGGGGAACGTAAGCTCGGCCCAAACCCGCGGCCGCGGACGATCCTCGGTTTGACGGGCGATGCGAAACGCGGCGAAGTGCTCTTTCTGGCGGAACGATCGCAGTGCGTCGTCTGCCACAAACACGCCGGGAAGGGGAACGAAATCGGCCCCGACTTGGCGAAGCTGACCGGCGTCCGGACGAAAGACGACTGGCTCGAAAGCCTGCTTGAGCCGTCCCGCCGCGTCGAACCGGCTTATCAAGCCTACACGCTCAAGTCGCTCGACGGCACCGCGGTGACAGGTGTGCTCGTCAAGAAAGACGGGGCGGGGATCACGCTCAAAGACGCCAAGGCGGTGCTCGTCACGGTGAAGTCGGAAGACGTCGAAAGCTTCGCCCCGGCGCGGGAATCGCTGATGCCGCGCGGGCTGCTCGCCGAGTTCACTGCGCAACAAGCGGCCGACTTGCTGGCCTTCCTCGAAGCGAACGGGAGATCGAAATGATCCGGCCCGCGACGCCCGCCGACGTGTCGGTGATTTTGGAACTGATCCGGGCGCTGGCGGTCTACGAGAAGCTCGAAGATTCCGTGGTGATCCGCGCCGAAGATTTGGCCGTGCACCTCTTCGGCCTCCGGCCGTACGCGGAGTGCCTACTCGCCGAGGACGCCGGCCGCGTCGTCGGCTTCGCCCTATTCTTCCACAACTATTCCACGTTCCGGGGCCAACCGGGGATCTACCTCGAAGATCTGTTCGTGAGGCCGGAGTTTCGGGGCGCGGGCCACGGGAAAGCTCTGTTCGTCGAACTCGCCCGGCTGGCGGTCGAACGGGATTGCGGCCGGATGGAGTGGTCGGTGCTCGATTGGAATGCCCCGGCCATCGCGTTCTACGAATCGCTCGGGGCCGCGCCGCACGGGGGATGGTCGACGTACCGATTGACCGGCGACGCGCTGGCCGCACTGGGCCGGTGACAACCCGGTGTCACGCGAGCCCGTTCCGCTTGCGAAGAATCCATTCGAGGGCGAACAGGCCGAGGATCGCACCGAGCAGCCACCACGATCGGCGCAATCGCGTTGTGATCCGGTGCTCGACGACGGACGTTTCGCCTTTCAACCGTTCGATCAAACCGTCGAGCTCTTCCGGAGCGTAGACTTTGCCGCCGGTCGCGGTCGCCAACTCGTCCAGCAGCGGGCCGTTCGCGGATAAGTCGAGGAGTTCTTCCCCCTCGGCCGGGAGGACTTCGAAGTACGAGCGCAGATGCGTCGCCCGGCCGTCCGGGCCGGTAGGGCCGCGCAGCTGATCGGCCCAATCCGGGATGTCGAGTTCGATCGCGTACTTCCCCGGCGCGAGATCCCGGACGGTCGCCGACCAATCGCGTGGCCACCCCTCGGGTTGTACGAATAGGACAAAGCCGACGGCACGCTCGGTCTCTCCCGGTTTTGAAGGCAGTTTCACCACGCGGGCCGCCTTCGTCGATTGGGCGCCGAGCTTCTTGGCGTCGCCGGCGCGGACGATGACCTCGACCTCCCGGCCGGGGCGGAACGTCGGTTCGCGCGTGCCGAAGCGGATCGTGCCCTCGGCGGTCACCGTCGGTAACAAGCGATCCGACGCCGCTTCGCGGGGTTCACCCTTCACGACGGGCGTGACCGTGACTGAAATATCGGGCGGGGGCAGTTTCGGAGCCATGACCACGGGGAAAATCGGCCCGCCCGCCCGCTTCACCGGCGACTCGCCCCAGTTGTGGCGACCATCGGTGAATAGGATCATGCCGAGGAGTTTGGGCTTCCCCTCGCCCGATTGCCCGGCGCGGGCGAGGGGAAGTTTCAAATCGGTGAGCGCAACGGGAATCGCACTCGTCGGCGTCGAATAGGGCCGTGCGGAATCGAGCGACTTCGCCAGAGGCCCGGGGTCGGTCGGCAAAGCGACGAGTTTTTGATCCCACCCGACGACTTCGACGGCGTGGGCCAACTTCAAACGGTCGATCAGGGCAGCGCCGTCGGGGAGCAACGCACGCTCCACGAGGGCCAACCGCGTCGCGTCGTCCATCCGCTTCACGATAGCATCGAAGCGTTTCTTACGGCCTCGGCCTTCGGGGGAGTCGTCGAAGCGCGGCGCGGCGCCGGATCCGGCCTCGGCGATCCAATCGTCGACTTCGCGGTCGCCGCTGATGTCGTGGGTCCATTGCAGTTTCTTGGCCAGCGCCAGTTTCTCGGCGAGCGGCCGCTGCGGATCGCAGACGCGCATACTGTCCGAGGTATCGACGGCGATCGAAATGCGACCGGGGATTCGCTCGCGCTCGACTTCGATCTCGCGGGGATCGAAGAGCAATAGGGCGAGGAGCACCGAGGCGAGGGTCCACCGAAGCGCCAACAAAGGGGCGGCGACTCGCCGCGAGACGAGTCGCATTTCGGTCCGGGACAAAAAGAAGATCGCGATGCCGAGCGCGAGAGGGATCGCGACGATCACTCCATAACGGACGGCGCTGGGCCAACCGGCGAAGGCCCAATCGAATTCGAGAGCGGCATTGGTCATCGGAACGATCGGAGGTCGGAGGACGGAACGATGTTGACTTTACCCGGATCGACACCGTTCGCCGAACCCGACTCGGATTTCTCGGGTTGCGGTCGATTCCGTAAAATCTCTATTTGAAACATCCTGCGAACGGGGAGAGTCATGTCGATCGAGAGCTGCCGGGTCGTGTTGGTGCGGCCGCAGTACGCGGGCAACCTCGGCTCCGCGGCTCGGGCCATGGCGAACTTCGGTCTGCGCGACCTCGTCCTCGTCGACCCGACCGCGAACAAGCAGAGTATGGATGCGGTCATGATGGCCACGCACGGGCTCGAAATTTTGCAAACGGCCCGCGTCGTCGGCACACTCGCCGAAGCGCTCGCCGATTGCGCGTTCGTCCTCAGCACGTCCGGGGAAATCGGCGGGCTGAAGCGCAAAGGGTACTGGGGCCCACCCGACGAGAAACTGCCGGCGCTGCTCGACGTACTCCCGGTCGCCCCGGCGGCCATCGTCTTCGGCCCCGAACCGCACGGTTTGACGGTCGACGAAATCACGCTGTGTCACGGGATGATGTTCGTCCCCACGGCCGCCGGGCACGAATCGCTGAACCTCGCCCAAGCCGTCGCGGTGGTGCTGTACGAACTGCGGAAACTCTGGCTGACCCGAGTCGGGCTCGCCCCCGTTCCGGAGGTGCCCGCGACTTTCGAGAGCCAGGAGCGTATGTTCCAGCATCTCACCGAAGCCCTGACGGCGCAGCGGTTCCTCTGGGATTTTCGCGCCGGCGGCATCTTCCACGTGCTGCGCACCGTCATCGCCCGAGGCCGGCCGACGCAGAAAGAGATCAAGGTGTTCCACGGCCTCGCCACGCAGTTGCTATACATCGCGAAAACGTTCGGCGTGCCGCATCCGACGGACGTGCCGAAGACGTCTGAAGTCGAAGAGACAACGGGGGAATGACATGCGGTCGTCCCGGCGGAGTGGCGGACAAACTGGCGATGCGGGAACCGATCGTACAACGGACGGAGGAAGTGCACTCGCTGGCTGGGGGTAAATACCGAGTGAGTTACGGCCGTTCGTATGGAATGCGGAGTATCAATCCCGGGACGGCCCGGTAGTGCTTCTCGTTGAAGGTGCAGAGTTCAAAACCGATACCGACGGCGCAACTCGCGATCAGCACATCCACCAACCCGATCCGATGCGAGAGGTGCAATTTTGAATAGTCGACCAGTGCTCGGTTGCAATCAATCTCATTTGGCCAAACTATTGGAAACGCCGAAGTGAGTCGCACAGCATCCGCAACATCGAGGCTATTCCGACAGCCCTGAATCAGTTCCAATACGACGAATCCGGGAACCATCGGTACGTCCGGAAGTGAGCTCAGCCATAACACCGCCGCTGGAAGTTTCCGCTGCAGATCGATGAGAATGTCGGTATCGAGCATATTCATAGTTCGCCAATGCGATTGTTGGAAATCGCACGCAAACGGCGGGCTTCGGACAACGTGTCGGCGATGTCCGTTCGAGTGCCCAACAACCCTTCTGCTTCGAGGTAGGCCACCAACGACGCTCCGTCTCCAAGACTCGGTGCGACGATTTTCGGCCGCGTCAACAGGCTAGTAGCGAACTCGTGGACGGCCATGCCGTGCCGAGTTGCCTCTTCGCTCAAAGAGGCGGTTAACTCATCTGTCAGTTCCAGTGTCATTGGCATCACAAGTCTCCCGTGGGCTTTCGATAATTGTACCCTCAACCCCCGTGGCCCGCCAGCCAGTCGCGCAGGGCCAGGGTCATGGTGCCGTTGTTGTCCATCCTCGGCACTTTGTTTTGGCCCCCTTCTTTGCCGCGGGATTCCATCCAGCGGTTGAAAGCCCCTTCGCGGACGGGGCGGACCTCCGGGGCCAGCATCGTCAGGTCGCCGGCGCGGTGGGCGTCGTAGTCTTCGTTCAAGCGCCGCAATTCGCCGTCGAGCACCCGGGTGAACTCGGCCAGATCGCGCGGCGGCGACCCCCGGAACTCGATCATGTAGAGGTGGTGGCCCGGCTTCTTCGGATCGGTCGGGAAGATCGGGCCGACGTGGTGGTCGGCCGTCAGGACCCCGCATGCTTCGGCCGCTTTCGCGATCCCTTTTTCGATCTCCTCTTCGATCAAATGCTCGCCGAAGGCGCTGAGGAAGTTCTTCGTGCGCCCGCTGAACCGGATCAACGGCGGATTCACGCTCTCGAACGTGATGGTGTCGCCGATGAGATAGCTCCAAAGGCCGGCGCAGGTCGTCACGGCGATGGCGTAGACGACCCCGGTTTGCACCGTGCGCAGCGTGTGCCGGGTCGGTTTGTCGGTCTTCAACTTCCCGTCGCGCAGGTCTTCGACCGGGATGAACTCGAAGAAGATCCCGTGGTCCGGGACGAGCCGCAAGAGATTGTAGCGCGGGTCTTCGGTGGCGATGAACCCCTCGGAACACGGATAGACTTCGCAAAACTGCACGGCGTCCGAACCGATCTCGGCGCGGAAGGTGTTGCGGTACGAATCGAATTTCGTACCGCCGTGGATCACGAGTTTCAACTGCGGCCAGATCTCGGCGATCGTGCTCTTGCCCGATTCTTTTTTGATGCGGTCGAACAGCACGAGCATCCATGACGGCACGCCGCTGAGGGCGGTGATCGGTTCGCGGATCGACTGCTCGGCGAGCTTCTGCAACTTCGTGGGCCAATCGGCGATCAAACTGATGTCGAGCGGCGGGTAGGTGAACGGCCGGCTCGCGGCGATGACTTCTTTCGCGGCGATGCCGCTGAGGTCCCCCGCGAAGCTGCCGTCGGTTTGCCGGCGCATGTCGGTGCAGCCGCCGAGGAAGAAAAACTTGCCGGTGAACGTGTCGTGTTGGGGGAACGCGTTGCGGAACAATGCCATCGTGGTGAACGCGGCCTTCCGGTTCGACTTCAGCATCGAATGCGAGATCGGAATGTACTTCGTCGTCCCGCTGGTGGTGCCGCTCGACAGCGCGTAGTACGGGATCTTCCCGGGCCACGTGATGTCGTCGAGCTTCGGGTAGGCGTCCTTCCAGTATTCGTTCCAGAAGTCGTCGTAGTCGCGCAGCGGCACGCGGGCTTGATAATCCGCGACATTCTGAAGGAACGAGAAATCGTGATCGCGGCCGAACTTCGTCTTCTCGGCGGTTTGCAACAGCAAGCGGAGTGTTTGCTCTTGGGTGCGCATCGGATCGGCGCGATCGAGGTGGCGGACGCGGGCTTGGGCCGCGCGGACCATGGCGGTGTCGGCGAGGCGCCGGACGAGCCGCGAACCGGCGAGGGGAGCCAACCAAGCGGTGCCGGCCATCGACCATCCTCGGGCATCGTCGGCCCGGGATTTCGGGATGTGGGCAGGCCGACACGGTCGTTTTACGGAGTGTGGTGAGCATCGGGATGCGATGCTCGGTTTCAATGCCCGTCCGAGGTGTTCAATCGCGGCGGAAATTCATCGCGTCCTCGCGGCGTTCGCGGGTGCGGCGGGAGAGTCCGGGTGTCCAATTCTGCTGGACGATCTTCGGTTGATCGATGCCCATGAATTTCGTCGAACGGTCGTAGAGACGGTCCCAAAAATCCTTCCCCTCGCCCGGCATACCCGGGTACGGGGCGACGACGTTTTTCAAATCGACGGCGGGTTGCACCGGCTTTTCGGTGGTGAATTGCCCGCTCGCACCGTAGTACCCGGCCGGTTTGCCGACCTTGGGGAACTGCGCTCCGACTTTCTCGAACTGATTGCCGACGGGGTTGATCATCGGCCGACCGACCTGCACACCGCCGGGCATCGCGTATTGGGCTTGGGCCACCGCCGCGCCGCCAAACAACCCGCAACAGACCAATATGGTTCGCATCGCGTCCACCCCCCGCAATCGAATCGATTCAATGGCCAGCTATGCCATCCTCGTGAATCGCCGTCAAGTGAAGTTTTGGTAGGTGGGTGTGCCAACGATTCTTGGAGTCGTCATTCCAGCGTGAACCCACCCACCCTATCGTGGAATGACGTCCGACTTTCGGAACGACCTAGCGCGGCAAGGAGTTACGTCCGATTCTAGGTGCCTCCCCTGGCTTGGATTCACAAGTCATTCCCCCGTGGCTCCAAGAATTGTTGTCATACCCTGGTAGGTTGGTAGGGGTAGGGGTGTAGCAACGATTCTTGGAGTTTCGTGAAATCTCGTTTGGCATTGGGCTTGCGCGTCGGGTGTGGAAATGGGACAACGCATCGGTTCCACCATCCGGGAAGGCGGGTCACTCACGGGGCCGGCTCGCCGGAGTCGCTTGGGCAACCCCGGTGGACCTGGCAATGCAGTTGCTTTGTTTGGATTGAGTCGCTATTGGCTCCGTCACAGCTTGGGGGTTGCCGGTAAAACCGGTGCCTTCGGCTGATGCCGCGGAAGCCATCCGAATGCCGGATGCCCGCAGGCGGCAACCATCCGAGGTAAACTGGCGAAGATGTGACGATTCGGTGGACTGGCGAACGCAGGGCGACTTTGATCCGTGTGCGGGTTCTTCTAGAGAAGGGCTTGCCGGGAAGGGAGTTAAGCCGCGGGTTCTCGGTGACACCGGGTTGACAGGGTAAACCTGCGGGTTATACTTCCCGCGTCCGATTGACTTTGAACACCCCAACTTGCGCCGCCTCCGCAGTCGACGACCGCGATCCATCTGACCGGGCTTCGGCGTTTTGTGCAGTTTCACAAAACCCGCAATCCTGGTCGCCATGTTCCAAGGATGGTTCCACACCCGAACACCGGCTTCGTCAGCCGTTGCGCGGGTTCCTTCATGCAGCCGGCAGGAGCCGGAAGGATGGATGGCCATGAAGACGGTATTCACGACCGGCGAAGCCGCGAAGATCTGCAAGGTCAGCCAGCAGACCATCATCCGCTGCTTCGACAACGGGCAACTCAAAGGGTTCCGGGTTCCCGGATCCAAGTTCCGCCGCATTCCGCGCGAATCGTTGTACCGCTTCATGCGGGACAACCAGATTCCCACCGATGCCCTCGAAAGCGGCAAGCGCAAAGTGCTGCTGGTCGACGACGACGCCGAACTGGTCGAAGTCACAGCCCGTCTCCTCGAAGACGACGGTCGGTTTGAAGTCAAGGTCGCGGCCAACGGCTTCGACGCCGGAATGATGGTCAAGGAATACCGCCCGGACATCATGCTGCTCGACGTGATGCTGCCGGATATTAACGGTAAGGAAGTCTGCATGCGGGTGCGCTCGGATGCGAGCCTCGAAGAAGTGCGCATCATCTGCATCAGCGGCATGGTGGAAGACGACAAGATCCAAGAGTTGCGGCTCGCGGGGGCCGACGACTTCGAGCGCAAGCCGTTCGATGTCGAAATCCTCATCGACAAGATGTGCCGGCTTCTCGACATGGAAACCGCCGCGGTCGCTTAATTTGTGAGTTCGGAGTTTGGAACTCGGAGTGCGGAATCGAAGAAACTCTTCCATTCCGCACTCCGAGCACCAAACTCCGAACTTCTTTTCAAGGGGTGAAGGGTGAGAACGGAGACGGCCCTCCCAACGATGACCGACCCGTGGCTCCGCCCGGCGACCGCGTCGCTGCTGGCCCTGACGGACGACCTCCCCGATGCGCGCCTGCTCCGCGACGATCCTGGCCTGATTCTGCACATTTTGCGATACTCGCGGCCGACACCCGATCCCGTGACGTTCAAATTCGACGACGCGACACTCGCCCAACCGGGGCTCTGCGAAACGGCGGCGTTCCTTTTGGAACAGCCCGGCGAACCAGCGGCAAGAAACCGAGCCGCCGAGGAACTTGGCCAACGCCTCGCGCGTATCTCTTCGGAGCTCGCGCGGGTCACCGAGCTTTGCTCGCCGGATGCGGCTTGGGCCGCCGGGCTGCTCGCGCCACTCGGTCGCTACCTCGGCGCCATCGACAACGGCGTGTCACTCGGACGGCGTGCATCCGCGCGCTGGCGTCTCCCCGACTGGTTGCAAGCGGCAATTGGTTACCTCGATTTGCCGATCGAAGAAACGCCGGCTCTCGGCGCCCACCGGGGCCTTACCCGCGTGTTGCGGGCCGCGATCCGCGCGAGCGGAACAACCCTGCTCCCCCAATTGCATGAGCCGGACGAGGATCTCGACGCGCGGGGGATCGCACTCGATGCGGACGTCCCAACGTTCCGCGAAATTGCCCGCGAGCCCGCGCCGGAGCTCCTCCCGCGATTACTCCGCAAAACGGCCCAAGCTCGCGGACGCACGGCCCGGAGTTGGATCGCCCCGCTCGAAGATCGCATCGATTCGTTGGTCGGCCAATTGGCCGAGGCTCGCCTCGATTTCGACCATCGCTTGCGCGATGCGAAGTTGGCGGCGCTCGCCGAGTTCGCGGCTGGGGCGAGCCATGAGATCAACAACCCACTCGCCGTGATTTCCGGCAATGCCCAATGGCTTCGAGCCCGCGAAGCCGATCCGGACAAAGCCCAGTATCTCCAGACCATCGTCCGTCAGACGCGGCGCATCCACGACCTCTTGACCGGCGCCCGGCAGTTCGCCTGCCCGAGTCAAGTCAAGACGGGATCGCATTCGTTGGCTGCGCTCTTGGAAATCGTCCGGGGCGATACGGCTGAAGCCGAATCCCGGATCGACATCCACCCCGACGCCGACTCTGTTGTCGGCGCCGACGGGGAACAAGTTCGCGCGGCCCTCGGTCATCTGGTGCGCAATGCTCTCGAAGCGGCCGGTCCGGACGGCCGCGTGACCCTCGGTTCGACGATCCACGACGACCGCATCGAGATCCACATCGACGACGGCGGGTCGGGACCCGACGAGAGCGCGATCGAACACCTGTTCGACCCTTTCTTTTCCGGGCGATCCGCCGGGCGAGGTCGCGGCCTCGGCTTGTCGATCGCTTGGGCGCTGGCCAAGAACAACGGCGGTGACGTCCGTTGGGCCGGCCGGGAACCGGGACGCACGCGGTTCACACTGACGCTCCCCAAGGCCATTCCTTTACAGGACGCCCCGATCCGCCGAGTGGCTTGAGGATGCGCATCCTCCGCTCGGCGCTGCATTCCCTCGGCGAACTCGTTTGGCCGCGCGATTGCCTGCTCTGCCACGCGGCTATGCCGCCAGAACCCGCGCCCATTTGTTTGTGCCCGGCCTGTCGAGTCGTGCTCGGCACCGATCCCTTTTGGACCTGCTCGCGCTGCGCGAGCAACATCGGCCCACACGTCCCCAACACCGGCCACTGCTCGCGCTGCGAAAAAGAGAAGTACCATTTTGCGAGTGCCCAGCGATTGGGGATGTACGACGGTGCGTTGCGGGACGCGATTTTGACCATCAAAAATCCGGGGCAGGAACTTCTTGCGGAATCCCTCGGTCTTTTCTGGGGCGAGCACGCACGTATGCGGTTGCTGCAATCGCATCCGCAAATGCTCGTTCCGGTGCCGCTGCACTGGCGCCGGCGCTGGGAGCGCGGTTACAACCAATCCGAATCGCTGGCGCGCGGCTTGGGGTTGGCACTGGGATTGCCGGTCGGCACGTGGTCCGTGCGGCGGATTCGCCCGACGCCGAGCCAAACGACCCAGACGCCGGCTGAGCGGAGGAAGAACGTGGTCGGCGCTTTCGGCGGCGGTCGATTCGCCCGGGTCAAGGGACTGCGGATCTTGCTCATCGACGATGTCCTGACGACCGGTGCGACCGCAGACGCGGTGACGACAGCGCTATTGGCCGTCGGAGCCGCCCGGGTCGATGTGGCGGTGCTGGCTCACCCTTGAGCGGATGGAGTCGCCGATTGTAGCGATTGGCGCGACTTCGGAAGCCGGGAACGCCGCTGTTCTCCCTCGCGCGGCGGCGCAAGTCGAGGGCACCTTCCCGCTGATCCGATAAGAGCAGGGAAGATGGCCCGCCTTCGGCAAATCCTGACGGTCTTACGCTGTCTCCGGTTTTTTTCGGGCAGAGCTGGCGCGGAAGATGCAAGAATTGCCTTGGCACCGCTTTTTCCTGATGTGGTTCGCCCGGCGAACCGGGTATAGTCTTTATATTGGTGGTCGGTGTCGTTTCGGGGGATACGACGCCTTCGCCGCACAATTGGAGTTTGCTATGTGGCGTATCGTTTGCACGGTGGTTCTGATGACTGGAATCGGGGCGACGGCGGGAGCCGCGGCACCGGAGTATTTCGCGGAGACGACGAAAGATTTCGCGACCACGTCGATCGGGCCGGTACTCGTGCATTACTTTCCGATCAAGAACACGACCAAAGAAACGATCAGCCTCGGTACGGCGCGCATCGGCTGCGGCTGCGTCTCGGCCTCGCTGCTTAAGAATCAACTGACGGCCGGTGAAACGACGTACATCATCGCTTACCTGGATACGAAGAAGATTCCGACGCACCAGCGGAACACATTCAAAACCGTGACGGTAACCGTCCCATTCTTGAATCCGGTCCAAGAAGAAGTCGTGCTGAAAGTCTCGTGCGTCGCGCGGGAAGACCTCTTCTTCACACCCGATTCGCTCGCCTTCGGCACCGTTCAAAAATCGGCCGGTGGCAAAGTGTCGATGAAGGTCACGCTGTTCAATCAGCCGAAGTGGGAAATCAAAGAGGCCAAGAGCAATGGCAAGTTCGTGAAAGTCGAAACCAAAGCCGCGAATAAGGGCAACGGCGAGGTCTCATACGAGGTCACCGCGACCTTGGACCCGGATTGCCCGAAAGGCAACTGGATGTCCGAAATCTACCTGACCACGAACGCCGTCGGCGTGGAGAGGATCCGCCTCCCGGTAACCGTCAACATCGTCGAGACGATCGCTGTGAGCCCATCCGAGGTGAGGTTCGGCGATGTGAACGCCAGCAAAACGCCCGCGACGCAGCAGGTGATGTTGACCGGAGAATCGCCGTTCAAAATTCTCGAAGTGAAAGTGCCCGAAGGAGCTGTGACCGTAACCCAGGTCACCGAAGGGGCCCGTGCCGCACACGTTTTGAAAGTGAATGTGGCCGCCGACACCGAAGGCGCGGTCAAGCGAACCATCGAGATTGTGACCGATAGCAAGACCCAGCCGAAGTTGATCGTCAACGTGTCGGCGTTGGTCAAGAAGTAGCGGTCGTAGGAAACCGATCCAGCGACAACCCCGGCCCGGCCGGGGTTGTCGCGTTTCCCCCCCCGCACCGAATCCGTATCAAATCGCAAACGAAGTCGTCGCCGAGGATCGCCGTCTATGTCGAAGCCCATTACGAAATTGTTGGTCGCCAACCGCAGCGAAATTGCCATCCGCATCTTCCGTTCAGCACACGAACTCGGCATCCGCACCGTCGCTATTTACTCGCACGAAGACCGCTTTGCCCTGCACCGGTTCAAGGCCGATGAAGCCTACCGCGTCGGTACCCCCGGCGAGCCGATCCGGGCGTACCTCGACATCGCCGCGATCGTGGCGCTTGCGAAGGAAGTGGGTGTCGACGGGATCCACCCCGGTTACGGGTTCCTGAGCGAGAACGCCGATTTCGCCCAAGCGTGCGAGGACGCGGGGATCACCTTCGTCGGGCCGCGGCCGGAAGTCCTCCGCCAACTCGGCGACAAAGTCTCGGCGCGGGCCATTGCCACGAAGGCGAACGTGCCGATTTTATCCGGCGGTGACAAGCCGGTGTCATCGGCGGCGGATGCGGCGGCGCTCGCCGAGAAACTCGGTTACCCCGTCATGGTGAAAGCATCGATGGGTGGCGGTGGCCGCGGAATGCGCGTGGTGCACTCGGCCGACAAACTCGCCGATGCACTGGAGCAAGCCCAGCGCGAAGCCGGGCAGGCCTTCGGCAACAGCGATTGCTTCCTCGAAAAATTCGTGCAGCGCGCCAAGCACATCGAAGTTCAACTCATCGGGGACCAACACGGCAACCTCGTCCACCTCTACGAACGCGATTGTTCGATCCAGCGGCGCCATCAGAAAGTCGTCGAAATCGCCCCGGCCCCGAACCTCCCGGCGGATGTGCGCCAGGGCATTCTCGACGCGGCGCTCGCCGTCGGGCGGGCCGTCGGCATCGACAACGCCAGCACCGTCGAGTTCTTGTACGACACCGATTCCAAGAAGTTCTTCTTCATCGAAGTGAACCCGCGCATCCAAGTCGAACACACCGTGACGGAAGTCATCACGGGGCGGGACATCGTGCGGGCGCAGTTGTTCATCGCGCAAGGCCGACCGCTGGCGGACGATGACATCGGCCTCGGGGATCAATCGAAAATCTTGACGCAGGGCTTCGCGATCCAATCCCGCGTGACGACCGAAGACCCGGCCAACGGCTTCATGCCGGACTACGGCCGGCTGACCGCGTACCGCTCGGCCAGCGGCGTCGGCATCCGCCTCGACGCCGGAACCGCCTTCGGTGGGGCCGTCATCACCCCCTTCTACGATTCCCTGTTGGTGAAAGTCACCGCGAGCGGACTGCGCTTCAAGGATGCCGCGCGGCGGATGGAGCGCTGCCTGCAAGAATTCCGCGTCCGCGGCGTGAAGACGAACATCCCGTTCCTCATCAACCTCGTCACGCACCCGAACTTTCTCGACGGTGGCGTGACGACGCGATTTTTGGACGAAACGCCCGAATTATTCGTGATGCCGGTCCGCCAAGACCGCGCCTCGAAAGTGCTCGGTTACATCGCCGATGTCATCGTCAACGGCCACCCGGAGGTGAAGAACCCTCCCGCCAAAATCCCGCTCGCGGCGTTATCGGCGGATCGGCCGTGGGAAATGAAGCGCGACGTCAGCCCGCTCCCCGAAGGGACGCGGGACATTTTCCGGAAGCTCGGAGCCGAGGGATTCGCCAAATGGGTCCGCGCCCAAAAGCGGTTGCTCATCACCGACACGACGATGCGGGACGCCCACCAATCGCTGCTCGCCACGCGGATGCGCACCTACGACATGCTCGGAATCGCACCGCGCTATGCCCGGGTGCATGCGGGCTTATTCTCCTTGGAAAACTGGGGCGGGGCGACCTTCGACACCTCGATGCGCTTCCTCAAAGAAGACCCGTGGGACCGCCTGACGAAGCTCCGCGAACGCATCCCGAACATCCTGTTCCAGATGCTGCTGCGTTCGGCGAGCGCCGTCGGCTACACAAACTACCCGGACAACGTCGTCTACTCGTTCGTGAAAGAAGCCGCCGATGCGGGGATGGACATCTTCCGCATCTTCGACGCGAACAACTGGATGCCGAACTTGAAGCTCGCCATCGACGCGGTCCGCAAGACCGACGCCATTTGCGAAGCGGCCATCTGCTACAGCGGCGACATCCTCGACGACCGCCGCGACAAGTTCACGCTGAAGTATTTCGTGGATCTCGCCAAGGACCTTGTCAAGCACGGCACCCACATGCTTGCCATCAAAGACATGGCGGGGTTGTTGAAGCCGTACGCCGCGAAGAAACTGGTGCGTGCCCTTCGGCAAGAGATCGACATCCCGATCCACTTCCACACGCACGACACCGCCGGCGGGCAACTGGCGTCGTACCTCATGGCGGCCGAGGAAGATGTGGACATCGTCGATTGCGCCTTCGCCCCACTCGCGGGGAACACGGCGCAACCGAGCTTGAACGCCCTCGTCGAAACGATGCGTTTCGGCGACCGCGACACCGGCCTCGGTTTTGAAGCGCTCCAAGACACCGCTCGCTACTGGGAAGAAGTCCGCGGCTATTATTCCCCCTTCGAGACGGGCCAACTTTCGAGTTCAGCCGAGGTCTACCAGCACGAGATGCCGGGCGGACAATACGCCAACCTCTACGTGCAAGCCAAGTCGCTCGGGCTCGGGGATCGCTGGCACGAAGTGGGTCGGAAGTACGCCGAGGTGAATCAACTGTTCGGCGACATCGTGAAGGTCACGCCGACGTCGAAAGTCGTCGGCGATCTCACGCTGTTCATGCTGGCAAACAACCTGACGCCGGCCGACGTGCAGAACCCGGCCCGCGAGATCGCCTTCCCGGAATCGGTGATCGAGTTCTTCGAGGGCAAGCTCGGCCAACCGCCGGGCGGCTTCCCACCCGACCTCCAGAAGCGAATCCTGCGCGGCCGCACGCCGTTGACGGACCGCCCCGGGGCGACACTGGCGTCGGCGGATTTCGAAGTCGCGCGGGCGACGCTGCAACCGAAACTCAAACGCGAGCCGACGGACCGCGACGTCGTGGCGTACCTGCTCTACCCCGAGGTCTACACCAAGTTCGCCGAGCACCTCGCGAAGTTCTCCGACGTCAGCGTGCTGCCGACGCCGCTCTTTTTCTACGGGTTGCAGAAGGGGGACGAAGTCAACGTCGAGATCGAACCGGGCAAGACGCTCATCATCAAGTTCTTAACCGTGGGAGAACCGTTGGCCGAGGGCAAACGCAGCGTCTTCTTTGAACTCAACGGCCAGCCGCGGGAAGTGGTGGTGGTGGACCGGACGCTCGGAGCCATCGCCGCGACGCGGTTGAAGGCCGAGGCGGGCAACCCGAAGCACGTCGCCTCGCCGATGCCCGGCGCGATCGTCGCCATCATGGTGAAAGCCGGCGAGGACGTCGCGGCGGGACAGAAATTGGCGATGCTCGAAGCGATGAAAATGCAATCGACGATCTACGCGGAGTTCGGCGGCACCGTGGCCGAGGTCGTCGTGAAGCCGGGCACCCAAGTCGACGGCGGCGATTTGCTCATCCGGTTTGTGTGACCCGATTCTTCCAACCGAGTGCGCGACACCCCGCGTTGGAATCATTTGGAAGAATTTGACGGAACGGAACTCATTCGGGACGGCCAACTTGCTCCCCGAGTCGCTTTTCGCTCCGCGAAGTGGTGGGTTGCGCCATCGTTCGAGTTCCGCCAGTCTCGGTTGGGCCGAGCTACTTTTCGCGGAGCGAAAAACGACACAGTCCAAGTGGCTCGGATTTTACCGAATTGCTTCGGGTCAGCGGCTGCCATGGGATCCGCCGAGAGTCGCTTTTCGCTCTGCGAAAAGTGGGTTGCGCCATCCTTCGAGTTCCGCCAGTCTCGGTTGGGCCGAGCTACTTTTCGCGGAGCGAAAAGCGACACAGTCTGTCACCGGCCGATTGTTTCTAGGTTCGATGAATTGAACCCGCGGGCGACGTAGCCCAGGCCGAAGGACAATCCGAGCATCACCACGACAATCACCGCGAAGACCGTCGCCCGGGTCCGCGAAAGGACGATGGCGTCGATCGAATCGATTGCCGCCGGGGCCGGGATCGGCTCGGGCAGCGGCAGCGGAGCGGGTACTTTCCCGAGCGGTTCGAGCATTTCGTCGATATCGTCGCGTTCGAACAGCGGCATCTCTTCCAAGGATCGACCCGGCCGGAGAATCGGCGCGGTCGTCCCAATCGCTTCGCGCCGGGCACCACCGACGGACAGCAGCAGTTCGGTCAGCTCTTCGCCGATCTGCGAGGCGTTCGGCACGAGCATGCTCTCGTTGCAGCGCGGGCATTCGACGGGCATGCCGATTTTACGGGTGGCAATGCTGAGCTTGCCGTTGCAGGTGTCGCATCGGAATCGGACGGGCACGGCAGTTCTCCAACGCTTTTCGGGTCGGACCGTTGAGTAGGTGTCCCCAATTTGCCACACGTATTGTTCCACCCGAATGGCCGAGTTGCAACAGAAGGCTTGACCGGAGTTCGGAACCGGGAACAATACATGTTGGGGAATTGGATTTCGCGGAACGCAAGCGGAGGTCGACCCGATGATGCGCAACCGGATGATCGCCTTGGGCCTGTTGGCCTTGGGCGCGGGCGCGACGCCCGCCGACGAAGCCGTGATCATGCGTGACGGCTTCACGCTGCGCGGCCGGGCGTTCAAAGAACGCGAGGCCGTTCCGGACTTCGGCGGCGGCCAATTTTCATTTCCGCGGCTCGCGGCGTTCGACGTCATCGATTCCGGGCCGAAGTTTTACTTTTTCAGCTCGCACTCCCGCAAGGGGGCCGAGATCGAGAAGGATGTTCCCAAAGACAAACTCACGGCCTACCGCAAAGATTCCTTTGGCACTCGCGGCCAAAAACTCCCCGGCCTCGGCGAACTCCGCGTGACCGAGTTCAATTCCGCGTGGCGTCGGACGATGGAAATCGGCCCGCGCGGCGGCGGGGCCGTGAAGATCGACCAGATCGTTTCGTATCTCGATCCGCACACGACCTACGTCGTGTCGACATCGCACGCTTGGCGGCAGTGTTACGACACCAAAGACCTCGGCACCGAAACCATCCGCAAACTCTTGGCCACGCACCCCGAGACGCGCGATTCCGTCTTCGGCTTCATCGACCCGGTCCGGCGCATCGCCATCGCGGCGTTTCTCAAAGACATCGGCTGGCTCGGCGCCGCCAAGGCCGATTTAGAGAAACTGAAAAAGGATGCCCCGTGGGCGTGGTCCAAGGACGCGACGGAGAAGTTCGACAGGCTCTCGGGCGAGATCGACGGCGCCGAAACGCGGTGGATCTTGGGCGAACTCGACGCGATGGTGAACTCGGGCCAGTACCTCAACGCGACCAAATTCCTCGGCGACTACCAACCGAAGAATGCCGACGCGAAAGACCTCGCCAAGATGGCGGAACTGAAAGCGAAGATCGAGATCGTCCAGCCGCGCTACGAGTTGACGAAGCGTCTGCTGCGGGAACTCCTCGACGGCGAATCCGGAGAAGCCCGTAAGTTCGCCAACGGCGCTCTGGGCGGCGGGATCGTCGTCCCGAATGTGCCGGGCCGGGTCATCGCGGCGGAAATGGCCACGCTGTTGAAGGGCGGCGAAGCGGTCTACGACGAACTCCACCCGGATTCGACCGGACGCGTCGAACTCTTCACCGACGTGGCCAGCGAGGACGACAAACTGAGGAAGGCCGGCCGGGCGACCGCCCGCAAGCCGGAACAACTTTTGGCGCTCGCCATCAGCGGTTGGCTCAAGGGCAAAGGCGGCGCGTTCCCGGACGCGAAATCGGCGGCGAAATGCTGGAATACCCGCGAGATGGCGATGGTCTACCTCCGCAGCGATGTGCAGAACGACCGCACGGGCACCTTGAAGAAATACCTCCAATCGACGGACAAACTGGCCCCGGACGAACTCGCCCAAGTCATCACGCTGCTGCCGCCCATCGACCGGGAACCGGATGTGACCAAGATCCGCGGCGGGACGAAACTCGACGCCAAAAAGGTGGGCATCGACGGCGTTTTCAAAGTCGAGACCGGCCCCGTGCCCGAAGACAGCGGCGGGCTCACGTACCTCTTGAAACTGCCACCGGAATACAACCCCGGCCGCTCGTACCCCGTGGTGATCGCGCTCAACGACCCGGTGATGGATCCGGAGAAATTGCTCGCCGGGCTGGCCTTGGACGCATCGCGCCACGGTTGCATCCTCGCGGCGCCGATTTGGTGCTCGTCGTTCGGGAATAAGCCGTTCGACCACTCGGGCAAAGACCATTGGCTCGTCACCGCGACGATCCGCGACCTGGCGCGCAAGTACCAAATCGAGCAAGATAAAGTCTTCGCCTACGGTTTCGGGCAAGGGGCCAACTTCGCGCTCGACCTCTCGATGAGCCGCCCCGACATCTTCGCCGGGATCGTCTGCATGGGGCCGATGCCGGTGCCGCAGTTCTACCAAGACTACTGGCGCAACGCCCAGAAGATGCCCGTCTATTGCATCACGGGCGAAATCGCGGGAACGTCTTACGACGCCTTGCGCAAGCTCTACGAACACTGGCTCCCGCTGGGCTACCCGTCGATCATGTGCCTGTATAAAGGCCGGGGGATCGAGTGGTATCAAAACGAAGTGCCGACGACATTCGAGTGGATGAGCCGAAAAACCCGCGTGCGCGGGAACGCCTCGTTGCGGCTCAACGCGGCCCGGTTCGACCCGTGGCAGACGTTCCGCGAGACCGACAACCGTTTCTATTGGGTGGGCACCGATTCGATCAACGCGGTGAACAAACTGAAAGACCCCGAGCGCCCCGACAAACCGCCGCTGGCGGCGCAGTTCCGCGGGGATATCCGCAAAGACAACGAGATCGTCATCGATCAAGTCCGCGGCATTCGCAAAATCACCATCTGGCTCGAGCGGGACATGATCGATTGGAAAAGCCCGGTGAAACTGAACATCCCTTCGGCCGTCGGGTTGCCCAAGCCGAAGGTGTACGAGCCGGATTTGAAGATCATGTTCGAGGAACTCTACCGCACCGGCGACCGCAAGATGCTCTTCTTCGGCAAGATTGAAGTCACCGTCGGCGGGTAGTCACTCGCCGAAATGGGCCGCGAACCCTTTGCGCAACTCCTTCAGTAACGGGAGGAGTTTCGCCGGGTTCAACTGCTCGGCCAACGTGAAGTGCAGCTTGATCGTTTCGGACTCGACTTCGCACGAAGCCCCGATCCCATCGAACCGAGCCGCGTTGAACTTGCCGGGCGGGGCGGTGATCCAGACTTCGAGCGCCGCGATTTCCTTGGTTTTCATCCGCACCCAGAATCGACCGATCTCCGGGACGCGCGCGGTGATCGCGTCGCGCACGTCGTATTTGACGTCGAGGTTCGGTTCGACCTCCTTCAGCATCGCCAGCCATTTTGGGAGCAGCGACCGGTCCCACTTCGGCTTCTTGCCGGGCGGGAAGCCTTTGTCGCCGAGGTGCCATTGTTCGCCGTTGATTTTCCACGGCATCGCCGCATCGACGGCCGAGACACCATCGGACTTCGCCGTCGCCCCGACGAACGATTCCACCGCCCGCTTAAGGAACGCATGCAATGAGGGATCTTGGACTTCGGCCGTCTTGACGATGGTCACGACGACCTCTTGCCACGGGCCGCGCGGGTTATTGACCTCGACGCGGTGATCGCGTGCGTAGCCCTCGTGGCCGGGGTAATCGCTGAGCGGACGCAGGGCCAACGCTTCGACGAGTGCCGCCTGTTTGAAGGTGTTCCGGGCGACGCGGAAGACGAGCTTCAGATACGCCTCGTGCCCGGTCATGGCGTGCAGGAACCAGCCGAGGGATTTCTTCGCGGCGGGAATTTCGACGATGCTGCGGTGCTCCCAGACAGTATCGCTGAACTCGCCGAGAGCTTCGATGGCGGTGATGGTATCGAGTAGCGCCGAGCCGTCCCATTTGCAGGGCGTGCCCTTGGTGGTGATGCGGTCGCGCGTGTGCCAGAGGATGCCGTTGGCTTCCCACGGCAGCTTCTGTTCTTTGCCGACTTCGTCGAGACTCAGGTCGCCGAGTTTCTTGGCGAGGGCCTTCTTCGCATCGTACCGCTCGCGCGCGGCGAAGGGGCCGACCTTCAACACCGGGGCGAGCGCCCGGCTCGTGTGCAACGGCAATTCGGGGTGAGCTTCGGCGAACTCCACAACGGTCTCCGGCGTGCCGACGGCGACGACTTCGCCCCCGCCGGTGCCCGCCTCGGGGCCCATGTCGATGATCCAATCGGCCGTCTTGATGACATCCAAATTGTGTTCGACGACGAGGACGGTGTTGCCGAGGTCGGCCAAGCGGTGCAGCACGTTCAGCAGTTTTTGAACATCGTCGAAGTGGAGACCGGTCGTCGGTTCGTCCAGCAAATACAGGGTCTTGCCGGTGCTCGGCCGGGCGAGTTCCGCCGCGAGCTTAACACGCTGGGCTTCGCCGCCGCTCATCGTCGGGGCAGGCTGGCCGAGTTGCATGTAGCCGAGGCCGACGTCCGAAAGCGTTTGCAGAATCACGCGGATCTTCGGGATGTTGCCGAAGAGTTCGAGGGCGTCATCGATCGGCAGGTTCAGCACATCGCTGATGCTTTTGCCGCGATAGACCACGGCCAGCGTCTCGGGGTTGTAGCGGGCCCCGTGGCAGGTGTCGCACTCGACCCAGACGTCCGGGAGGAAGTGCATCTCGATCTTTTTCTGGCCGTTCCCTTCGCACGCCTCACACCGGCCGCCTTTCTGATTGAAACTGAAGCGCCGGGGCGGATAACCGCGCACCTTCGACTCGGGCATCCGGCTGAACAACTCGCGGATGAGGTCGAAGACGCCGGTGTAGGTCGCCGGGTTGCTGCTCGGCGAATTGCCGAGCGGATCCTGATCGACGCGGATGATTTTGTCGATCTGCTCGATACCGGTGATGTCGTCGTGGGCGGCCCCGGTCGTGCGGGCGCGGTTCAACCGCCGGGCGAGCGTGTTGTAAAGCACCTCGTTGACGAGCGAACTTTTCCCCGAGCCGCTCACCCCGGTCACGGCGACGAACGCCCCGAGGGGGATGTGGACATCGACGCTGCGCAGGTTGTGCTGCCGGGCACCGAGGACGCTGAGGAAGACTTTGTGGGGGAACGAGAAGGCCGCGCGAAGTTCATCGACCGAAGAGTCGATGAATCGTTCCACTTCTTTGCCTGTCCGTTGAATGCGCCGGTTCGTCGGCACCGGGATCGCGAGCTTTCCGGCGAGGTACTGCCCCGTCAGCGACGCCTTCTGCTTCAGCACGTGGCTCGGGATTCCTTCGGCCGTGATCTCCCCGCCGTGCCGTCCGGCGCCGGGGCCGAAGTCGAACAGGTAATCGGCGGCGGCGATCACTTCGCGATCGTGTTCAACGAGCAGCAGCGTGTTGCCGAGGTCGCGCAGGTGGTGCAGCGCCTTCAGCAAGCGCGCGTTGTCGCGCGGGTGCAAACCGATGGTCGGTTCGTCGAGGACGTAGAGCACCCCCGTGAGGCCGCTGCCGATTTGCGAGGCCAGCCGGATACGCTGGGCTTCGCCGCCGGAGAGCGTCGGTCCGGGGCGGTCGAGCGATAGATATTCCAGGCCGACATCGACGAGGAAGCGGACGCGGTTGATGATCTCACGCAGCACTTCGCCGATGACCTTTTGCTCGGCCTCGGCGAGTTGCACCGATTCGAAACTTTTCAGCATCAGCCCGATGGGGTGGGCGCAGACTTCGCGCAGGGTTTCGTTCCGGTAACGCGTCGCCGAAGCATCGGGGCGCAACCGGCCCCCGTGGCAGGCGGCGCAAGGGACTTCATCGACGATGTGATCGAGCCGCATCCGGTACTGGAAACTGACCCGCGACGCTTCGTCGATGGCGGGGAAGAGACCCTTGTATTGGAATTTTGGATTGCGGATTGCGGATTGCGGATTGTCGGAATCACCGTTCGCAGGCTTCTTCAATTTCTTGGATTTCAAATCCGAAATCCGCAATCCCAAATCCGAAATCAAAGTGAGCCACGCCTCTCCCGTCCCCTGCAGAATCACCCGTTGGTGCGCCGGGTCGAGGTCTTGGTACGGGGTATCCAAACCGAAACCGGCGTGCTTGGCGATCCCCGTAGCGAAGGGGAGCCACGGACTGCCGTTGCCGACGCTCGGCCACGCCGCGATGGCCCCTTGGCGGATACTCAGTTTCGGGTTGCCGATGAGCAGGTTCACGTTGGCGCCGCGTTGGACACCGAGGCCTTCGCAGGTCGGGCACCAGCCCAGTGGGCTGTTGAAACTGTAGTTGTTCGGCGTCAGCATTTCGTAACTGCGACCGCACTGATCGCAAGCGAGGTGCTGGCTAAACCGCTCGACTTTCCAGAGCGTTTCTTCGCGGTCGAGGTCGACGTAGGCGAGGAGCATGACCCCTTGGCCGAGGCTCAGGGCTTGCTCCACGGCGTCGGCGATGCGCGTGCGCGTGCCGGGCCGGACGATGTTGCGGTCGACGACGATTTCGATTTTGTGCTTGCGCTTGTGGTCGATGTCGGGCGGGTCTTCGATGCCGTACGATTTGCCATCGACGCGCATCCGCACGAAGCCCGCTTTGCGGATTTCCTCCCACACGGTCTCGTACTTCTCTTGGCCTTTGCGCTCGATCGGGGCCAAGATGTAGAGCTTCGTGCCTTCGGCCAAGCCGAGGATCTTCTCGACGATCCCGTCTTTGGATTGCGTGCCGATGGGGATCTGGCAATGCGGGCAATAGCGTTGGCCGAGGCGGGTGAACAGGATGCGCAGGTAGTCGTACACTTCGGTGATCGTACCGACGGTCGAGCGCGGCGATTTGCTCGTCGTCTTCTGCTCGATCGCGATGGCCGGCGACAATCCGGTGATGTTCTCGACCTTCGGCTTTTGAACCTGCCCGAGGAACTGCCGGGCGTAGCTGCTCAGGCTTTCGACGTAGCGTCGCTGCCCCTCGGCGTAGATGGTATCCATCGCCAGCGACGACTTGCCCGAACCCGAGGGCCCGCAGAAGACGGTCATCTCGTTACGCGGAATGCGGGCATTCACGTTCTTCAAATTGTGCTGGCTCGCCCCTTCGACTTCGAGGTGCGTGAACTCCGGCGTGGCGATCCGTTTGACGACCTTCGCCTTCGCGCTCGCCTTGACTTTCTTGGGAAACAGCACCGGCAGCAGCGCCTTTCCGGTGTGCGACGCGGAGACTTTCGTCAACGCCTCCGGCGTCCCCGCCGCGACGAGGTGGCCGCCCGCGCTACCGCCTTCGGGGCCCATATCGATGAGCCAATCGGCGGTTTTGATAACGTCGAGATTGTGCTCGATGACGAGGACCGTATTACCCTGATCGACGAAGCCGTGGAGCACTTCGAGCAGCTTGCGGATGTCTTCGAAGTGCAGCCCGGTCGTCGGTTCATCGAGGATGTAGAGCGTCTTGCCGGTGCCCTTCCGGCAGAGTTCCTTGGCGAGTTTCACGCGCTGCGCTTCGCCGCCCGACAGCGTCGGCGACGGTTGGCCGAGCTTGATGTAATCGAGGCCGACATCGTGCAGCGTCCGCAGCATTGCGTGGACCTTCGGCACGTTCTCGAAGTGCGTCACGCCTTCGCCGACTTCAAGTTCGAGCGCGTCGTGGATGCTCTTGCCGCGGTATTTTACCTGCAAGGTTTCGTGGTTGAAGCGCTTGCCGTCGCAGACGGGGCACGTCACCCAGACATCGGCGAGGAAGTCCATTTCCAACTTGTTCGCACCGTTGCCCTCGCAGGCTTCGCAGCGACCGCCGGGCCGGTTGAAGCTGAATCGCCCGGCATCGTAGCCGCGCAGTTTCGCATCGCTCATCTTCGAGTAAAGCAGGCGGATTTCGTCCCAGACTTTGATGTACGTCGCCGGGTTCGACCGCGGCGTCCGCCCGATCGGCGACTGGTCGATGGTGATGACCTTGTCGACCAGATCGACTCCGTCGATTCGCTCGACAGTACGGAGTGCGGAATTCGGAGTGCGGAGTACAGGATCGGTCTCTTCTTCCTCTTCCACTCCGAATTCCGCACTCCGAATTCCGCACTGCAGCACGTCGTTGATGAGGGATGATTTGCCCGAACCGCTGACGCCGGTGACGACGACGAACGCCCCGAGGGGGATGTCGACGTTCACATTTTTGAGGTTGTTGTGCTTCGCCCCGACGATCTTGATCGACTTGCCGGTGATGGGTCGGCGCTTCTTCGGGATGGGGATCGACTTGACCCCGGTGAGGTATTGTCCCGTGGGGCTATCGGGGTTGGCGAGGACATCGGCCGGCAATCCCGCCGCGACGATTTCCCCGCCGCGGATGCCGGGGCCGGGACCGAAATCGACGAGGTAGTCCGCGACGCGCATTGTGTCTTCGTCGTGCTCGACGACGAGGACCGTGTTGCCCATGTCGCGCAGGTGCAGCAAGCTGGCGATCAGCCGTTCGTTGTCGCGCGGGTGCAGGCCGATGCTCGGCTCGTCGAGGATATAGAGCACGCCGACGAGGCCGGAGCCGATTTGGCCGGCGAGGCGGATGCGCTGAGCTTCGCCGCCGGAGAGCGTCGGGGCGGCGCGATCCAAACTGAGGTAATGCAAGCCGACATTGAGCAAGAACCCGAGGCGGCTGCGGATCTCCTTCAACAGTTCCCCGGCGATGAATCGCTGGACGTCGTTCAGCGATTTCTCCATCACGCCGAACCAGGGCACGAGGTCGCCGATTGGCATGTGGCCGACTTGGACGAGCGTCTGGTCGCCGACGCGCACGGCCCGCGCTTGCGGGTTGAGGCGCTCACCGTGGCAGGCATCGCAATTCTGCACGCGCATGTATTTTTCGAGCTGCATCCGCCGCGGCCCAGCGGTCGCCTTCTTAAATTGCGAAATGAGCTGCGGGACGATCCCTTCCCACTTGCCGCTGTGCTTCCAGACCTTGCCGCCGCGCTGCTTCCATTCCCACACGATGTGGCGGTCGCCGGCGCCTTGCAACCAGAGGTGCTGCTGCTCGGCCGGGGTCTTGTTCCACGGCACCTTCAAGTCGAGCCCGAGCGACGTGGCCACACCTTCGTAAATGTGCTTCTTCCACCGGCCCATGCCCTTGATGGCTCCGATCAACGGGATCGCCCCGTCGTTCAAGCTCTTAGTCGGCTCGGCGATCAACAGTTCGTGGGCGAAGCTGTGGAGGCGCCCGAGGCCGTCGCAGGCGAGGCACATCCCTTGCGGGCTGTTGAAGCTGAACAATTGCGGAGTCGGCGGCTCGAAGCTGATGTTGCAATGGGTGCAGGCGTAGTGGGCGGACAACAGGATGTCATCGGTCTTCGCGGCCTGTTTTTCGACCTTCTCCGATTCGATCGCGACGATCACGTTCCCTTCGGCGAGAGCCAGTGCTTGCTCCACGGCTTCGGCCATGCGCGTGCGTTGGGCGCCGTCGGCCGACTTCAACTGCAACCGGTCGATCACGATCTCGATGCTGTGCTTGATCTTCTTGTCGAGCTTCAAGTCGTCGCTCATCCGCACGATCTGCCCGTCGACCCTCGCGCGGACGTATCCGCGCTTCACCATGTCGGCGAAGAAATCTTCAAAAGCCCCCTTCTGACCCCGCACGACGGGGGCGAGAATACTGAAGCGCGATCCCTCCGGCAGCGCCGCGATGCGGCCGAGGATTTGTTCCCGCGTTTGCGCCGCGATCGGCCGGCCGCAATTCGAACAGTGCCCCAGCCCGACGCGGGCGTACAACACGCGGAGGTAATCCGAGACTTCGGTGACGGTGCCGACGGTCGAACGGGGATTCCGCGCGGCACTCTTCTGTTGGATGCTGATGGCGGGCGACAATCCGCCGATGTAATCGACGTCGGGCTTTGGCAACTGCCCGAGGAACTGCCGGGCGTAGTTGGACAGACTTTCGACGTACCGCCGTTGCCCCTCGGCGTACAAGGTATCGAACGCGAGCGAGCTTTTGCCGGAGCCGCTGACACCGGTAAAAACGATCAATTTGTTGCGGGGAAGTTCTAAGTTGACGTTGCGGAGGTTGTGTTCGCGCGCTCCGCGAACCGTGATGGTCGGATTGTCCATGATGCCCGGCGGACCTCTTCGACAGAATGCGAATGACTCGGGAACAATTGAATAGTACGGATCGGCAATTCCCAAGGGAATAGACGGCGCGAGATTCGATTTTGTGATTTCGACCTAAATCTAGTCTTGGCAGTAGTTAGGGTCCGGTTTCCAGTCTTAGCGTCGGTTTTGCGGTGAATCGGGAACTTTCGGGCCGGGGCCTGCGTCTTCAGGTGTAGATCGCCGTGAATCCAGATGACCGACGCCTGATCTCGGAAGCGCTGGCCGGCCGAACCGCCTCCTTTGGGGAATTGGTTCTCCGGTATCAGGATCGACTGTTTCACGTGGCGAACCGCGTCGTAGACAACCCCGACGACGCCTTGGATGTTGTTCAAGACACATTCGTCAGTGCGTACCAGTCGCTGGCGAGTTTCAAAGGCGACGCGGAGTTCTTCACCTGGCTCTATCGCATCGCGTTTAACACGGCCATCAGCGCGAAACGTCGGAAACGACCGACGATCAGTTTGGATGCCGGTCGGGTCGGGAGCAGTGGGAAGTCCGACGAAACGGGGATTGATCCCGAAGACCGCGCGGCCGATGTCGCCCCCGATGCGGCCATGGAGCGTTCGGAAGACGAACGGCTGTTGGCGGCGGCGATCGCAAAGCTGTCGCAGGAGCACCGGGCGGTATTGTTGATGAAAGACATCGACGGCCTGAAGTACGAAGATATCGCCGAGGCGATGCGAGTGCCGATCGGAACCGTGCGAAGCCGGTTGCACCGGGCCAGGTTGGAATTGCGGAACTTGCTCGAGCCCGGCTCCGTGGGAGTTGCGGGGGCCGCCGATGTGATCGGATCCGGAAAATTGGACGATTAACGAAAGCTTACGATGTTGACCGCACTCGAACTCGAATTGCTGACGGCCGCCGTGGACGGGGACCTCAACCCAGGCCGCGCGTCGGCGTTCAAACAGTTGTTGAAAGCGAAGTTTGAAGCGGCCGAATTGTTCCGCGCCTTGGAAGCCGACTCCGGGAAACTGCGTGCCGCGATCCCGCGACCGATCCCCGCTTCTCAAGTGACCGCTGTCCTCGCCCGCATTCAACCGATGGCTCGCCTCCGCCGTGCGGCGCCCGCACGGCGATCAATTCTCCTCCAATACGTAACCGCCGCGGCCGTATTCTTCACCTTGTGCAGTGGCACCTTCTGGTACTTCACCGCGCAAGACCGCACCGAACGGGACAAAGCCCAAAAGCTGCGATTACCGCATGTCGACTCGGAACTGCCGATCCCGGAGCAATACGCCGTCGCCCCGAACCTCCCGAAGGATCTCGATACGCATGGGCCGATGACCCCCGAAGTGCCGATTCCGCGAGAAGTGATTGTGCTCGCCCCCGCGAAAACCGAACTCGCCCCGGCGCCGCGTTCCGCCGTCGGCGATGTCGTCGGTTCGGGGATCATCGAAAATCCGAAGCCGCTCGCCGAGATCCGACTGCGGCTGCCCTTCCTCACCGAAGCAATCGATTTCAACGCGTTCGACGTGCAAACGCAACTGGCGAAAGAATTTGGCCTCGACCCGGCGTTCCGTCTCGACCTGTTCTCGAAGAACCCCGTCGCGGCATTGGACCTGCTCCAAACGCTGGCCAAGCAAGCCGGGGTCGCCGTGACCGTCGACGCCAAGACGCAAGAGCTGTGGAACAAGAAAATCCCAGTTGCGGTCGCGTTCTATCTCGAAGGCCTCACGCCGGCCGAACTCACGGAATTGTTGGGGAATGTCGGCAAACAATTGCAGTCGAATCCGAAGTCGCCCGCTATCAGTATGGCCCATTTGCTCCCGCTCGGTGCGACCGACCTCCGCGACCTCAAAGAAACCCTCGGCGTCGATCTCGCGCCGGCCCGCGCCAAGTCGGGGAATGCCGGGGAACCGAAATCGATCTCGGCCGACACTCTCGCCAAAGTGACCGGCGCCGTGAAGAAGACTGGCGACAAGGCCGGAATCGTCGTCGCGTTCTTACCCCCGAACCTCCGTTCGGTGGCTGCGCAATCGAAGGAAATCAGAACCTTCCTCGACAAGCGCGGCGACCGGAAGCCGGGTACGACGCCGCTGCTGATGGTGCTCCGCTCGCAGGGGTAAACGAATTGGCCGCGAGCCGGAGTCTTCGGAGGGGAGCGCGTGCATTCCGCGCTCCACCTCCGAAGACTCCGGCTCGCGGCCAATTTTCATTTCCACGTCATCGCTCGACTACAATTCCCCCGTGGTTCAACCCCCGAGAATTCCCCATGCGATGTCGCTCGCTCGCTCTTTTGCTCCTCACTTTCGGAGTCGGTATGGTGCCCGCGCGCTCGGACGAAGGGATGTGGCTGCTCAACGACCCGCCGAAGAAACACCTCGCAGACACGTACAAATTCGACCTGACACCCGAATGGCTCGACCGGGCCATGAAAGCGAACGTGCGCTTCAACAGCGGCGGCAGCGGCGGGTTCGTGTCGCCCGATGGCCTCGTGGTAACGAACCACCACATCGCAGCCGACGCGCTCCAAAAGATGAGCACGAAGGATCGCGACCTGTACCGCGACGGCTTCTACGCCAAGGAACGCAAGGACGAATCGAAGTGTCCCGACCTCGAACTCAATGTTCTCCAGTCGATCGAAGACGTCACCGGCAAAGTCAACGGTGCGGTGATGGCCGATCTGAAACCGGCCGATGCCGCGGCGAAACGCCGGGCCATCATGGGAGAAATCGAGAAGGAATCGACCGCGAAAACGGGGTTGCGTTCGGACATCGTCACGCTGTACCAAGGTGGGGCGTATCACCTCTACCGCTACAAAAAGTACACCGATGTGCGGCTGGTGTTCGCCCCGGAAGCGGGTATCGCCGGCTTCGGCGGGGATGTCGATAACTTCGAGTATCCGCGCCACGGGCTCGATGTCGCGTTCTTCCGCGTATACGAAAACGACAAGCCCATCGCGAGCAAAGACTACTTCCACTGGAGCCGAGTCGGACCGACCGAGAACGATCTCGTGTTCGTCACCGGGCACCCCGGCACGACGAATCGCCTCGAAACCTTGGCGAAATTGAAGCACCGCCGCGATTCGACCCTGCCCTACACGCTAAACCGATTGCGGCTGATGGAAGCGGCCCTGACCCAATTCGGCGACCGAGGTCCGGAGCAACGGCGTCAAGCGGGAGGCGATTTGCACCGCGTCGCCAATGCCCGCAAAGCTTTCAGCGGTCAACTGCAAGGCTTGCTCGACCCGGCAATTCTCAAGCAAAAAGAAGAGGCGGAGAAGTCGCTTATGCCGCCACCGATGATGGCTTCGTCATTGACTCCCGGCCCGTGGTTAATGATCGACGGGGCCCAACATGTTTACCGCGACCTCGAAAAACCGCACGCCCTTCTCGAAACCGGCCATGGTTTCGCCAGCGAACTCTTCACCATCGCCCGGCAACTCGTCCGTATGGGCGAGGAATTGCCGAAGAAGTCGGGTGATCGGCTGCGGGAGTACCGCGATAGCAACCTCGAATCGCTGAAGTTCCAACTCCTCAGCCCGGCTCCGCTCTACCCCGACTTGGAGCGGGCCAAGTTGCAAGCCTCGTTGACATTCCTCGCCGAAACACTCGGTGGCGAACATCCGCTCGTCGTGTTGGCACTCCCCGGCAAAAACCCAGCCCAGCAAGCCGAGCAACTGGTAGCGACCTGCAAATTCTTCGACGTGGCGGAGCGGAAAAGGTTGCTCGACGGCGGTGCAAAAGCGATTGCCGCCAGCCGAGACCCAATGATCCTGCTGGCGAAAGCAATCGATGCCGAGAGCCGGGCACTGCGCAAAAGGTACGAAAACGAAGTCGAAGAACCGGAGCGGCAAGCGTATGCCGAGATCGCCAAAATCCGCTTCGCGGCCTTGGGCAACACGGTGGCCCCGGATGCCACGTTCACGCTGCGATTGGCCTTCGGCACCGTGAAGGGCTACGAAGTCGACGGGGAGAAACTCCCGTTTCACACGACCTTCGGCAGCGCGTTCGACCGCGCCGCCATCATGAAGAACCGCGAGCCGTTCGATCTGCCAAAGCGCTGGATCGAAGGAAAAGAAAAGATCGACCCGAAGACGCCGTTCAATTTCGTGAGTACGGCCGACACGATCGGCGGCAACAGCGGCAGTCCGGTGCTGAACCGATCCGGCGAACTCGTCGGGATCAACTTCGACCGCAATCGCCACGGTCTCGTACGCAACTTCGTCTACACCGAGGTGCAAGCCCGCCACGTCGCCGTCCATTCAAAGGCGGTCTTGGAAGCCTTGCGGAAGCTGTATGCCGCCGGGGGTTTGGCGGATGAATTGACCGCGAAATAACTCCCGGAGCGACGCTCCGGGAGTCCACTCAGCACTTCCGGATGACGCCGACGAGCACGCCGAGGATGGAGACCGATTCTTTGCTCGGGTCGACGATGATCGGTTCCATGCCGTTGTTGCACGGTTCTAGGCGGACGTGTTCTTTCCGCTTGTAAAACTTCTTCAGCGTCATGGCTTTATCGACCATCGCGACGACCTTTTCGCCGTTGTCGGCCGAGTCCTGCTTTTTGATGACCACGTAGTCACCGTCCGCGATGTGGCTCTCGATCATCGACGTCCCGCGGACTTTCAACACGTAGATGTCGTCTTGGCCGAAGAGGTCTTTCATTTCGAGACGTTCCTCTTGCTGAGCCGCCTCGATGGTCGGCCCGGCCGCCACGACCCCGAGCAGCGGGAGGCTGAACCCCCCCGCCGAGACGCCCGGAATGGTGATCGAGCGCGCCCGGCCGCCGCGTTCTTCGTTCTTTTCGTCCCGCTGGATGTAGCCCTTTTTCTGGAGTGCCCGCAGGTGGCACATGACGCCGTTCGGCGAAGCGATATCGAACGCTTTGCCGATGTCGCGGATCGCGGGCGGGTAGCCACTCTGTTCGATGTATTTGCAGATGTACTGGAAGATCCGCTGCTGCGAATCGGTGAGTGCCGGTTTGTCGCCCCGGGGCGCTTTGATCGGAGTCGCCATGTCATCGTATCCTGTTAGTTGGCGAGTGCAGTGAAGGGTTTTCTCAATACCGTCACTTGTCCACTGAATGGAACTATACCCTACACTCGTACACGTTCAACTATTTTTCTCGGAATTCCGGCGAAATCGACACCCGATTGACTCAATGGCGACGGTTGGGCACGTTCGCAAAATCGATCCCGCCGGTGTCATTTCGCCGAGCCGTCGCTCCGCTGCGCCATCCCCTTCGCCCGCGCGGCCGCGTCACCCGGTTCGATCACCGCGATATCGCAGAGGCCCCACGGCGTAGCGCCGACCAATTTGTCCAGCCAGTTCGTCGGCTTGCGGCTAAACGATTTCGTTTCGGTGATGCGGACCGAAGAGCCGACGGCCCCGTTCAAAGTTTCTTCAAAGCCGTGCAGGCTGTGCTCGTGCGTGAACAGGATCACCGTCTTCGGTCGGAAGTGGCTGTCGACGATCAACTGGTTCACGTCCTTCGAGCGCATCCGCTTCAGGTCGTTGCGGCCGGTGTAAAAGGCCACGGAGTCGACGTTGCGCGGATAGGTCACCACGGTCACGGTCGGGTCGTCCAAGTACTGCCGCACCATCTCCGGGCGTCCCATCGGCGAGCGTTCCTTGGCGTACCAAGGCAGGCCGACGAAATTGACGAAGGCCAGAATCGCGGCGAACGTCGCGACGAGTCCTCGGGTGGCGAGACGTTTGTCCCAGCGACTGCGCGCGATAAACTCGCCCAAGGCCAAACAGAGCGGTGGGAACGCGGGCAAGATGTACGTCGGCAATTTGCTACCGGACAGGCTGAAGAAAAAGAGGCACCACATTCCCGAGAGCAACCAGAATCCACCGGCCGCGCTGCGATTTCGGGCTTCTTCGGGTCCGCCGCACAGCAGGCTGCGGAGGTACGGCACCGCGAGCAACATCCCCGGCAAGAAGCCACCGACGAAAATGGGGACGTAGTACCAGATCGGTTCGAGGTGGTCGAACGGCTTCGCGAACCGCATGACGTTGTGTTCCCAGAAGAAATACTTCAGGAACTCTGGCCGCCGGAGGTACATCGCTACGTACCAGGGCAGATTCACCAATACGACGATTCCCGCGAAGAGGGCGGCGTCTTTCGAGTGGGCCCGTCCCCATTTCCAGAGGCCGAGCGGTTCGCCTTCGGCCGAACGATGCCGTTGCAACCACGCGAACAGCAGCAGCGGCGGAAAGAGGAGCACTTCGGAAATCGGACCCTTCGTCAGAAATCCGAGGCCGGACATCAGCGCCGCGGCGATCCACCAACGGCGGTCGAGCGTCCCCGAGCGAACGGCTTCGAAGCCGCACAGTACCGAAGTCGTGACGCAAAGCGTCAGCAATCCGTCGAGGAGGAGCAACCGCGCGACGCCGAGAAATCCGGGGGCGACGGCCAACAGCAGCGCCGCCCAAAAGGCCCCGCGCTCGCCGATACTGCGGCGGCCGAGCAGGTAAATCGCAAGGATCGTGAGATGCACGCAGAGGGCGGGAATCAGTCGGGCGCTCGCTTCGCTGACGCCGAAGAGTTCAAAACTGATCGCGACGAGCCAGTACATCAGCGGCGGCTTGTCGAGGTACGGTTCGCCCTGGAGCGTCGGCACGACCCACGAGCCGCCTTCGACCATCTCTTTCGGAATTTGGGCGTATCGGCCTTCGTCCGGTTCCAACAGCATGAATGATCGCGTCGGATACAAAAGGATCGCTGGCAGCAGAAGTACGAAGAGCAGCGACAGCGGGCGGACGCGTGTCCGGGTGTCGGCGTCGCCGGGGAAGAGCACGCGGTTCCAAAGGTGGGGACCCCAGCCGAGCACCGAACGGGGGAGGGGAGTAGCGTCCGTCGCCATGCCGGAACCTTCGGGGGAATCGAAGGCGGCAGTCTACGGCGAACGCGAAACCGGCGGCAAGCCGAAGTGGGCGGTGGGTGTGGCAACAATTCTTGGAGCCACGGGGGAATGACTTGTGAATCCCAGCCAGGGGAGGCACCTGAAATCGGACGTAACTCCTTGCCGCCCTAGGTCGTTCCGAAAGTCGGACGTCATTCCACGAT
>JANXTU010000346.1 GCA_025352235.1 Fimbriiglobus sp.
GCTGGCCTACCACATGTGGTTCGAAGTCCGCATCGACGGCCAATGGCTCGCCCTCGACGGCACCCTCGGCCAAGGCTCCGTCGGCCCCGGCCACCTCAAAATCACCGACAGCCACTGGGACGGCGAACGCGGCTTCACACCGTTGCTGCCGGTGCTGAACGTCTTGGGGGCCCAGCCGAAAGTGACCATCGCCACGGTGGAGGGACGGTAAGGAATCCGGCGAGCCGAGGCGATGCCGGGAGTCCACGGACGGAGGGGACTTCCGGCGGCGAAACGAAGGGCAGGGTCAGCCGCAACTCAAGAAGAAGTTCCTGGGGCGGCGTCTTGCTCACACCGGAGCGTATGTGGCAAGGAATCCGTGCAACAGCCGATTCAGTTCAATACCGCACGCACTGAACGAGTCGGCGGCAGACTCCAATTCTGGGATTTCAAACACTTTTCCAGTGTTGAGGCGAGCGGCTCCACTCGGTCCTGTACACGGCTTCCCGTGCAGAATGTCGTTCCTCAACTTCACAAGTTTGGTGAACTCTTTGGCAGCCGATGCGAGATCCTCGCGTTCTGTTGATTTCGGCATGTTGCGGATCAGGTCACTCAGCTTCTTCGCAATCTTGCCTGCCGTTAACTCATCCTTGACGAAGGTGTTCAGCGAGCCGGGGCGGATACGCTCCGCGCAATACACAGCATTCCACTCGCAGATGGCGAAGCAGAAACACGCGGTGCCCAGTGCGTGCATGTAATCTGGATCGATGGGCTGTCGAAGGCGGTCGCCCTTCATCGCGTAGCGTTCTCCAGTCGTGTGCTTTCAGCCGCCGAATGAGACGTTCAGCAGAATCGGGTCCGGAGTGTCCGGACCTCTTTCGATTCCGTCTAATTTCCCAGCGACACCGATTCTGCTGCAACGGCGAAGAGTTAGGCAGAATGACGACGAACCACCAATACCCTACGACGGCGTCAATCGGCCTCAACTCAAGCACCCCGCCTCGCCGTCGAACGGGGCTGCGTCCGGGGTGCGCCCCGAAGGCCGAATTTGCAGCTCCACCCGCGCCGCAAGCCAAGAAACTGGCCGCGAGGCCGCATCGCTCATTTCTCCTAAGCCATTCACCGCTAGAGCTTTAGCCACCATTCAAACCGCCCGGCAAATTTGAAGTTCCTTGGGCGGCGCTCGCCCTTCAAACGCTACATACTGCCGGAGCCAAGTGCAGCGCCGCTTATAGCAGCCTGGTCGACAGCGGCTGGGCAATTCGGTCAGAAGGTCACGCTCCCCGGCGACGGGACTAGCGTCGGCAGGCCGATCAGGTCGTTCGGGGTCTTCCCTGGCAGGATCGGCTGGCGGAACAGGATTAGCGGCGCACCGCCGTTCACCGACATGTACGCCTCATACGCCGGAAACTCGTCCACCTTCCCAGAAAACACCACCTTCCGGGCGACCGGGTCCACGATCAGGAACCCGATCACGTCCATGTCCGCGATCACCCCGGACCCGAAGACTAACGGGATCGAGGAGGACATCTTGATCGGCACCTTGACCGCCGGGAGCGGCACCCCGAGCAGCGGCGGCAGGATCGGGCCGGCGATCATCCGCAGGGTCGATCCGAACGCCGTCCGGAGTACCGCGCCCGTGACCGGATCGACCTCGATGCTCTCCCCGCCGACGTGCGTGGTGGCCAGCGTGGGCGGGGACTTAGTGAAGTCGAACACCATATCCGTGTGCATCTTGAAGTGGGCCGGGGTCCGCGTGACGGATGTGTCGAACGACCGGTTGCTGGTGAGGAACGCCCCCCGCTTGAGGCTCGGCGGGAAGGTCAGGGCGGGGACCGGCGGGCCGAACACGAACGTCTTGCCGGCGTGCGATCCGGCCGGGACGGTATGCGTGACCCCGGCGACGGTCCGGGGGATGAACGAGTTGATCCAGACCTTGACCGTCGAGACGGCGGTCACCGCCGGGGGTGCTGGCGGGATCGGCCCCGGCGCGGCCGGCTGGATGTGGAGTTCGACCGTGCGGTCCTGAGCGTCGTTGCCGGTCGCCAGGGTCGAGCCCGACCACCGGGTCGAGTCGATCTGGGCCTCCGCCGCCCGGCCCTCGGTCATGAGGAAGCTCTTGACGGCCTGGGCACGCCGGCTGGAGAGATCCTGGTTGTAGGCCGCATTCCCGACCTTGCTCGCCCGCCCTGAGATCCAAAGGTGTTCCCCGTTAGCGAGCCGGCGAAAAACATTATCCCTGAGCCATTTCGTGTGTTCCGGCTTGGGCCGGTCGCCGTCGTGGTCGAAGTTGTCCAGAAACGTATGGAGCGAGGCCGGGTTGCTATCCGGAATGACCCGGACTGATCCCGGCCCCGTGGCCCGAAGCGTCATCTGGTGGTCTCCTTCATAGATTGTTGAGCCGCCGAACGACACAGCTCAGCAGTGGCACATCGACCACGCCTCATCGGGCAATGCCACCCGCCCGAATCCTGCTGAGAGGATTAATACCGCACGGATGCGAAAGATGACTACTCCCTACTCATCCGTACCCCTCGGAGTCTCGGAGAACAGAGAAGCTATCGAGAACTTAAACGGGCGTTTCATGAATATGAAGTTATTTATATATTTATTTCTTTGATTGATCAGGTTATCGACGCGTTGATTGACGGCCACGTCGAATAGATGTACGGGCACGAGGCGTTCCTGCTCCAAGAAGAAACCCTCGTAATCGTGAAGGCGGAGGAAGTCGAAGACATTCGCTGGCGCGCCATAATTATGTCGGGCCTCGCTCTCGACCAGCACTACCGGGCAGTCTCTAGCCAGTATCCCCTCTGCGCCCTCCAATACGGCCAGTTCGTGGCCCTCAACGTCGATCTTGATGAATCCGACCGGCTGTCGGACGACGTCGTCCAGTCGATCAACCCTGCACGAAATCGAGCGGAAGCCGAGGTAGCCATCCAGTCCATTCCGTTCGTCCAGTGTCGCCGAGCCGTGCATCTCAGCATATTCGCCGTGTGGGATGCGCAGCGTTGCTGTGCCGATTCGATTCGAGAGGGCAATTTCGTGAACGATCACTGAGGGGCTTAGCTTCCGGCGTAGCGTTTCTGCCAGCTCGGGTATCGGCTCGAAGCAATCCACCCTACAGCAAAGTTGCGACAAGCGGCCTGCAAAATAACCCTCGTTCGCTCCGACATCGATCGCGATGCGTGACGGATCGACCAAACGATCCAGCAGAAAGAACTCGGGTTCATAGGTTTTCCATCGCTGCATTCGACGGAGTTCTACACGGAATGCAAATCGAGGGCCTCCGATCCAGGACGCCAGTTCTATGAGTTGCGACAGAAGGAACATTCGGGATCCCTGTGGTGAATTGGGACGTGATCGTAAACTACGTGGTCGGATCGTGCCCCCCCCCCAGCGAGTGCGACGTGCCGTCACGTGCCACTCCGGACATTTTGGCTCCAGAGCGCGCTCTCCATTTTGCCGCCGAATGAGGCGTTCAGCGGAATCGGTCGATCCGCTCGCTACGACTATGGCGATAGTGTAACGGATTCCGGGGCGACTGTCAAACAGGACCGCTGGAATGACGACTGATTGCCGGATATTTCACCGCAATCGAAGACTCCGACCCCGGGGCCGGCTCGCCCGGACGCCGGTTCGCCTTTTCTCGGCGGGTATGACAACAATTCTTGGAGCCACGGGGGAATGACTTGGGAATCCAAGCCAGGGGAGGCACCTGAAATCGGACGTAACTCCTTGCGGCGCTAGGTTGTTCCGAAAGTCGGACGTCATTCCACGATAGGGTGGGTGGGTTCACGCTGGAATGATGACTCCAAGAATCGTTGGCACACCCTCGGATCAGTTCCCCTTGCGTTTTTCCCAAGTTCCGGCATAAGGCGTCCGGGGACTCGGGACGTTCGGGGGAAAACCATGCGCAGTGTCGATCCAGTACAGTCCGTCGGGGAATTGGTCCGGCTCTCGGACGGCGCGGTGTGGCCGTTGATGCTCCCGATCACGCTGATCGGCTCCGGGTCGCAATGCGACGTGCCTTTGACCGAAGGCCCCGAACTGATGTGCGCCCTCGCGCTCACGCCGGCCGGGCCGGCGCTTCGATCTTGGAATCCGGACGAGACGCGGATCGATGGCCTCGCCACGGCGGCGGCGCTGTTGACCGACGGCCGAGAACTGCGCATCGGGGCACAGGAATTCCGATTGACCTGGAAGCCGTTCGTTCAAGCGGGTGATGCGGAACTCCGCGACCAACTGCGGATCGGGCGGGAGAAATTCCGCACCGAACGCAAGAAGATCGAAGCCGAGCATACCCTCCGGGCCAAGCGGCTCGACCAAGACGCCGGGCGATTGCGGGAAGGGGAACGAGCGTTAGCCGCCGAGCGGATTCGCGTCCGCGCGATCTACCGGCGATGCATTCAGCGGATCAAATCGAAATGGTCGGCCGAACGCGACTCGGCGGACCTCGAACGGGCGAATCACGAATTGTCCGAGGCTCGCTTCCGCGAATTTGCCGAGCGCCGGCGCGTCGAACTCGACCGACTCGGGGATCAATTGACCGGCGACAAAGCCCGCGTGCAAGCGGCGTGGGAATTGATAGCCGAGGGACAGCGCCGCGCGATCACGGACCGATCGCAAGCCGATGAATGGCTCGCCCGCCAGCGTGAGGCACTCGACTTGCGGGCGAAGATGTTCCACGAGCAGCAACGGTTACGCGAAGGGAATCGGGAGGTTTCGGATGCGCGGCCATCGGCGTTGATCACCGAGATCGCCGGGTTGGAAGCGCGGGCTACGAACCTTCGGCAGTCGATCGCCGCGCTCCAGGCCAAGCGGGAATCGACCGCAGCAGAAGGGGTTTCGTCGTTCGCCCCGGTCGCATTGGAACCGACCCGCGTTTCGCGCGGCGCGGCGCAGCGGGCGGATAGTTTGCTGACCGAACTCCAAGAGCGGGAGCGGGAACTCGCGCGCGAGCGGCAAATTCAAAGTCATCTCCGCGGGGAACTCGAAACCCGCGCATCCGATCTCGGCGATCAGCGGGCCATTCTGGTCGAACAAATCGCGGCGCTCACCGCGGCCCGGGATCTCTGGCATACCGCCGAAAGCCAAACGGTGGACGAACTCCACGCGCTCGCCATCGGGGTGCGATCCGAAGAGCAATCGCTCGACGAACGCGAACGCGACCTGTACGCGGCCGAGCGAAGGCGTCGGAGCGACGATCACGCGCTGGTCGAATTGCGCTTCAAACTCGAAAACTGGCAAGTCGCCCTCGCGGCGAAAGAAGCGAGCGTGCAATCCGAAGCGGATCAACTCGGCGAACAATTAGCCGCGAAACAAACGCAGATGGATCGCTGGGAAGCGTCCCTCGGCGACACCGCGGCATCGTGGGCTGAACTCCGGCGGCGGGAAGTCTCATTTCTGCGCGCCGAACTCGACCAACTGGCGCTCGCCCAGGCCGACCACGCGGCGGCCGCGGCGGAGGCCCGCCGACTCCACGCGGACTTCACGGCGCAACTCGTCGCGATCGCGGCCCGCGACCTCGCGCGCACGGGGGACAAACGCGGCTCGACCCGCCGCGTTCGGGTTTTGGAAAAGCGTTGGCAGGCCCATTTCCGCCGCGAAGAAACTCGGCTCGTCCGCACTGAAGATCGCATTCGTCGGGAACGGGAAGAACTCGACGACCGCGATCGACGGGTACGACGGGAAGCCGATTCTGTCCTCGCGCAGAGACGGACCGATGCCCTGGCCCGGATCGAGTTCGACCGCGACCGCTTGGCCGCGGACCGCAGACTGCACGAAGCTCGCGGCGAAGCCGAGTTGGAAACGCAGCTGCGCTTTCGGACCGAAGAAGATGCCCGCCGCTTGCGGGGCGAAATCGCCCGGATGGCGCAATCGATCCTCACGGCGAATTTGACTCACCCGGACGAACCGGACGCGATCATCCTGCCCTTGAAACTGGTCCGGGCGGCATGACTCGCCACCGCACGCCCGGTGCAACCGTCAAACTCGATGTCCGAGCGACGGCTCTTTCGATGGAATACCCTGATTTTTATGGGGGAAGCGGTTCCATGGCGTAAGCTGGGATTGTAATAGTTGCAATCTCGGAGTTCCGTCGTGTCCCGTTTCCCCATCCTCGTTCTCGCCGCGGCCGCGTTCTTCGGAATCGGTTGCCGGCACAGCTGCAAGGACAATCGCTCGTTCTGCGAGCGTGTGCGGGATCGGTTCGATGACCGACGAGACGGCCAACGGCGCGACACGGGTACGGACCGCGAACCGGCGGGGGTGATTCCGCCGCGCGGGGAAACCATCCCGGCGACGCCGCTGCCCGTGACCCCGCGCAACAGCAATACCATCGATTGGGACCCGAACGCGTCGCTGCCGGCGCCGAAGCGAAGTTCGGAGAAAATTCTCCCATCCGACCCCCCGCGTTCGGTGCCGAGCGACCCGCTGCTGGTGGTTCCCCCCGGCCCGTCGAATCGCACGCTATTGCTCCCCGATCCGCTGCTGCAAGACCCCCTCAAAACGACTCCGCACGATCCGACCTTCGGGATTCTCGGCGAACCGATTCAACCGGACGCGGTGAAGCCGGCCGAAGACGCCAAATCGATCGCCCCCGACACGAAGTCCGATCTGCCCACCGACGCGCCGCCCGTGGGAGTCGAATCGTTCGCCGCCGTGCCGGGGCAAGATCACGTGGCCGGCGGGAAGAAGCCGACGCTCGAAGGCCTGGATGCCTTGAAATCGAAGGGGTTCAAGACGGTGCTCTACTTGCACGCGCCGGATGCGGACACGTCGGCCGCGAAGGATCTCGTCGAAAAACGCGGGCTGAAGTTCGTTACGCTCGCGGTCTCGCCGCAGACCCTCGGCGACGCCGGCAAGACCTTCGCCGAACAGTTGAAGGACGCGGCGTCGAAACCACTGTTCGTCTACGACCTCGACGGCGTCCGGGCCGGGAGTCTGTGGTATCTCCAGTTCCGCAAAGTCGATTTGGTGAACGATGACGTCGCCCGCATCCGTGCCGGCGCCCTCGGTTTGAAAGATGCGGATGCGTCCGAGGAACAAAAGCAATTCTGGATCGCCATCCAAAATCAACTCGCGCAGCGGTGATCGGACCTGTCGCTCATTTCACAATCTCCGCGACGATCACCATCGGTTCCTTCCGGTAGGTCGCGTAGCTCGTGGGCGTTTCCCACATCGTCACTTCGACCACCGGATAGCCTGCGGATTCGACCCAGTCGAAAATCAACTTGGCGATGTTCTCGGTCGTCGGGTGTTCGGCCATGTCATAAACCGGCTCGCCGGCGTCGCGGAGGATCGACACCAACGGGTCGCCCCGGAACAGCAGCATCTTGTGGTCGAGGGTCCGGTCAATCCAATCGCCGATGATCTTCCGCATCGCCGAGAAATCGACGACCATCCCGAGTTCGTCCAATTCCTCGGCCGCGACCGTGATCACGGCCTTGCCATTGTGGCCGTGCAGGTGCCGGCACTTGCCAGCGTAATGCATCAGCCGGTGGCCGAAGCAGAAGTGGATTTCTTTGGTCACGCGGAACATCGCGGTCTCCGGTCGTTCATCGGGCGTATTCGGTGGGATCGATCATCTCGGCATCCGCGAAACCGCGGATGCGCTCCGCGCATTTGTTGCAATGTCCGCAATGCAGTCCGCGCGCCGGGCGGATGCAAGAGAAAGTGAAGCGGAGGGGCATCTGTGCCCCGCGCCTTAGCACTTCGGCTTTCGTCAGGGCCCCGTCCGCATACGGCCGCAAGATTCGGACGCGGCCGCCGACACTACGGTTCACGGCGTCGGCCATGCCATTGTAAAAGGCGTCGGTCGCATCGGGGAACGGATTCGACCCCAATGGGGCCGTGGCCAACTCCGGCACACCGTGCAAATGGCACCAGAGAATCGCTTTGCAAAGCAGAATCACGTTGCGGCCGGGGAGGTACACCGCTTCGTCGGCGGAGTGTTCGTCCGGCGTCCCGAGGCCCGTCAGGCTCCAATGCTCGCCGTACAGGTCGCGGACGGGGAACTCGAGTTCGACCAAGGGCCGCAGGGACGGCGTCCGCACCGCCCCGAGAAATCGGCGCAAATGATCCCGTTCGACCGGTTCCCAGATCGCCCCGGTGCGGATGAAGATCGGGTGAATCGCCGGGTAGACCCGCAGCGCTTCCCCCAGCAGGATGGCGCTGTCCAATCCGCCACTGAGGAGGACGGCCAACGGCGACGACGCGACCGCGGGGGGCCAATGGGGATCGGAGAATTCGACCATGCCGGTATTCTAGCAGCGACCGCAATGCCTCCGGCCAGTAAAGCGGAGCGATTGGTGCGGTTGAAACGATCCCAAAAAGCATCCGCGTTGCTCCGGTGCGAGCGGGTCGCCGCCCCGCCGCCGTCGCGTCCGTCCGATAACATCGCTGGCAATTGCCCCGTTGTAGCGCAAGCTACCGCACTGGCCCGTGGATCGCTGTCGGGAGTCGGCGGCGGTGGGGCCACGTTCCACATTGGGATGGGCAAACATGAGACGGATGCTCTTGGCAGGGATGCTGGCCCTGCCGTTCGCATTGGCGACCGCAGCGACGGTGCAGGCGCAAGGCCCCGGTTGCAATACACCGGGCGGTTGCGCCCCCGGCGCCGGGTATGGCGGCTACGCCGCGGCGCAAGCGTTCGCATACCCCGGTTATCGAGTCCGGTGCCTGTCGTTCCCGAAACTCCATCAAGAAGGGCCGTTGGTCAACTACGGGCCGTATGCAGGGTATTACCCGTTCGCACCTTACGGCCCTTGGACGTCCGACCTCCGCTACACCGGTCCCTTGAGCGCGGCGGGTGGCTCGGGGGCCACGGGTCGGTTGCGACTGACGGAATTGTCGGGCGGCTTCGGCGGGTTCCACGGTTTGCACCACGGCGTCCGGACGAGCCCTTGCGGCACGTGCAGCAGCGGTCACTCGTGGGGCAGTTACTCGCTGGCGACGCTGTCGAACATCGGCCACCGCATCAACCCGTGGCAGCACCGGGGCTCGAGTTCGTGCTCGTCGTGTCACTCGGCGATCCAACCGGATTCTTCGATTCAGTCGGTGGGTCTGACGGTGAACGAACGCTAGATCCTGACGGTCGGCGCGATTGTAGCGCCGGGTGAACAACCGGGGTCGGCGGAAATCGCACCGCCGGCCCGCACGTCCGATAACCATCGCGCAGAATGAACTCGCACTCGGTGCGCACTCGCAGGGAGCGGCGCCCATTTTCTAACGGACTAGACGACCGAGGATGACCCGATGAAGAAGTTCCTGTTCGCCGTGGCGGCCACCGTGGCCATGATCGCGTTCGCCGGCGACGCTGCGGCGCAATCGCCCAACCCGTTCGAAGGCGCGCGGAAGCCGATCTTCCACTCGCTCTTCCACAAGCAACCGCTCCCGGCGTTCCAAGCCGCCCCGTGGTATTTGTACTTCCCGTACAACGCCCACTTCCAAACGGCGGCGCCGATGTACAACGCCCCGTTCTACGCCCCACCGGGCGCCGGGGCGGGCCTCCAAGCCAACCCGTACTTCCCCCAACAAAGCCCGGTGCCGACCTACATGCCGAGCAAGTAAACGCATCACGGAACCCGCGCCGTCATCGGCGCGGGTTTTTCTTTTGGCACTCCGGGCAGAAGTGCGATGACCGCCCCGCGACGCGGATCATTTCAATCGCGGTGCCGCACGCCGCACACGGTTCTCCCGTCCGACCGTACACTTTGAACTCGTCTTGGAAGCCGCCCCGCAGCCCGGATCCGCCGATGTAATCGCGGATCGTCGAGCCCCGGTATTCGATGGCTTGCGCGATCACGGCTTCGATGGCCAACCGCAGAGTATCGCACTTCGACCGGGTCAAATTGCTACCGAGCGTTTGCGGATGGAGGCGGCTGCGAAACAACGATTCATCCGCGTAGATGTTCCCGACCCCGGCGAGGATCGACTGGTCGAGCAGAATCGCTTTGAGATTCCGCCGGCTCCTCCGCACGGCCGTGGCGAAGGGCTCCGCAGGAATATCGACCGGCTCCGGACCGAGCGATTCTCCGAAGGCGTGTTGAACGAGGGCATCGCTCGCGATCCACTGCACGCTGCCGAAGCGGCGGACATCGCGGTAGCGCAACTCGTGCTCGTCGGCGAACGCGAAGGCAAAATGCAGGTGGTCGGGAGGGGGGAGGCCCGCCGGCCCCGCGGTGAATTGCCCCGTCATGCCGAGGTGGACGAGCAAGATCGCGCCGGTGTCGAGATCGACGAGGATCCACTTTCCGCGCCGCCGGATGCCAACGACGGTACTCCCGATCAATTCCGTTTCCCAATGCTTCGACCACGGCTTGCGGAGCTGTTTGGAACCGGTGCGGATCGCCGCGATCGTCCGCCCGACGATCAGCGGACGGAGATCGCGAACGACGGTTTCGACTTCGGGGAGTTCGGGCATGGCGGTATTATAACTCCTATAAAAGCGAGACGAGTTTGCAGTGGGAGCGAAGATGAGCGATAAGCCCCGTTGGTTCCAGACCGCGGCCATCGATTACCCCAACAGTCGGCCGCACATCGGCACCGCCTTCGAAAAGCTCGGCGCCGACGTGCAAGCCCGCTACCGGCGGATGGAGGGGTACGATGTCACGTTCCTCATGGGGAACGATGAGAACACGTTGAAGGTCGCGGACAAAGCCAGGGAACTCGGGCTCGATCCGCAGGCTTACTGCGACGACATGGCCCGGCAGTTCCGCGAAGTCTGGGACGCGCTCGACATTTCCTACGACGTCTTCGTCCAAACTAGCCACGAGCGCCACAAGGCGTGCTGTCGAAAGTTCACTCAGAAGGTTTACGACAACGGCCACATTTTTAAGGGGAAGTACGAGGGTTGGTATTGCCCCGGTTGCGAGGAGTTTAAGAGCGACAAGCTCTTCGGCGAAAACGCGGGACTCTGTCCGAACCACAAGCAACCCCTCGTGCGCCGCTCGGAGGATTGCTACTACTTCAAACTGAGCGCGTTCCAGGATCGACTCCTCGCTTACCTCAAAGACAATCCCGACTTCGTGCAGCCGGATAGCCGGCGGAACGAGATGATCGGCTTCATCGAAGCCGAGGGGTTGCAGGACCTCAATATCTCCCGGCACGGCGAATCGTGGGGCATCCCGATTCCGTTCGATCCGGAGTTCACGATCTATGTCTGGTTCGACGCGTTGCTGACCTACATCACCGGCATCGGCTACGGCGACGACGAGGAACTGTTCCGTAAGAATTGGCCGGCGGACATCCACTTCATCGGGAAAGATATCACGCGCTTCCACAGCCATATCTGGCCGGCGATGTGTTGGGCCGCCGGGATCGAACCGCCGCGACACGTCTTCGGCCACGGGTTCGTGACGGTCGATGGTACGAAGATGGGCAAAAGCATGGGGAACGTGGTCCAGCCACTCGAGATCATCGCGAAGAGCAGCGTCGATGCCTACCGTTATTTCTTCTTGCGAGAGTGCGCCTTTCCGAGCGACGGGGACTACAGCGGGCAGCGCTACGAAGAAGTGTTCAACAGCGAACTCGCGAACAAACTCGGGAACTTGTTCAGCCGGTGCATCACGGTCGGGGCCAAGGGCTTCGACGCCGTTTTGACCGGCACCGGCGGGCGTCTACCGGATAAAGTGACCGCAGATTTTGACGCCGCCAAAGTGGTGGCCGAGGTCCGCGTGGCCGTCGAGAATTGCGATTACAACCTCGCACTCCAAGCCATCATCCTGAAAGTCTGCACGCCGGCGAACCAGTACATCGACGCCGAGGCCCCGTGGAAACTGGTGAAGGGTTCCCCCGAAGACAAAGACCGGGCCAAGGCGGTGATCTTCAACGTCATCCATTCGTTGAGAATCGCGGCGATCCTCCTCAAACCGTTCATCCCCCGTTCGGCGGAGACGATCTACACCGGCTTCAATTTCCCGAAGCCGTGGCGCGAGGTGTCTTACGCCGACGCTGCGGAGTCGGTGGCTCAGCCCGAGGATCTCCGCGTGACGGCGGAGTTGGTCGATGGCAAAGTGAAGCCGTTGTTCCCGAGAATTGCATAGCCTTCTGGCTGATTGCTGACAACGGTCATCCACAACAGCCGTCAGTTCAAGAGAACGCCAATGGGCGGGTCGTTTCGTCTCGCAATTGGAATACCTTTTGGAAGCGGCCGAGGAGTTCCACGCGCAGTTTCGCCATGGCTTCGGGGCTGCGGTCCGAAATCGTGATGCAACCGCCGGCGCGGCGTTCGTGGCCACCGGCGTTGCCGAGCCCCTCGACGACTTCCCGCAGCAATTCCCCGGCGCGGGCGTTCGCTTTCGCCGAGCGCACCGAAAGAATCACTTTGCCTTCGTACACCCCGGCGCACGCGGCCCAGTCGGCCCCGTCGAAGCGCACGAGGCTGTCCACGATCTCGGCCGCCTGCTCCGGTTGGCGCAAGGGGTCGATCCACGTGAACAAGAACCGGTCGCAGACGACCGCGTTTTGAAGGGCGAGCGCCATGCACTCGAAATAGCTCTGCGGGAGTTGGGCGTTGCGGATTTGGGCCAGCAAGTCTTTGTTCGCCAGCGGAAAGAGCAGGTTCAACGCTTCGTCGTCGGCCGGGGTCGCCTCGCGGGGGTAGCCGGAGAGTTCGGTTTCGATGCCGTAATAGAGGGCGGTGGCGAGCGGGGCCGGGATCGAAGTCGCCTGCTCGGTGAGGTAGCGTGTCACGATGGTGCAGGTCGCCCCGAAGTCGGGGCGGATGTCCGTATAGCGGACGCCGGCCAAATTCCCCGGCGTGACGTGGTGGTCGATGACCGCCGTGATCGCCCGGCCGTGATCGGTGGTGTGCCGGCCGGTGCCCGGTTGGCTATCGACCATGACGAAGGCGTCGCCGGGTCGCTTCTCGAGCGCCGTCAGCGGTTCGAGATCGATCGGGATCAGATCGACCAGGGCGCGGTTCTCGCAGCGGCTGATCAGCCCATCTTGGGTCAAAACGCACGGCTTGCCGAGGCGGGTCCGCACGGCGTGGGCGAGGCCCAACATGCTGCCGAGACTGTCGGGGTCGGGTTGGACGTGGGACAAAAAGACGACCCGGTCGCAGGATCTTAGCTCCGCTAAAAATCGATCCGACTTCCGTGATTTCCCCACGGGCGTGGGCAGTTCTAAGGTCGTTCGGGCGCCGGTCCGCGCCATAAAGTCACCAATAATAGGCCGGGCGACACTCCGACGCTCGGTCGGGATCGCCCCAATAGTAATGTGCATTTTAGACGCGAATGGCCCGCCGGCCAACCGCGCGGCCGGATTTCCCCCGAACGATCATCGTGTTCCGGTCTTCCCGCGTCTGCTACACTGGCATAGGAGCGGTTCAAACACTTGGGGAGTGGCGCCCGGATGGGGATCTACGACCGCGACTATTACCGCGAGGACGGGCCGCGCTGGGCCGGCGCCGTCGCCTCGGCGGGGACCATCGGGTTGATCGCGCTGACAATCGGCCTCTTTTTCGCACAGGTTCTGTCGACCCCACGCCGCGCTCGCGGTGCGGAATCGACCCCGCAGTCCGAACTCCAAGTGGCGGTCGAATTCCAGTACGACAAGGTCGCGGGCGGCGAAGTCTGGCGGGTCTTCACGGCCGGGGTTTTCCCGGATGTGAGTCTGTTCACCCTGATTGTCTCGATGCTCCTGCTCTATTGGGCCGGGAAGGAATTGGAACGCGTCTACGGGACGCGACCGTTCGTGGCTTTTTTCCTGCTCGCGGGTTTGGCCGGGACAATCGGGAAATTGCTCCTCGGCCTCGCGGGCATCGACACCAACGTCGCTTCCGTCGGCATCGGCGCCGCCATCTTCGCGACGATGGTTCTGTTCGCGTGCCTCAACCCGAGACGGACGATCTTGGTGTTCTTCGTACTGCCGATGCCGATCGCTCTTCTGGTCGGAATTCTGCTCGCGTTTGCGGTGTTCGGAATGCTGCAAGACGGTACGAAAGTTCATGCAGTTGGCATCGTGGCGGGAGCAGTCTTCGGCTTTCTCTTTTTCCGATTCGCTCCCGCGGTGCTGAACTGGTCGAACGCGGGCCGAACTCGCAAGGTTCGCCGACCCGCGATCCGGTTGCACACGAGTGCGCCTGAAGTGGAGTACGCGGCTCCACCCCCGAAGGCGCCCCGTCCGCCCCCGCCTGTTATCGAGAGGCAATCGCAGAACGCCCTCGACGAACAACTCGAAGCCAAACTCGATCGAGTGCTGGGGAAGGTGGCCCAATTCGGACGGGGGAGTTTGACGGCCGAGGAACTCGATATCTTGCAACAGGCCAGCGAAATCTACAAAAGAAAACGGTCTTAGTCGGTGGCGGAATACGGTATTGACCATACAGACATCGCACTCGATCAGGTCGAGGTCTGACTCACCAGCGGGTGTCAACTCCATGACCGATGAGAAAACCGCCATCTATTGCGCCGGGTTGCTCCAAGCCCTCGGCGAACCGAATCGCATTCGCATCATCGATCTGTTGCGGGCCGGGAGTAAGAACGTCACCGAAATATCCCGGCTCTTGGAAGATGAAATCGTCAACGTTTCGCACCACCTTGGCGTCCTGCGCCGGGCGGGGCTCGTCGAGATCCGCAAAGACGGACGTTTCGTATTTTACTCCCTCCATCCGCAGCACTTCGGCAGCGATTCGTCCAATTCGACGAAGATCGACCTCGGTTGGTGTCGGGTCGAAATTCCCCATCACTAACGACTCGCCGCCCGGTCCACGAGCAGTCGCCCCGGTAGCAATTCCAGTTCGACTTCCCGTATGCCAGCCGACTGGTCGCAAACGATTTCTCCGTCCGCGTGTAGACAAATCGCCTCTTCGCCATCACTCCGCACGGCCCGGCAGAGACGCTGGGTCAGGCAAGTCAAATGGGTCGGGACGCGACCGCGCATGAAGCTGGGTAGGTAGCGGATCATCTGCCGGCGATTCATGTCGGACACGTGGAGCGTGTCGAAGAGCCCGTCTTCCAACGAAGCCTTCGGGGTGATCGGGAAGCCGCCTTCGCGGACGCCCAAATCGACGCTGACCGAGAGGGTCGGCCCTTCGACCACCGTGTGGTCAAAGGTCGTTGTTCGGATCGGCGTGCGGTAGTGCCAAATCATCGCCCGGACGAACGCCCACGAATAGAGAGCCGTGCCGCGCAATCGGCGGATGCTGCGGGCTTCGTGGGCGACCATCCCGTTGAAGCCGAAGCCGGCGCAATTGACGAAAAATCGCTCGTGCCCCGGAATCCGCACCCGGCCGACATCGGCGCGAAATCGTTCGAACCGAAAGCCGGCGCCGCGCCGCGCGAGCCACTCGTGCCGGCCGAGGGCGAAGGCGTAATCGTTGCTCGACCCGAGCGGCCAAACGCCCAAAGCGACCTCCGGGCGATCCGATTGCAACAATCCGTTGGCGACTTCGTGGACGGTCCCGTCGCCCCCGGCCGCGATGACCTCGTCGAACCCGGCCTCCGCCGCGGAGCGCGCGAGTTCGATGGCGTGCCCCGGGCCTTCGGTCGGCATCAACATCGCATCCGGCCCGGCCCAGCGGCGCGTTTCGTCGATTTTCTGTTTCGCGCGGCCCCGCCCCGCGGCGGGGTTGTAGATTACGCATTGGCGCACGGTCGCGTTGGTCAAGGTGCTCCTCCGGTGGCGACGATTCGCCCGCTCGACCCGGATGACATAGCGGCTACGCTGAGGCTTTGGCAAGGCACGACCACGCGGGTGTCGGGAACGCCGGGACACGGCGCTGATTTCACTGATGTTGAAGTCGGACGAACGGGAAAGTCGGGACGATTCATGAACGGATTTCTCGTGGTGGATAAACCGGCCGGGATGACCTCGCGCGATGTCGTGAACCGCGCCCAATTCTGGTTCCCGCGGCGAACGAAAATCGGCCACACCGGCACCCTCGATCCGCTGGCGACGGGCGTGCTCGTCCTCTGCGTCGGCGCGGCGACGAAGCTCGCCGACCGCGTCCAAGCGATGCCCAAACAGTACGAGACCCGCATCCGTTTGGGCGCGACCAGCAACACCGATGACGCCGACGGCGTAATTGCCGAGTCTACCGCGACTTCAATACCCACTCTCGCGTCGGTGGAAGCGGCACTCTCCGCATTCGTCGGAAATATCCAGCAATTACCACCGCAGTTCTCCGCGTTGAAAGTGCAAGGCCAACGGGCCTACGACTTAGCGCGTCGCGGGACCGAGGTCGCCTTGCCAGCGCGGCCGGTGCGGGTCGATTCCATCGTGATGCAACGGTATGAATGGCCGTGGGTCGATCTGATGATCGACTGCGGCAAGGGGACGTACATCCGCAGCATCGCCCGCGATCTCGGCGCCGTCCTCGGCGTCGGCGGGTTGGTGCAGACGCTGCGGCGGACGCGCGTCGGCCCCTTCGCGGCGGAGGGCGGTATTAAACTCGATGCGCCAGCACACGAGGCAAAAGCGGCGTTGTTGCCGGTGGAGGCGATCGGCGAGAATTGAGTTGCGTGTGAGGTGCTCAGGTTGCAAAATACTAAGATTGTGGCGGCACGTTTCCCAACGTGTCGGAATGATTTTAGACTGTCCGACACGTTGGGAAACGTGTCGCCACATGTCGGCCCGAGGCTCACCCCAATGCACGACCTCCGTTGTCTCGCAATTCTCATTTCGACAATTCTTAATTCCCAACTCCGCGCCGCCGAGCCGGCTGCGAATATCGATTTCTTCGAATCCAAGATTCGCCCCGTTCTCGTGGAACATTGCTACTCTTGTCACAATTCGGCTAAGACCGCCAAGGGCGGGCTGGCTCTCGACGACCGGGCGTCGTTGCGAAAAGGCGGTACGGAAGGTGTCATCGTCGTTACCGGGAAGCCCGAAAATAGCCGGTTGATCGCGGCTCTGAAACACGAACTCGACGGCAAGGCGATGCCGAAGAACGGACCGAAGCTCGACAAGAGCGTCATCGCCGACTTCGAGAAATGGATCACGCTCGGCATGCCCGACCCGCGCGACAAGCCGCCGACGGCCGAAGAATTGACGAAAGCCACCTCGTGGGAAACGATCCTCGAAGCCCGCAAGAAATGGTGGAGTTTCCAGCCGATCCGCAATCCGACGCCGCCAGAATCCGGGTGGTCAAAGCACCCGGTCGACCAATTCATCGCGGCGAAACTCAAAGAGAATAGGCTCGAACCGGGCGCACCCGCCGATGCTGTCACGCTCATCCGCAGGTTGTATTTCACCCTGATCGGCCTGCCTCCGGCGCCGGCCGACGTGGAACGATGGACGACGAAGTTGAAGTCCGAAGGCGGCTATGAAGAACTCGTCGATCACCTGCTCGGCACCCCGCAATTCGGCGAGCACTGGGCCCGCCACTGGATGGACTGGACGCGCTACGCCGATTCGCACGGCTCCGAAGGCGACCCGGAAATCGTCGGGGCGTGGCACTACCGCGACTACCTCATCCGCGCGCTCAACGCCGATGTGCCGTACGACCAACTCGTCCGCGAGCACGTCGCCGGAGATTTGTTGAAGGCCCCGCGCATCAACAAGAAACTCGAACTCAACGAATCGGCGATCGGCACCGCGCACTGGCGGATGGTCTTCCACGGCTTCGCCCCGACCGACGCGCTCGAAGAAAAGGTCCGTTTCATCGACGACCAGATCAACACCTTCTCGAAGGCCTTCTTAGGCCTCACGGTGTCGTGCGCCCGTTGCCACGATCACAAATTCGATCCGATTAGCCACAAAGATTACTACGCCTTGTTCGGGGTGCTCGCGTCGAACCGGCCGGGGCGAATCGCCGTGGATAGCCCGGAGAAGTCGGAAAAGAATAAGGCTGAGTTGGCGGCGCTGAAAGCGAAAATCCGCGAAGTCGTCGGCGACGCTTGGTTGGCCGGCATCGGAGGGGGCTTGAAGACCGCGAACGACTCGGGGTCGATCCTCAAGCTCGTACGGGAGTTGAAAGCGGTCGACGGCGACGCGGAGAAATTCAAAGCCGTATTCGACCGCCACATGATGGAATCGGAGAAAGATCGCCGCGCGATCGCGCGGCCGACGGCAAACACGTTGAAGAACTGGGACTTGGCGGATGCGAACGATGCGGCGACTTGGTTCCGGGTCGGTGGCGCGACGCGCTCCGCGAACGCCGACTTCGCCGTGGCGACCGATGGCGACCGGGCGCTGGCCGGGGTCTATCCGCCCGGCATTTACTCGCACGGACTTTCCACGAAGCACGCCGCGAGACTCGAATCTCCCCCCGTCAAACTCACCGCCGATTCCGAACTCTGGGTCCGCGTCATAGGCGACGGCGGCGCGACGCTGCGGTATGTCGTCCAGGATTACCCGCGCGATGGAACCGTCTTCCCGGTTCACCGGCTGACACCGCAATGGCACTGGCAGCGGTTCGACCTGACCTACTGGACGGGCGACGAGATCCACATCGAATTGGCCGCGTCGCGGGATGCGCCGTTGATGGCAGGTGGTTCCGAGCGATCTTGGTTCGGGATCCGCGAGGCTAGGATCGTCAAAAAAGGGACGTTCCAGCCGCCGCTCGAAACCATCGACTGGCGTGCGCCGCTCAACGCGGCTTTCGCGCCGAAGATACCGAACTCTTCGGCCGAAGCCGCCGAGGCCTACGCCTCCGCCATTTTCGCGGCCGTCCGCGAATGGAAGAGCGGCCGAGGATCGCCCACGACGGCCGCGCTGCTGGCGAAGTGTTTGGAAGAAGGATTGCTATCGAACAAATTCGCGGACATGAAAGCCGTCCAGCCCCTCATCGATGAATACCGCAAACTCGAAGCCGAGATCGCCGTGCCGACGCGGGTACCCGGTTTGATGGAGGGCGTCGTGCGGAATCAGCCGCTGCTCGACCGGGGCGACCACAAAAAGCTGAAAGCCGAAGTGCCCCGGCGATTTCTGGAAGCCATCGACCCGACCCCCTACAAGGGAACGGACAGCGGTCGATTGCAACTCGCCGAAGATATGCTGAGCGACAAAAATCCGTTGACCCAGCGCGTGATCGTCAACCGGCTTTGGCACCACTCGTTCGGACGGGGACTTGCGCCGACGCCCGACAACTTCGGCCGGCTGGGCCTCGAGCCGACGCACCCGGAACTCCTCGATTTCTTAGCGACACGCTTTGTCAAACAAGGCTGGTCGATCAAGGACGCGCTGCGATTTTTGGTCACATCCAAAACTTGGCAACTCGCTTCGAAGCCGACCGAACAAGCTCGGCGACTCGATCCGGACAACCGCTGGTTCTCGCACGCCTTGTTGCGCCGGCTCGACGCCGAGGCGATCCGCGATTCCCTGCTCGCGGTCAGCGGGTCGTTGAATCGCGAACTCTACGGTGCCCCCGTCGGCGGCAATTCGGATCGCCGGAGTCTGTACGTCCGCGTCCAACGCACGGCCCTCGATCCGTTCCTGCGGGCCTTCGATTTCCCCGAGCCGTTCAGCGCCGTCGGCCGGCGCGATGTCACCAATGTCCCGGCCCAAGCGCTGACGCTGCTGAACGATCCCCGCGTCGCGGCGCTCGCCGACCATTGGGCCGGACAAATCCTCGCCGAACCGGAATGGACCGAAGAAGAACCGCGGCTCCAACGCATGATCCAAACGGGGCTCGGTCGCCCGGCCACGCTCGCCGAGATCGCACAATTTCGAGCTTACTTGCTCGAATCGAAGAAGGATCGCGTGCTGCGGCAGATCCATTGGACCGAACTCCAAAGGCGACTCGACGAAAATCACAAGGTCGTCCGCGACCTCCTCGAACCGGCCCGGGCGAAGTTGCTGAAGGAGGTGAAGGACAAGCCGAACGCCGACGAGAAACGACTGGCGAAACCGATCGCGAAGTGGGATTTCCAAGACTCGCTGAAAGATCGCATCGGATCGCTCCACGGCGAAGCCGTGAACTCGGCGAAGCTGATCGATGGGAGTTTGAACGTTGGTGGCCGAGCCCACGTCCTCACGGTGCCGCTCGCCAAAACGATCCGCGAGAAGACACTGGAAGCATGGGTTCAACTCGATAGCCTCGATCAAGCCGGCGGCGCAGCCATGACGGTCCAAACCAAGGATGGCGGCGTTTTCGACGCCATCGTCTTCGGTGAGAAAAACGCGGGCCAGTGGGTCGCGGGCAGCAACGTCTTCCGGCGGACGCAATCGCTCGGAGCTCCGGTAGAGGCCGAGGCGAACCGGCGCGTGGTGCACCTGGCCATCGCGTACCACGCCGACGGGAAAATCGTCGCCTACCGCGATGGGCAACCCTACGGCACCGGCTACCAGTCGGTCGGACTTCAAGAATTCAAGGCGGGCGAAGCGGTCGTCGGCTTCGGGATCCGCCACTCCCCGGCCGATGGGAATAAGGTGCTCGCGGGTAAAATCGTCCGGGCCCGGCTCTATGACAAGGCACTGTCAGCGGAAGAGGTGCTCGCGTCGTTCGGTTCGGTTTCGGGTTCGATTCCGGAATCGAAAGTGCTCGGAGTGCTGAGTGCGGGCGACCGCGACAAAGTGATCGCCGCGAAAACGCGTCTCGCGGGGCTCGAAGCCGAACTGCGCGCGGCCGGGCCGGTTCCGACCGCTCTCGACGATCGCGCCGTTTGGGCCGACATCGCGCGGGCGGTCTACAATTTCAAAGAGTTCATCTACATCAAATAGGCACGCCATGATTCCGATCTCTCGCCGGCGAATGCTGCAATCGTGCTCGACCGGGTTCGGCGCTGTCGTGCTGAACGCGCTCTTCGCCGAGTCGGTGCAGGCCGAATCCAAATCCCTGCCCGAAGGGGCGGCGCTGATGGCGACGCACCATGCGGCGAAGGCGAAGCGCGTCATCTTCTGCTTCATGTCGGGCGGCGTCTCGCACGTCGATTCGTTCGATCCGAAGCCGCGCTTGACGAAAGACCACGGCAAACCGATGCCGGGGAAGGTCGAGCGCACGATGTTCAACAATAACGGCAACATCATGGGGAGCCCCTTCCCGTTCGCCCCGGCGGGGAAGTGCGGCATGCCCGTCAGCACGATGTTCCCACACCTCGCGAAGGTGGCCGACGAACTCGCGCTGATCCGCTCGATGACGTCGTCGGTGAACGAGCACGCCCAAGCGAACTTCTTCATGCACTCGGGCTTCCCCATCATGGGCTACCCGACGGCCGGGGCTTGGACCACCTACGGCCTCGGCACCGAAAGTAAGAATCTCCCCGGATACGTCGTCCTGCAAAGCGGGCACGCCGTCGCCCCGCACGGCGGCGTGAGTTTGTTCAGCAACGGCTTCCTCCCGGCCCAGCACCAAGGGTCGATTTTGAAGGCCGACCAAACCGAGGCGATCCGCAACATCCGCCCGGCCGATACCAAAGTCGTCCAACGCCGCCGGCTCGATCTCGTGAAAAAATTCGATCGATCGATGCTCGACGACACCGCCGACCCGCAGATCGAAGCGGCCATCGCGAATTCCGAGACCGCCTTCCGCATGCAAACCGCCGTACCGGAGTTGTGCGACCTCTCGGGCGAGTCGGCCGCGACGCAGAAACTCTACGGCGTCGATTCCAAGAATCCCGAACTCGCGGCGTACGCCAAGCAGTGTCTGCTCGCCCGGCGGCTCGTCGAACGCGGCGTGCGTTTCGTCGAACTCAGTTGCCTGACCCAAGGGATCGGAGCCGGCGGGGCCGCGAACCCGTGGGATCAGCACGGCGACTTGCAGAAAGGCCACGCGGCGATGGCCCTGCAAGTCGATCAACCGATTGCGGCGCTCATCGCCGACTTGAAAGCGAGAGGGTTGCTCGACGAGACGCTGATCGTTTGGGCCGGGGAGTTCGGGCGCACGCCGTTCTCGCAGGGGGGCAACGGGCGCGATCATAACCCGATGGGGTTCAGCGTCTGGCTCGCCGGCGGCGGGGTGAAAGGCGGCAGCATCTACGGGGCCACGGACGACCACGGTTACCACGCCGTCGAAAATGAATGCACGGTCTACGACCTCTGGGCTACTGTGTTGCACCAACTCGGGGTGAACCACGAGAAGCTGACCTTCCGCTACGGCGGCCGCGATTTCCGCCTGACCGATGTCCACGGCAACGTCCTACCGATCCTCGCATGAGATCCACAATGCGACAGTGGTGGGCCTATTCGAGTGTGATTGTCGCGACGGTCGCCGTGGTCGCACTGCGGTACGCGCACGACGAAGCCGACGATACCCACCACAATTTCTTGCTGCCGTTCATCGTACCGATCATGGTGGCCGGGTGGGTCGGTGGCATCCGCTGTTGCGCATGCGCCACGGCCTTGAACGCGGCCCTGATGATCTTTTTGTTCACCGAGCCCCGCTACGATTTCCGGATCGATTCGAGCGCCGACGCACTGCGGTTGGGACTCTATGTGTGCATCTGCGTATTCATCGGCGTCCTCGCCGAGGCCCGCCAGCGCTCTCGCCGGCAGGTCGAAGTCGATCGGGCCATCGCCAACCGCCGACGGGCCGAATTGGAATCCGAGATCGCCGACCGACTGGCCACCGAGAAACGGCTGTTCGCCAGCGAGCGCCGGTACAAAGCGCTGATTCAAGCGACCCCGCAGGTCGTGTGGTCCATCGGCGGAAACGATAACGAAGCGTTGAATTGGTGGGGAAAATTGACGGGGCAAACCGCGGCCGAATTATCCGGGTTGGGCTGGCTGGACGCCGTCCACGCCGACGACCGCGACCGGGTCCGCGAGACGTGGGAGCGCGCCTTAGAGCAGAATTTCCTGTACGACACCCAATACCGCATCCGGACGCAGGCCGGGCAGTACCGGCATTTTTCCGTCCGCGGCGTCGCGTTGTGCGACACTGCCGGCAGGCTCGAAGAATGGATCGGATCGCTGACCGACATCCACGACCGCACCGTGGCCGAGGAGGGGTTGCGCGAACTCAACGCTACGCTTGAAGCGCGGGTCGCGGAGCGGACGGCGGCGCTGCACGTGAGCGATCGGCGCTTCCGCGCGATCTTCCATTCACAATTTCAATTCATCGGCCTGTTGGCGCCAACGGGCGAACTTTTGGAGGCGAATCGGACGGCCCTCGCCTCGGTTGGGGTCTCGGAAGAGTCGGTCCTCGGCCGGCCGTTTTGGGAGACCGCGTGGTGGGCGCACGATGCGGTTCAACAAAACCGTCTCCGGATGGCCGTGGTGAACGCGGCGGCCGGAACGGCGGATCGGTTCGAGGCCACGCACGTGAGCGCCGACGGCGCTTTGATCTGGGTCGATTTCTCTTTGACGCCCTTCGCCGATGAATCCGGACGGATCGTGTTGTTGATCCCCGAGGGGCGCGACATCACCGAGCGGAAGGCGATGGAAACACAATTAAAACGGAGCGAGTCGCTCCACCGATCCGTCATCGAATCGTTGATGGAAGGGATCGTGGTGCAAGATGCGACGGGCGTCATCGTCGCCACGAATGGGCGAGCTGAACGGATTCTCGGTTTGACGCAAGATCAAATCTGCGGCCGCGACTCGCTGGACCCGCGTTGGCGAGCCGTGCGCGAAGACGGTTCCCCATTCCCCGGCGAGGAGCATCCCGCGATGGTGTGTCTCCGAACCGCGAGGCCGGTTCTCGGCACCGTGATGGGCATCCACCGGGCGGACGGCGATCTCACTTGGATCGTGGTGAATGCGCATCCGATCCAAGACTCGCCCGACACGCTCACCGGCGCCGTCGCTTCGTTCCAAGACATCAGCGAGCGCAAGCACGCGGAAGAAGCTTCGCGCGAGCAAGAAGAACGCTTCCGCAGCGCCTTCGATTTCGCTCCGATCGGCATCGCGCTGGTGTCCCTCTCCGGGGCTTGGCTGCGCGTGAATCGATCCGTTTGCGAACTCTTGGGTTACGCCGAAGCGGAGTTGCTGGCGACGGACTTCCAAACCCTCACGCACCCGAACGACCTCGGTCCCGATTTGGACAGCTTCCGGCAAATGCTCGATGGCAGCCTCCGCACCTACCAAATCGATAAGCGGTATTTCCATAAGACCGGCCGCATCGTCCGCGTACTACTTTCGGTCTCGCTGGTCCGGGATGCGGCTGCCCAGCCGCGCTATTTCATCAAGCAAATCGTGGACATCACCGAGCGCAAGGCGGCCGAAGAACGGATCAAAGCGGCGCTCCAAGAAAAGGAAACGCTCCTCAAAGAGGTCCACCACCGGGTGAAGAACAATTTGCAGGTCGTCTCCAGCCTGCTCGATTTGCAGTCCGAACACACTGCCGATCCGGCCGCGCTCGTGATGTTCCAACAGAGTCGCAGGCGGGTGAAATCGATGGCGATGATCCACGATCGTCTTCACCGGGCCTCGGACTTGGCCCGCGTCGATTTCGGCGAGTACGCCAAGCAACTCACGGACGATCTATTCCACGGCTACCGCGTCGACCGAGCGGACATCGCATTGGAATTGGACATCGGGGCCGTGACGCTCCCGCTTGATCTGGCGATCCCGTGCGGTCTATTACTCAATGAGTTGATGTCCAATTGTTTAAAGCACGCGTTCCGCGGTCGGACCGATGGTCGAATCCGGCTCTCACTGTATACAAAGACCCATTCCATTGTGCTGAGCGTGACCGACGACGGAGTCGGCTTCCCTGCGGGTGCCGACTTCCGCAACACGACTTCTTTCGGCATGCAGTTGATCAACACTTTGGTCGAACAGTTGAACGGCGAGATCGAACTCGTCGCGGGGAAAGGGACGACCATCACCGTGTGCTTCGCTTCCGGTAGCTCGTAACGATTCTAAAGGGTCCGACGTGTCCGCATCCATTTTGATTGTCGAAGACGAGAAGATCACCGCCAAAGGGATCGAGAAGCGGCTGAAGGGTTTGGGCTACACGGTCGCGGGAATGGCCGCGACTGGCGAGGAGGCCCTCGATAAGATCGAATCGCTTCTGCCCGACCTCCTGCTGATGGATATCAAACTGGGCACAGGGATGGATGGCGTGGAGGCGGCCGCGATTGCCCGCACGCGCTTCAATCGGCCGGTCGTCTTCCTCACGGCATTCTCGGACGACGCGACTTTACAGCGGGCGAAAATCACGGAACCGTTCGGCTACGTCATGAAGCCGTACGAGGATCACGACCTCCGGACGGCGATCGAAATCGGCCTTTATAAGCACCGCATCGACTGCCGCGTCCGCGAGAACGAGCAGTGGCTCGCGGCCACGCTCGGCAGCATCGGCGACGGCGTCATCGCGATCGACGAACGGGGATGTGTCCGATTCCTGAACTCGCTCGCCGAACGGTTGACGGGTTGGTCTTCGGCGGATGCGGTCGGTCGGAATGTCACCGATGTCTTCCGGATCGTGGAAGAAACGAGCCGGGAAACCGTGCGCAACCCGGCGCTCGACGCGCTGCGGACGGGGGAATCGACCAAGCTTGCCCCCGGCACGGTGCTGATCGACCGGGCCGGCGGCGAGCGCCCGATCGACGATAGCGCCGCCCCCATCCGCGCGTCCCACGGCACCGTGATCGGCGCGGTCTTGGTCTTCCGCGATATCTCCGAGCGCCGCCGGCTCGAAGAAAACCTGCGCCAATCTCAGAAAATGGAAGCCATCGGCCGGTTGGCGGGCGGCATCGCCCACGATTTCAACAACATCATCAGCATCATCTCGGGCTTCTGCGAATTCCTGCTCTCGGACGAGTACTCCGAGACGGATCGCAGGCAGTTCGTGCGGAATATCCGCGATGCCTCCGGCCGCGCTGCGGGGCTGACTCAGCAGATCATGGCGTTTAGCCGCAAGCAGTTGCTCGTGCCGCTCGTTCTCGATTTGAATACCGTGGTCGCCGAAATGGGCGTGCTGGCGAAGCGGCTGATCGGATCGAATATCGAATTCGTCGCCGAGTTGGCCCCGGACCTCGCCCCGGTGAAGGCTGACCCCACGCAGATCGGCCAAGTCTTTTTGAACTTGGCCGCCAATGCCCGCGATGCCATGCCGAACGGCGGCCGGTTGACCGTCACCACGTCCAACGTCGTGTTGGGCGTGGTGACCACCCGCGATTTCCCCGACGTCGCGCCTGGGAACTACGCCCTCCTCACCATCGCCGACAACGGCGTCGGCATCAGCGAAGCCGTACTCGCCCACATCTTCGAGCCGTTCTTTACGACCAAAGCCGTGGGACTTGGAACCGGTCTCGGCCTCGCCACCGTCTACGGCATCGTCAAGCAAAGCGGTGGCCACGTCGCGGTCGCCAGTCGGCCGGGGGAAGGGACCTTGTTCCGCATTTACCTTCCCTCCATCCAAGCCGCGGTGGCCCCGGCTGCTGCCCCCGCCCGAACACCGGCGAAACGCGGGGACGAAACCATCCTGCTGGTCGAAGATGATGAGACGATCCGGGGGATGATGAAGTTGGTTTTGAAATCGACGGGCTACGAAGTGTTGGAAGCCGAAGACGGGGCCGTGGCTCTGGCGGTCGCGCGGGCCCACCCGGGTGTGATCCATCTGCTGATGACCGACCTGATGTTGCCGAATATGTCCGGCCGCGAGCTGGCCGATCGGCTCGTGGCGGAGCAACGCGTCGGTCGCGTGCTCTTCATGTCCGGCTACACCGAAGGCGTCCTCGCCCACCAAGACGTGGCGTCCTCGGCCTCGGATTTTCTACACAAGCCCTTCACCTTGAACGGGCTGACGATGAAAATCCGCGAGGTTTTGGATCGTCCGACAGCGCCTTGACCCCGGCTCATTTTCGATCATTTTTCCGACACGCGTGTCCCGCTTAACGTAGGCTTCAGGTGCTCCCCGGTAGAGTGCAGGTGTCGGCGGGCGAGCCCAGCTCCCGCCGATCCCCCCTCACCCACTGGGTCGATCCGCCGCGGTTCCTCTCCGGAAGGAAACGATCATGAATGCCTTCGCGAAACTCGCCCGATCCATTCGCAAAAGCCTCACGTTTCAGCCGCAGCTGCCGATCCGTCGGGGCCGGCTCCAATTCGAACCGCTCGAAGCGCGCGATGTGCCCTCCGGGTCGCCCGTCCGCACCTACGACGGCACCGGAAACAATCTGACCAATACCGATTGGGGTTCGACCGGCAGCGACCTCATCCGCGTCGCCGCGGCCGCCTACGCCGACGGATTGTCCGCGCCCGCAGGCGCGGATCGCCCCAGCCCGCGCGTCATCAGCAACGCGCTCGCGGACGAACACGGAGTGAGCCGAGTCAGTGCTCAGGGCCTCTCGGCGATGGTTTACGCTTGGGGGCAGTTCCTCGACCACGACATCGGCCTGACGCCGACGGGGTCGACCGAGACGCTCTCCATCCCCGTGCCGACAGGGGACCCATCGTTCGATCCGAATTCGACCGGTACGAAAACGATCACGACGAAGCGGTCGATCTTCGACGCGGCCACGGGCACGAGCACAGCCCGCGAGCAGGTGAACACGATCACGGCTTGGATCGACGGCTCGATGGTCTACGGCTCGAACGACACGACCGCCGCGGCGCTGAGGACGTTCAGTGGCGGGCAGTTGAAAACGAGCGCGGGAAATCTGCTGCCGTTCAACGACGCCGCGACCTTCCCCACCGGCACCGTGACGATGGCAAACGATGCCCACGTCGTGGCGAACGACCAGCTCTTTGCGGCCGGGGATGCCCGCGCGAACGAGAATATCGAACTGACTTCGATCCAGACCCTGTTCGTCCGCGAACACAATCGCGTGGCCGCGGAATTGGCGGCGGCGAATCCGAACCTGACGGACGGGGAACTCTATCAACGAGCCCGCGCCATCATCGTCGGGGAGATCCAAGCGATCACGTACAACGAGTGGTTACCGACGCTGCTCGGGCCGGATGCGCTCGCGCCGTACGCAGGCTACGACGACACCGTGAACCCACAATTAGCGAACGAGTTTTCCACGGCCGCGTTCCGATTCGGTCACAGCCTCCTGGCCGACGACATCCAGTTCCTCAACAACTCCGGCACCGAGGTCCGCAGCGGTGTGTCGCTCAGCGCGGCATTCTTCAACCCGGCGACGATCCGCGATGTCGGCGTCGATCCGATCCTCAAATACCTCGCGTCCGATCCGTCGTCCGAAATCGATACGAAGGTGGTCGACAGCGTTCGCAACTTCCTCTTCGGGCCCCCCGGATCGGGCGGGCTCGACCTCGCCAGTTTGAATATCGAGCGCGGCCGCGACCACGGCTTGGCCGACTACAACAGCGCCCGCGAAGCCTACGGATTGCCGCGTGTGACGACGTTCGCCATGATCACGTCGAACGCCGAGACCCAAGCGAAATTGCAAGAACTGTACGGCTCCGTCGACAAGATCGACCTTTGGGTGGGAGGGTTGGCCGAGGATCATCTCCCGGGTAGCAGCGTCGGTCCGACTCTGAAAGCGATCATCACCGAGCAATTTGAACGGCTTCGCGACGGCGACCGCTTCTGGTATCAGAACACCTTCACCGGCGCCCAACTCCGCGCGCTCGACAATACGACCCTCGCCGATGTGATCGCCCGGAACTCGACGAGCACGAACTTACAAGAGAACGTCTTCCGATTCCGCGTTGGAGTCTCCGGGAGCGTGACGAATTTCGTCAATCGCCCAGTCGCGGGGCATCGCGTCGAGTTGGTCAATGCCGGCGGCGAATCGGTCGCGGCGGCGACGACTGACACCCTCGGGCATTACGCGTTCGCAGTCGTCGACGGGCTGCGCACCGGCGACTATACGATTCAAACGACCGACGCGCGAGGAGCTCGGGTCACTCGTTCTGTCTCGGTGTCGCGCGGGGATCTCTTCCAAAACGTCGATCTCGCGCTCGCGGATGCGCCGGCCGATCCGGTGCGAGTCCACTGCTACGCCGTGGGCGAAAACGGCGGTGGCCGCGTGCAAGCTTACCACGCGGACGGGACGCCGAGCTTCACGCTGACGCCTTACGAGGGCTTCCTCGGCGGAGTCCACGTGGCGACGGGCGATGTCAATGGCGACGGCGTCGACGATATCGTCACGGGGGCTGCGGCCGGGGCCGCGCCCCACGTCAAAGTCTTCGACGGGCTGACCGGGCAGGAGATCGCGAGCTTCTTCGCCTACGACCGCGAATTCCTCGGCGGCGTGAACGTCGCGATCGGCGATATTGACGGCTTCGCCGAGATCGTCACCGGGGCCGGGCCGGGCGCCGCGCCGCACGTGAAAGTCTTCGACGGGCGGGATTTCGCGGAGCGGCAAAGCTACTTCGCTTACGACGAGGCCTTCCTCGGCGGGGTCACCGTTGCGGTGGGGGTGGAACCCGACGGCCGCGCCATCATTGTCACCGGCACCGAAACGAACGGCTCGCACGTCAAGGTGTTCGACGGCCGCGGTCCGCTCGAGTTGCGGAGCTTCCTCGCGTTCGATGCGAAGTTCGTCGGCGGGGTGAGCGTCGCCGCGTCCGACCTGAACGGCGACGGGCTCGCCGATGTCGTCATCGGGGCCGGGGCAGGCGGCGGCAGTCGCGTCGAAATCGTCGGCGGGCGCGACGGCCGCGAACTCGCCAGCTTCATCGCTTTCAGCGAGGACTACGCTGGGGCCACCGGCGTCTCGCGGATCGGCCTGGGCCTAATCCTCGCGCGGGCCAGCGATGGGGATTCGACCCACCTCAAAGCGTTCGGGTTGCCCGATGGCGTCGAAGTTTGGTCCCACTACGCTTTCGAATGACCGACAAGATTTTTTCGCGCGGCGGTAACGCGGGTTCCGCCGTGACTTCTCCGAGGGAGGAGTCGGCCATGCGTGTTCTCGTTGTCGAAGATGAACCGGAATTGCTCCGGGTACTCGCGCAGTCGCTGCGGGAAACTGGCTATGCTGTGGATGTCGCCGACACTGGCCGGCTCGGTTTGGCCAAGGCGCTCGCGTGGGATTACGACCTGATCCTGCTCGACATCCTCCTGCCGGAGCTGGACGGCTGGCAGGTGCTGACGGCGCTCCGCAAACAGAAGGCGACGCCGGTGTTGATCCTGACGGCGCGCGACGCCATCGACGACCGGGTGAAAGGGCTCGATTGCGGCGCCGATGATTATGTGACGAAGCCGTTCGACCTTTCGGAAATCTCGGCCCGCGTCCGGGCACTTATCCGCCGGGCGGCGGGCAAGGCCGACTCGCGTTTAGAAATCGGCGCGGTCGTCGTCGACACGGCCCGGCGGAAAATCACCCGTGCGGGCGCCGACATCGTCCTCACGGCCCGGGAATACGCCATCGTCGAATTGCTAGCGCTGCATCGGGGGAATCTCGTCACGAAGTCGCAGATTTACGACCACATCTTCGACGAAAGCGACGACACACTTTCGAACCTCGTCGAAGTCCACGTGTCGAACGTCCGCAAGAAACTCGGCAAGGATTTCATCGAAACTCGCCGGGGCATGGGGTACGTGGTGAATGGTTAACTCGATCCGCGTCCGGCTGCTGCTCTGGTACGCGCTCGTGTTGACGGGCGTCGTGGCCGGCTTCGCGCTGTTGCTCTACTACGAGGTCGAATCGGCCCGGATCAAAGAACTCGACGGCGATTTGGAATCGGTCGCCGCAGGACTGGAATCCTCCTGCCGGTCGCTCCCAGCCGATTTGCTTCGTGCGCCCGGAACCGACGGGCCACGTTCCCGCGAGAAAGGTCGCCCGTCGCTACCGCCGATTGGCTCTGAAGCGCCGAATCGGGAATTTCATCTGGCCCGCATCACGTGGCCCGGCCCGCCCAATGCTGACGCACACGGCAAATACTTCGCTATCTATCGGGCCGATGGGAAAGTCGTGAAATCGGTCGGCGTACCTTCCGAGCGCGCCGCGCCCGCGGTCTCGTACCCGACTCAATCGTTCCGCGGGGCCAATCGCGAAATCGTACTGAAAGGGCCGGAGAACGTGACGATCCTCGTCGGTCGCCCGGCCGAGGCCGTCGCCGCCGAGATGCGCCGATTCGCGTGGCAGTTGGTCGTCACGGGGGGGGCCGTCCTCGGCGTCGGGTTACTCGGCGGTTGGATCATTTCCCGCAGGATCTTCCGGCCCGTCGCGGCGATCTCGGCCACGGCAGCGCGCATCACCGAGACGAACTTATCCGAACGGATCGATACCGCGAACTTGGACCGCGAACTCGTCGGCCTCGGCGCCGTCCTCAACGAAACCTTCGACCGACTACGAGCCGCGTTCGACCGCCAAGCCCGCTTCACCGCCGATGCCTCGCACGAACTCCGCACGCCGCTCGCGGTCATCCGCTCGCAAGCCGAGTTGGTGCTGTCTCGGGCGCGCAGTTCGGAGGAATACCGGGCCGCGATCCAAACGACGCTGCACGCCGCGCTGCGGATGTCGTCGCTCGTCGAGCGATTGCTGGTACTCGCGCGGACCGAATCGAACCTCTCCGGATTGAAACTCGAAATCGTCGAATGGGATGGCGCGATCCGCGCGGCGGCGGTTCAGCTCGCGTCGTTCGCGGAAAAGAAAAACGTCCGCTTGCAATTCGATCTCGCCCCGGTCCGCCTCCTCGGCGACTCGGGGGCCCTCGCTCAATTGGCGGTCAATCTCATCGGCAACGCCATCAAATACAACCGCCCCGGCGGGCGGGTCCGGGTGAGCCTTACGGCCGCGCCCGACGAGATTCTGCTCTCCGTCGCCGACACAGGGATCGGCATTCCACAAGCGGATCAGGGGAAAATCTTCGAACGATTCTACCGGGCCGACAAAGCCCGTTCGCGACGCAGCGGCGGCAGCGGGCTCGGTCTGGCGATCTGCAAGGCCATCGTCGAAGCGCACGGCGGTGCCATCCAATTCGACTCCGCCCCCGGCGATGGGACGACTTTCCGAGTCGCAATCCCGAACCCGCATTTGGCCGGTGTCTCGGTGGCGTCTGTGGAGTAGCGCTCCGGCGCGGTGAATCTGGTATCTTCAAATTCCCGTTCACTCCTCTCCCGGAGTTCCCCGTGTCCACCCCCTTCGACCGCCGTACATTCCTCTCCGATGTCGGCCAAGGCATGCTCGTGGCCGGGCTCGGATCCGCGCTCGCACTCGACCTCGGTCTCGCCCCGGCCGAAGCCGCGGAAATACCGAACGATCTCCGTTTCGGCGATCTCGAACCTCTCGTGGGCTTTCTGCAAGACACGCCGAAAGAGAAGATCATCGCCGCGGTCGTCGGCAAACTGAACGACGGCACCACTCTGAAAGCCATGACGGCCGCGGCGGCTTTGGCCAACGCCCGCACCTTCGGCGGCGAAAACTACTTCGGCTTCCACATCTTCATGGCCATCGCCCCGACCTACGCCATGGCCGCCGAACTACCGAAGGAACGCGCGGCGTTGCCGTTGTTGAAGGTGCTCTACCGCAACGCGCACTATATGCAAGAAGTCGGCGGTCGGAAGAACGAGGTCCTCCACGCGATCATCCCTGCGACTGCGGCCGACCCGGACGCACTCCGCAAAGCGGTGAACACCGGGGATCGCACGAAGGCCGAGGAACTCTTGGCGGCGTCGGGGAAAACCCCGGCCGACTTCCTCAACGCAGTGCTCGGGTCGGTCGAAGACAACCACGATGTCCATTCCGCCGTGATGCCGTGGCGCGCCTATTCGGTGCTCGACTTCGTCGGAACAGAACACGCCGTCACGCTCTTTCGCCAGTCGGTGCGGCAGTGCGCCAAGAGTTGCGAATCGCAGAAGGGACGCGAAACGCCGATGACCGCCGCACGGGCGCTCGTGCCGAAATTGCTGGAGAAGCACGTACTGCCGCGGGCGAAGCCGGGCGAGAAAATCGCCGAGGATTCGTGGGTCGAGACGTTCGGCGAATTGATTTTGAACTCAACCCCGGAGCAAGCGGGCGAAGCCGTGGCCATGGCCTTCGCCGAGGGGATCGTCGCCGAGAGTATCGGCGAAGCGATCTCGCTCGCGGCGAATCAACTCGTCCTCCGGCAGGTCGAAACCTGGGAAGGCCGCAACACCCACGGCCGGCGGACGCACGGCGATTCCCCCGGCGTGCACGCCTCGGACACCACGAATGCTTGGCGGAACATGGCCCGCGTCGGCAGCCCGCGCCACCGAGCCGCCGGGCTGATTCTCGCGGCCATGGACTCCGCCCGCAGCCATAGCTGGACGCAACCGGACAAGAGCTCGGGCTATCACAAAGCTCCGTATCCGCGGGCCGAAGATCTGAAGCTGGTGAAGGCGACCGACGCGAAGGATCTGCTGAAGGAACTCGACGGCGCGATCCGCGAGAACAACCAACTGCGGGCGATGGCCCTCGCCCACGCCTACGGCGAACAGAAGCTCGACGTCCGCGCGATTTCCGATCTGCTGCTGCAATACGCCATCAGCGAAGACGGCCGGTTGCACTCGGAGAAATACTACCGCACCGTGCAGGAAGAATTTCAAACGACGCGGCCGGCCTTCCGCTGGCGCCAGATCACCGCGCTCGCCCGGGTCACGGCGAGCATGTACGGCTTCAACCAGTTCGACAAGAAAGAAGGCCGCGCCCCGGGCTACGAAGACGCATGCCGGTTGTTAAAAGTGTGAACGAATCACGACCCGTAGTCGATGTCTTCCACATTGGCGCGGTGCTTCAAGATGAAGTCCCGGCGCCCCTCGACTTCGTTGCCCATGAGCATGCGGAACATCTTCTCCGCTTGCAGCACGTCGGTCATCGTCACCTTCAGCAGGGTGCGGCGCTTGGGGTCGAGGGTGGTGTCCCAGAGTTCTTCGGGGTCCATTTCGCCGAGCCCTTTGAAGCGCGTGATCGTCAGTCCCTTCTCGCCGATCTTGCGGATCTCGGCGTACAGTTCCCGCAGGTTGTGCAAGTCCTTGGTGGCATCGCCGTTGACCAAGCTGTAGCGCACGAACGGATCGCGCCCGGCCGGGCGCGGCAACGGCACCAAGTCGTGCGCGGTGAAGTGGTAGTCGGCGAGTTTGCCGAGCGCCCGGTTCAGCATCCGCACTTCGTGCCATTCGTCGCGGCTGAACTTGAAGCGCTCGTCGATCTCGGCCGGCAGTTTGACGTTCGGATCGGTGCTCACCGCCATCGTCGGCACCGCTTCGCCGATGGTCAACTCGTGCTTCAAGAGCGCCGATTGCTCGACGCGGAAGGCTTCGACTTCTTCCTGCGAATAGAAGAAGTGCTCCTTGGCGCCGAGCCGCACTTGAAACACCGGCAGCGCGCCGGCCTTCAGGTGATTCAAGAAATTGAGCAGCGAGTGGCCGCGGCGTTCGAGGATCGTCACGGCGGTATCGACATCGGCGAGGATCGGCAGAATCTTGCGGAGGGCGTCCGAACCGAGCGTCGCGGCGGTCGGGCGATCGCGCTTCGCGTCCGGGTCGGCGTGGACGACGAGGCTGGTATCGGCGAGCCCGCGGCCCATCAGCACATCGGCCATCTCTTCGCGCGTCTGGATGAACTTGGATTCCTTCTTCTGCGTCACCTTGTACAGCGGCGGGCGAGCCACAAAGAGCCGGCCTTCCTCGACGAGCTTGCGCATCTGACGGAAGAAGAACGTGAGCAGCAACGTGCGGATGTGCTGGCCGTCGACGTCGGCGTCGGTGAGGATGACGATCTTGCCGTAGCGGATTTTGGACGTGTCTTCGATGTTGCCAATGTCGAGTCCGACGGCGGCGATGAGCGCGGCAATTTCGGCGTTGGCCAGCAGTTTTTCGAGCTGGGCCTTTTCGACGTTCAGCACCTTACCCCGCAGCGGCAGTACGGCTTGGTACATGCGGTCCCGGCCCGATTCGGCCGAGCCGCCGGCGGAGTCCCCTTCGACCAGGAACAACTCGGACTTTTCGCGGTCGCGAGTCGTGCAGTCCATGAGCTTGCCCGGTAGGCCGCCGCCGCCGAGGATGTTTTTGCGCTTGGTGATGGCGTCGCGGGCGTTCTTCGCGGCGATGCGAGCCTCGGCCGCGAGGTTGACGCGCCGGCACATCAGCACGCCTTCCTTCGGGTTCTTTTCCAAGTACTCGTTCAGGCATTCGTACAGGACGCTGGCGACGACGCCTTCGACTTCGGGGTTGTTGAGCTTCACCTTCGTCTGCGATTCGAACAGCGGGTCGGGGTGTCCGATGCTGACGATCACCGTGAGGCCGAATCGGAAGTCCTCGCCCTTGAGTTCCATCCCTTCCTTGTAAATGTTCTCCTTCTTGCCGTAGGCCGTGAGGCTGCGGGTGAGCCCGGCGCGGTAGCCCGAGAGGTGCGTGCCGCCGTCGCTGTTGTAGGCGTTGTTGCAGTAGCAGCGCTCAATCTTGTCGTCGCGGTTGCAGTACTGCAGTGCGATCTCGACCTGGATGTTGTTGACGGTCTTCGAGAAATAAATCGGCTTCGGGTGCAAAGGGAAGAGCGATTCCCCCTCGTTGAGGAAGGCGACGTACTCGCCGATGCCCCCCTGCGAGAAGAAGCTCTCGGAGCGGGCTTGGAGTTCGTCCACGATGCCGATGCGCAGGCCGCGGTTGAGGAAGGCGATCTCGCGCAATCGGTCGAGGAGGGTGTCGTAGTTGAAGGTGATGTCGCCGAAGATTTCGGGGTCGGGCTTGAAGCTGATGGTGGTCCCCGAGACGCCGGCGGGCGCCGGGCCGAGGTTCTTCAGGGCGCTGATGGCGTAGCCGCGCTCGAACTCCATCTGCCAGACGCGGCCGTCGCGGCGCACCTCGGCTTCGCACCATTCGGACAGCGCGTTCATGGCCTTGGCGCCCATGCCGTGCAGCCCGGCCGACACGCGATACGCGGAGTTATCGAACTTGCCCGAGGTGCCAGCGATGGTCAGGGCATCTTCGAGCGTCGATTTGCCCGAGTCGGCCTTGATGCCGACGGGGATACCGCGGCCGTCGTCGGAGATCGAGCACGACCCGTCGGCGTGGAGCACGACTTGAATGTTCTTGCAGTAGCCGGCGAGGGCCTCATCGACGGAGTTGTAAACGATTTCGTAGACGAGGTGATGCAGCCCGGACGCTGCGGTGTTGCCGACGTACATGCCGGGGTTCTGACGGATGTGCGCGGCATCCTTCAGGGTCTTCATGTTGTCTTCGGTGTACTCGCCCTGCGGTGGGAGAATCGTCTCGGTGCTCATGCGCGCGGCCCTGTTTTCCGGGGTGACACTACGTTGTCATTATACGAAATCGGGGGGTGGTTTGCGCTGGTGGGATGGAGTGGGCAGAATGACGATTATAGCATCCGTGCACTATCGCTTTTCGCGTGTCGGTGCAATTCGGATTTTCTCCGCGATTCTCCGTCTCGGCGGTTAAAATGCTTCTATGCGATATCGACTTTCAGCGCTGTGCATCTTGGCCACTCACTGCACCCTGCTCCAAGCCGGGGTCTATTATTCCGGGGATGCGCGGAATGAGCTACCCGCCGAGTGGGCCGGATTCCTGCGTGATCAACGGGCGCTCCGGCTCGCGGCCGATCCGAGAAACGCCGGGTTCAACGCGTTCATCCCGATGCGGGACAGCGCCGTCGATGCCGTCGTCAAGCTCGAAGGATTCAAAAAGACGCGGGAACTGACCGCCGACGAACTCGCCGACCTCGGGGCGCTCCACTTGCGGTTGGGACAAGCGGAGAAGGCCGTCGGGATCCTTCGCGCCGCAAATCGGCAGCATTCCGAACACTTCCGCATCGCCGCGAACCTCGGCAGCGCCTGGCAAGTATCGGGCGACTTGGCCCAAGCGACGGCTGCCCTCGAAGAAGCCGTGCGGCTCGCGCCCAAAGAATTCCGGGCCGTCGAAGCGCTGCATCTGAAACTCGTGCGCGGCCGGGCCAAAGAGAAGAAGGGCGCGTCGAACCTCGACGATCTTTTCGGCATCGATTACTCCGATGCGAAAGCGAAGTTCCCCGCGAATGCCCTCGCACTCGTTCAAGAATTGGCCCTCGTACTCCCGTTCGACGCCCGGTTGCTTTGGCAACTCGCAGAAATCGCCAATGCCCACGGCGATGGGCGCACCGCCGCGAACTTGCTCGATGGGGCCGTCGTCGAACTCGGATTGCCTTCGGAGGACGCCCGCACGCGGCGGGCGCGCTTCCGCGCCGCGGCCGACGAACGGGCGAAGACAGACGATCACGCCGTCCACAAAGGGACGCTGAAGTTCGCGTCGAGTCGGGTTTTTAAATCGCTCATCGACGAAACGAAGCTGCCGAAGGTCGATCCGAAAGGGATCAACCCGCTGCCGTGGAGCGCCCTGGCCGAAACGACCCTGACGAAGAAATTCGAGCCGAAGTTCCTGAAGTACATCATTGATGTCGACGGGCGATCCGTGCGTTTCACCGGCTTCCTGCGGCCGACACGCAACGCCGACGGATTGACCGAATTTCTGATGACCGAGTCGCCCATCGGTTGTTGGTATTGCGAATCGCCCGGCGCCACCCAGGTGATTTGGGTCGAACTCGCCGAGGGGGCGACCATCGACTTTTCCCGCGCGCCGATCCAAGTGACGGGGAAACTGGAGTTGAACCGCACCGATGCGGAATCGCATTTGTACCGGGTGGTCGGGGCGAGCGTGAAGAAAGTGGAGTGACGCCGGGCGGTCCATACAACACCCCCGAACCGCCGTCCCCATGCGAACCACGAATATGCGCCCCAAATTGATCGCCGGTAACTGGAAAATGTACACGTCCGCGGCCGCCGCCGAGGAACTCGCCGTAGCGGTCGCCGCGGGTGCCCCAGCCGACCCGAACATCCGCCTCGCAATCTGCCCGCCTTCGATCTGGCTGACGCGGGTCGCCGCGGTGCTCAAGGGCAGCACCGTCTCGCTCGGTGGGCAAAATTGCCACTTCGAAAAAGAGGGTGCCTACACCGGCGAACTCGCCCCCGCGATGCTGATCGACGCGGGGTGCCAGTACGTCATCCTCGGCCATAGCGAACGCCGCCACGGCTTCGGCGAAACCGACGAACTGCTGAACAAGAAAACGAAAGCGGCCCTCGCCGCCGGGTTGCATGTGATCTTCTGCATCGGCGAATTGCTCGCCGAGCGCGAAGCGGAGCGGACCGAAGCGGTGTTGGATCGCCAGCTCACCGCCGGGCTCGCCGGGCTGACCCCCGAGCAAATGGCGAATGTCGTCCTCGCCTACGAACCGGTCTGGGCCATCGGCACCGGCAAAGTCGCCTCGCCGGAACAAGCGCAAGCGGCCCACGCATTTGTACGCGGTAAAATCGCGATGCTGTTCGGCGAAGTGGTCGCGCAGGCCGTCCTCATTCAATACGGCGGCTCGGTGAAGCCCGACAACGCCGCGACACTGTTGAACCTCCCCGACGTCGACGGGGCCTTGGTCGGCGGGGCGAGTTTGAAAGCCGAATTGTTCTTGGCCATCGCGGCCGGGGCGAAGCGGTAGGCGAATGCCGAACGCGAGTCGCAGTTATTTCGACAAGATCTCGTAGGCCCCGGTCGGGTATTGCCCGTAGGGGTTGCTCTGGATGCCGTTGGCGGCGGAGCTGACATACCCGCCCGGATCGCGGGTGATCTTGATCTTGATGATCTTCGTGTCCCCGTTTTTGAGCGACCCGGCGTGGACGGCCGCGACGCCGATGTTCGAATCGGCCGTGTACGTGCCGGTCCCCCAGACGGTGCCGAGGTTGCTGCCCGTCACTTGGATGCGGACGGTTTTGCCCATGTGCGTTTGGAAGAGCTGGTAGAAGTTCGCCGGCTCGACCAGTTCGAGTTTGTCGTCCGCGGCCGAAATGCCGCCCGATTGCAGCGTGCGCGCGTCGGTGATGCGCAGTTTCAATTCGCCGAATTGGAACGTCCAGATGCGCAGTTGCGTCGCCGCGATCCGCCCCGAGAATTGCGATTCGTCCGTGGTGATCGTGTCGGTATCGCGCGGGGCATTCTTGCGGGCTTCCCGATCGCCGGCCACGGCCTCGTACACCATTTCCAAATGCGGACGGCTCTCGGCGTCGGCTTTACGAAGGGCCGATTTCAAAAACGGGGCGATCTTGCCGCCGAGGGTTTTCAGTTGGGCCTTCCCTTCCTCGCGGACTTTGGCTTCTTTGGAACCGATGGCGGCGAGGGCGGCGTCGAATGTCCGCTGTTCGCCTGGGCTGAGGCGGACGCCGAATTCGATTTTGCGGATGTCCTTCACGGGGATGGACAGGTCGCCGTGGGGCGTTTGCAATTGCAGTTGCTCGTCGAGTAGGGCAACCTTCAGCGTGCTGTTGTCGGTGAAGAGCACTTCCCAATCGCCGCCGGGGGGCTTGGCCTTCGCCGGGACTTCCGGTTTGACGCCGGGGTCGCTACCCGGTGTTGGCACCGGTTGCCCCGCACCGAGGGATGCGAATGCCAGCAGAAGTACCCAAGTGCGAATCCGGTCCATGATCGCCCCCCGTTCGGTTGCAGGAGCAGTTTACCAGATAAGCCACCGCGAGTTTGTCACGGTCCGGTCACGCAGATCACGTCACCCCGGCTTGTTCGCCTTCAGCAAAAAGGCCAAGATCGTCGCGATAGCTTGGTAGAGTTGCGGCGGGATCTCTTGATCGACTTTCATCCGGCTGAGCACGCCCACGAGGGCCCGGTCCTCGCGGACGGGGATGCCGTTCTTCTTGGCGAGCGCGAGGATGCGCTCGGCGAGCGCGCCCCGGCCCTTGGCCACGACCTTCGGCGCGGTGTCGCGGGCGGGATCGTACCGCAGCGCCACCGCCTTTTTTTGCTGGTTCTCGGCCACGCTCACGCCCTCGCATTGACGATGGAACCTGATTCCGGTCGGATCGTCGCCCGCTTCTTGACGCGCTCCGGCCAATCGGCCAGCGGGCGCACATCGAGCAGCGCTTCGCGGAATCCGCCGGCCAACAACTCGGCTTTCAGCGCGGGGAGTTCCGGGGCCAAGCGATCGAGCACCGCCTGCGATTGGACGTAGACCACGGCGAAGAAGCGGTCGTCCTGCAACCCCGCTTCGATCCATGTTTCGCCGAGCCCGCTCAGGGGGACTTGCATCATCATGCGGAACGCTTTGGCCTGCTGTTCGCCCTGCTCGTCGGTTTCGTATTCCGGTTCGAGGGCGAGGTTCAACGTACGCCAGCGGCCGCCGTCGATGTACGGCACTTGGTAGACATAGGCGCCGCCGGTCTCTTTCGCGAAGACGTTCTGCGCTTGTTGGGCCTCGATGCTTTCGAGCGTCCGCTGGGCGACGGGGAATTGAGCGTGGGCCAACGTCGGCAGGGCTTGAAACAACCTCAGCAAGCCGCCTTTGAGATCCGGGGTGCGATCCGCCGTCGCCCGCGATTCCCCGCTCGCTTCGCGGCCGAGCTTGGCTTCGTAGTGCTGACCGCCGTCTTCGACCGCCGCGCGGATTTGTTGGGCGCTCGGCGGCGCGTGCGTTGACACCACCCGAGCGGGGGGTGTCAACCCCCCGTGGGATCTTCCAGATCCGACCGGGATCGATTCCGAATCCGAGACCGTTTGCAGAAGCTCGCGCACCTCCGACGCGTCCGCCGAGGCCGGGAACTTCTGCACGAATGCGGCGATCGTCTTTTGGAGCTCGGCCGTCGAAGCCCCTTCGAGAACTTTGGCGGTGAGATCGGCCACAAGTGCGTGGACTTCGGGGATCGCGGAGGCCGGAGCTTCCAACGCCTTCGGTGTCACCGCCGTCAACGCGCTGCGGATTTCGGCCACGGCCCGTTGTTGCGAACTGATTTTCTGCCCGAGTACCGTGGGGGGCACGCTCTCGAGTTCCGTCAACAGCGGCGGCACCGCTTCGGCCAGCGGCGACGGTTGTTGAATCCGCAGAATCGCCGCGGCGACGAGCCTCGGGAGGTCGGGCGTTTCGGGCACCGGCCCCAGTTCGACCCCGTCCGGCGTGCGCCGCACGAGAGCGACGTACCGGCCACCCGGTTGCAGCGGCTCCTGCGAAGTCGCCTTCAATTCCTCCCCTTCGATTTTCACCAGCACTTGGCCCGTCGGCTCGCGGCGCAGCACCTCGACGACCGACACCTGCGCGGCGTTCCCCGGCGTCCGCGGTGCGACGGGGGTCGTGTTCGAAACGGCGACCGGAGTCACCGCCTGCGGGAGGATCTCGAGTTGCGGGTTCGTTTTGCCACCCGTGACGCGCAGCGTGAGCGCGTCGCCGGTTTTCAGATTCACCGAATCGCGGACGAGGATGACGGTGTTGCCGAACTTCAGTTCGGCCTGACCATTTTGAATCCGGCCGACCGTCGCCGCGACGATGCTGGTCTGGATGTTGGAAATGTTCCCCGCCACCAAGCGCAGCGTTTGCGCCGTGACGGCGGGCGTCGCGGCGAGCGTGGCCGAGTTGACGGGATTCACTTGCATGGAGGCAGTGTAGTTCACCCGGCGAGAAATGCTGTATTTCGCGTACTCAATCGGAAACCGACTCGCCGCCGTTGCGGGAACCCCACGCGGTCCAAATCGACGGCGAGATCGACACCGGAATGAAACGGACCGATCCGTCGGCGAACGCCGCGTTGACGCCACCGAGATGGAGACTCCGCGCCGCCAAACGCCCTTTCTGTTGCGTCGCATTCATGCAGTCCGCGTTGGGAGAATCCGGCGGTTCGGCGTGGTTGTAGAGGGTGTTCCCGTAGTTGCCCACGATCCATTTCCCGCCGCGTTCCCCGTTCCAAACACCGGTCGCTCCCGAACAAGCGGCCGGCGTCGGTTCCGTGACGCCGGGAAGTTCTCGGATGGCCAGCCGGTGCGTCGGATCAAGGCTGCCGCCGCCGAGAGGTCGCTCGGCGAACAGGGCCGTGTTCGTCGCCCCGTCGGTGATGTCCACGATCCGCACGGCGGAATTGGTGAAAAAGAGGCCGTCCGCGGCGACGAGCGAACCGCCGGCCGTTCCGCTGCCCGCGTTACCGGCGTAATTCGTACCCGCTTGCGTGATACCGGGAACTCGGCCCCCGGCCGGATCCGCCGGGCAGACGAATGCGCCGATGCGCGTGCGCGCGGCCGGGTCGTTTCGACTCCCGTCGAAGACGATCCCGGGCGCCGTGTAAAAGATGGGCGGCGATGCAAAATCGACGAGACCACGGACCCCGTCCTGTTCGAGGTGCGGCAGCAAATAGGCGTGTGCCGAAAAGATTGCCGGCGCGGGCGTGCCCCGTCCGGCCGGGAAATACCCCTGGCTACCGTGGTGGCCGTGCGCCGCCAATGCGAGTTGCTTGAGGTTGTTTGAACACGAGATCCGCGCCGCCGCGGCGCGAACTTTTTGAACGGCCGGCAGGAGCAAGCCCATCGCGATCCCGATGATGGCGAGCGCGACCAACAGTTCGATCAAACTGAAAGCCGGGCGGCGCGGCATCACTTCGCCTCCGCCGCGATCCGCCAGACGCGATTGGCCAGTTCGTCGACCACCAGCAACGAACCGTCCTTGGCAACCGCGACGCCGACGGGGCGGCCGTAGACTTCGTCGTCGTTGGCGATGAAGCCGCTCAAGAAATCCTCGGCCGGGCCGGAGGGTTTGCCATCTTGGAAGGGCACGAATATGACGCGGTAGCCGGCGAATTTCGATCGATTCCACGAGCCTCGCTGGCCGACGAAAGCACCGCCTCGGAATTTTTCGGGGAACGCCTTCGCGTCGTAGAAGGCGAGGCCGAGCGAGGCGGTGTGCGATCCGAGCGGGACGTCGGGCGCCATGGCCTTCGCCACGAGATCGGGGCGTTCGCCCTTGCGCCGCGGGTCTTCGTTTTGCCCCATGTACGAATACGGCCAACCGTGGAAGCTGCCGTCCGGGACGCCCGTGATGTAGTCGGGTACCAGGTCGTCGCCGAGTTGGTCGCGCTCGTTCACGGCGGTCCAAAGGGCGCCCGACTTCGGCTCGAAGGCCATGCCGACGGGATTGCGGAGACCGCCGGCGAACACGCGCAGGCCGGTGCCGTCCAAATTGATTTCGAGGATATTCGCTCGGAGGATCTCGTTCGCGGTGCCATTCTCCGCGACGTTGCTGCCCGACCCGACCGACACAAAGAGCTTCTTGCCATCTCGGCTCGGGAGCAAATTGCGAGTCCAGTGGTTGTTGTAACCGCCCGCGGGGAGGTCGAGTATTTTCCGTCCCTTTCCTTCGAGGCCGGTTTGATCGGTCTTATACGGGAACGACATAATCGCGTCGGTATTGCCGACGAAAAACGTCTCGCCGACCAGAGCCATTCCGAGGGGAAGGTTCAAATCTTTCGCGAAGACTTCTTTTAACTCCGCCGCGCCGTCTTTGTTGGTATCGCGGAGCAGCGTAATCCGGTTGGCCCCTTTTTTGCCTTTGTCCGGCGTCCGCGTTTCGGCCACGAGAACGTCGCCGTTCGGCAAGACGTAGAGCCAGCGCGGGTTGTCGAGCCCGTCCGCGAACACGGAGACGCGGAATCCGGGTGGGGCGACCGGCATTTTGTCTTTGGGCCAACCGATGACTTTGGGGAACTTCGTGACGGACGGAGTTTCGTTCGGCTTGGGCAAGGCCGGCTTCGGGTCGTCGGCCGGATGCCCGAGGATCGATAGGAGTGCGAGGGTCGCGAACATTCGATGGGCCTCAGATTACCGACGGAAACCGGACGGTACCGGACAACGCCGAAATTCCTCGCAAAATGAATGCCCAACCGACCGATGCGGCGAATATTCAGGACGCGACACCCAAATCGGCGAGGAGGCTCATCAGGACGAGGGGGCTGAGAGGTTCGGATTCGTATCGGTAATCGTCGGACTCGATCGCGAGCCGCCATTCTTGCCGCGGGGTTTCGAGTGCGAGGCGATCTTCGAGGCCGAATGGGAATTCGACCCAGCCGACGAGCCCGATCAGGCGATCCCGCACGCGCTCATCCAGCAGGGCCCCTTCGATTTCGTACCCGGTCGCGGAGCGGAGGAGCAACCGACTCCCGGACACGACTTCCCGCAGGTTCTCGAGATTCAAAATCGCGCGGCGCCCCGGCAGGACAACCCAGAGCGCGGCCAGCAGGCGATCTTCCGACGGCATCAGCCGGCGATACCAATCGTTCAACCGGCGGACATCGTCGTCGGCCGAGTGGCGCGTGCAACCGGCGAGTTCTTGCATCCGGAACCAGAGGGTCCGTTGATTCTCGAAAACAAGCGTGAGGGCGGGGCCGACGCGGATGCGCCGGCAACGGTCAAGGTGCTGATAGCTGCGATCGACGGATTCGATAGGCAATTCGCGGAAATGACCCGCCGACGAGGGCGGGGCATCGAGCAATTGGGAAGCCATCGCGTCCTCCGGTATTCGGGGCAGGCGTTCGGTAGACTCCTCCGCTCCATCGGAATCATCGGGTATCCTTCTTCTATCATTCGTCGGTTTTGGGGAAACTGTACCGCAAATGCGGAGAAGTTCGGATAATTCATCCGATCTACTCGGAAAAATTGGACTTTGGGTTGTCCGCAGGCTTGCGTGAGTCCAGCGTTTGGGCGTCGAGTCTACGCGAGGGTGTGCGACTTCTCGCTGGACTCGACACTCGCCCTACTCTTTGCTTTCGCCCAGCAGCGGACTGCGCCCGAGAACGGTGTACTCCATGCCATCGCGGCGGAGTTCGGTGCTGTAGACGAGAATTTCTTCGACCGGGGTATAGCCGGCGTTCCAACCGAGGTGCTTGGGCAGTTCGGCCGCCAGCAGGGTCGCGTCCGCTTCTCCCTTCGCGCGGCCTAGGGTCAGGTGCGGCGTGTAGCCGCGCTCTTCTTGACGGTACGAACCGAGTTCCGAGAGCGGCAATGCCATGGCCGCGTGCAACCGCACCAGCGCCTCGGTCCCGGCCGTGATGCCGCCCCAAAGGATCTTGGGGCGGCGCGGCGTCGGGAAGGCGCCGACCCCGCCGACGCGCAGGGTGAACGGCGCTTCGAGGGCCGCCGCTTTCGCCGTCACCCGGCAGGCGTGGACCAAATCGCGGTCGTCGATTTCGCCAAGGAACAGCAGCGTGACGTGGAAGTTCTGCGGTTCGACCCACTTGACCTCGGCTCCGCTGAGCGCGAGAGAGCGCTGCATCAGCTTGGCCGCGGCGCGGATGGTGTCGTTGACGGCCACGCCGATGAATGTCCGAGTGCGTGCCATGGTGGTCTCTTCCGGGGTCGGGAACGGACTGGGCGGTCCTTCCTAACGTGATACGCTCAAGAGCATGAAGTACCAAGAACTCGGCCGCACGGGCCTGCGCGTTTCCCAATTGTCGCTCGGCGGGGCCCAGTTCGGCCAGCAGTACGGGCCGCTGTCGGTGCCGCAAGCCGCGGAGGTCGTTCACGCCGCCATCGACGCCGGCGTGAATCTCATCGATACCTCCGCCTTCTACGGGCTCGGCGCGTCCGAAACGATCCTCGGCGAAGTGTTGGCCGGAGGGTGGCGTGAGAAAGTGTCGATCTGCACGAAGGCCGGGCGGCTAGATCGGGATCGATTCGATTTCACCGCCGCAGGGATGCGCGAGTGCTTCGAAGATTCGCTCCGTCGATTGCGCACCGACCGCGTCGAGATCCTGCTGGCCCACGACATCGAATTCGCCGACGATTTCGAACGGGTCTTCGACGAAACCGCCGGGGTGCTGAATGACCTGAAGCGCGAGGGAAAATGCCGGTTCATCGGCATGTCGTGCCTGCCGTTGGGGTTGTTGGCCAAGGCCATCGAACGCTGCGACCTCGACGTCGTCGTCTCGTATTGCCATTTCCACTTGCAAGATCAAACGCTGCATTCGGAGTTGATGCCGGTCGCGGCGGCGCGCGGCGTCGGCGTGCTGAACGCCAGTCCGCTGAGTATGGGCCTGCTCACGAACCAAGGTCCACAGCCCTGGCACCCGGCCGGGGAGGAAATCCAAGCCGCCTGTCGGGAAGCCGCGGAGTATTGCCGGTCGCACGGGGCCGACATCAGTTTCCTCGGGATGCAGTTTTGTTTGAATTCGAACGTGCCGAGCACGGTCTCCGGGGCGGCGACGCGGGCCGAATTGGAAACGAACCTGCGGGCGCTGGCGACCCGGCCCGACCCGGAACTTCTTTCGGGGGTGCTGGCGATTCTGGAACCGGTGTTGGACCGGACGTGGAAGAGCGGGAACTGGAACGCGTAAGATGAGGTGCGGGAGTTCCACCGGACCGGAGGCGACCATGGCGTTCCAGCAGTTCACCTTCCCGCAAGTGCTCACCGACTTGGAGTTGAGCGTGAGCGATGAAGATTTTTTCGGCGAGCTACCTCGCGAGGCGGTTTCGCCCGAATTTGAAGCGCGGATCAAAGAAGGCGCGGATTTGGCCAGTGCGATCGACACGGAGAAAGCCCGTTCGGAATTCGTCATCGCACCCGTATTGCTCGAGTTGCGCCGCAGACACCGCGGGGTCTTTTCTCTGTTTTCGGGGGTGGAATTGGTGGCGGATGCCAACCGGGGCTTGAACGGAATTTGCGATTTCGCTTTGGCCCAGCCGAAGAGTCAACACGTGATGCTCTTCCCGATCTTGTCCATCGTCGAGGCGAAGACCGACAATCTGCGGAGCGGCTTGGGGCAGTGCATTTCGTCGATGGTGGCCGCGAAAATACTCAACGATAAGAAAAACTCCTCGAACAAACCCATTTTCGGTGTCGTGACCAGCGGTGCCCTGTGGAAATTTCTGAAGTTAGTCGGCACGACCGTCTCGATTGACAATTCGGAGTATCACATCGACGACCTCGGAAAATTGTTCGCCGTTCTCGGCTCGATCGTGTCCTCCTTCCGCGATTGATCGGAAAGAATCGATGCTCCGCTTCGCCCTCGTATTCGCAATGCTCACCGTCGCCACCGCCGCGGTGGCCGCGCCGTTGCCGGAGCCGATCAGCTACGCCAAACCGTGCCCAGGCGATCGATTCCTCTTCGTGGTGTTCGGCTCGAAAGACGCCGAAGCGAAGCTGAAGGACGGCGATAACAAACGCCACGCCACAAGCGTCCGGGCCAAGTATCCGGTGCCGGGGATGTACCGCGCAGGCGACGGCGTGGAACTCGTTTACCCGCTCGACGGTCAATTCCGAGTCTTTTCTGCGTTCGGCGTCGCGTCGGAGTTTTTCCCGCGCCGCTACGTCCCGGACGAAAACGTCTACCTCTCCGGCGATGGCCGCACCGTCATCCGAATCGAAGGCAATTGGTGGAAAACGAAAGCCTACACGGGCGGTACCCGCCTTCCGCCCGAGGTGGAGCAGCAGCAGTTTGAATCGCCGGCCGTGAGCTTATACCGAGACGGCCTCCTTCTAAAACGCCATCCGTTGAAGTCGCTGATCGACGATCCCCTGTTACTCCCGCACACTCCGGAACACATCCTTTGGGTCGGCGGGGCGGTGTTCCGGGAAGACGCCGGACGGTTCGTGCTGTTCACGCAGGACACGAACCAAATCACATTCGACTTCAACACCGGCGACATCGTCAGTAGGGAAAAGACCGGTTACGGTAGCCGCTTCGGTCAACGCGTTATCATGGGCACACTCGGGCTGACGTTGCTGTTGCTTTTGGCATGGGCCTTCTACGCCTTCCGCCGTTCCCGCGTCGTTGTGGCAGTTTGATTTCTCATTCCCGAGTTCACCCCTCGATTTTAGCCTTTTGCAAATAGCCGACCGCTGATTGCTGCCTCAATTCTCAATTTTTATCACGCAATAGTTGTCAGCGATCCGCTTTCAGCAATCAGCGAGAAAGTCGATTCGCCCAGGGTGTATGCTCGACGGACTTAAGAGTGACACATCGCGAAACGCCGATTTTCCGATGCGTCGGACTCCGTCCCACTTCGGTTTTGAAAGCCGAGCCGAGCGGAGAACGTCGCTTTTCGCTCCGCGAAAAGTGGTTGACGCCAGCACTCGCGTTCCGCACCTCGCGGGCGAGCCCAGCTACTTTTCGCGGAGCGAAAAGCGACTTTTTCCGCTCGGCTCGGATAAGTTCCGCCAGTCTCGAACGAGCCCAGCCACTTTTCGCGGAGCAGTGTCAACCCAGACTGCGCTGAGAATAGCAACGATTCTTGGAGGTGGCTGGAACTGGGCTGGGCCTGGTGGGGTCATCGAACGCGGATGCGGTATTTGAGATATCGTCTCGTCGTGCTTCTTGGAGGCGTTCCCGGCATTCTTCCAAAAGCGATTGTTCCAACACCCCGCCTCTGCAGGCTCGGGGATTTCTTCAAATTTCATGACGCAAGTCATTGCTGAACAAGAGGATCGGCCACAAGGGCCGTTTCGGCTCCGATTCTTCCAATTCTTTTAAATGGTTCCAA
>JANXTU010000504.1 GCA_025352235.1 Fimbriiglobus sp.
TGGGCGGAGGCACGAACCCTTCCCTCACCGACATCGTGTCGGAACTCAGGTCGCTCCTCGCTGCCTCTGGCCGCCCGCTCGGTATCTTCAACGACCAACTGATTACCGCGGGATGGCTCGACATCCATGCCGGGCACTACAACGAAATCCGATTCTTCGTCAGAGAAGTTCGTTTCTTTGCCGTCCGGGACGATTTCCCACGCATTCGCACCGGCGATTTTCCACCGGGCGTGATAGAGATCACCTACAAGCTCGATTTGACCGCGATGTTGCCGTTCGAGGTGGAGCAGGCAGTTGTTGAAGGCTGGCTGAAAACATGAGCGACATCGACCCGGTTCTGACGACGTACAACGATATTCGGCAGCAGGTGCAGATCCGGGCGACGGTGTCCGAGGAGGGCGCGCTCCGCGAGGAGGTATTCACCCGCTGGGCAATCGACCTGCTGGAAGAAAAGGGTGACGTCGCTGGCGGCGAGCCGTGCGCGTGCGTAGCCCCTCGGGTCGGCAAGGTCAGCGGATACTGGCTAGACCGCGACATGGGGCGGCTGACCGTCTTCGTCAGCAAGTTCGCCGGGACCAACGACCCGCTGCGAATGCCCGCCGCCGATGTGGCGACGCTCATCAACGGGGCGATCCGCTTTGTGTCGAAGTGCCGGATGAACTGGCACCGGTCGCTGGAGGAATCGTCGGAAGGGTTCGCTTTCGGGGAGACGATCTCGACCATCGACTTCAAGAAGACGGCGACGAACGTCGTTGTGCTCACAGATCACCGCTCTCCGAAACTGCCTGACTTTGAGCTAAAGATCGACGGTAAGGACGTGACGTGGACCGTCTGGGATCTGGAGCGATTCCACCGGCTTCTGACATCGGGTCGGGAGCGGGAGGAGATCACGATCGACTTCGGTGGTCGGCAAAGGAGCAGTCCCCTTCATGAAGATGCCGTTCTCGAATCCCGTCTACGAGACCTACCTAACGATGCTCCCGGCCTCCGTCTTAGCGGCGATCTACCGTGAACACGGCGCGCGGCTCCTCGAACAGAACGTCCGTACTTTCCTTCAGGCCCGCGGCAAGGTTAACCGAGGCATTCGCGACACCATCCTCAACCAGCCCGAGATGTTCCTCGCTTACAATAACGGCTTGTGCGCCACCGCAGCCCGCATCGAGATCGAGAGCGACAAGGGACCGGTAGCCCACATCCGCAGCATCACCGACTTCCAGATCGTCAACGGCGGACAGACCACCGCGTCCTTGACGAGTGCCCTGTTGAAGGACGATGCGGACCTGACCGGGGTTCTCGTCCAGTTGAAGTTGTCGGTTATCAAGGACCGCGACAAAGTCGGCACGATAGTCAGCAATATTTCCCGCTTCGCCAATAGCCAGAACAAAGTTAGTGAAGCGGATCTCCTCGCCAACGACGCTTTTCACGTCCGTATCGAACACCTGTCTCGGACTGTCTGGGCCCCTGCGAGAGCTAGGGCGAACCGTGAAACCAAATGGTTCTACGAACGAGCGCGGGGGCAGTACAGCGACGAGAAGGGGCGGCGAAGAACAACCGCGGCAAAGCTGCGTGCCTTCGAGGCCGAGTACCCTTCAAACCAGTGGTTCACAAAAACCGACCTCGCCAAGTTCGGGAACACATGGGACGGGCTGCCACACATGGTCAGCCGGGGTGCCCAGAAAAACTTCGCCGAGTTCACCCTGCAACTTGAGAAGGGGCAGGTGCAGGACATCGCCTTCTTCCAGCATCTAGTGGCGAAGGCGATCATGTTCCGGTCGGCGGAGAAGATCGTGTCCGATCAGGATTTCGGAGGGTATAGGGCGAACATCGTGACGTACACACTTGCGTGGATTGCCCACCATGCTGGCGGCGGAATCGACCTCGGCACGATCTGGACGCAGCAAGGCATTGACGAGCAGATGACGGACCTGATCGGGGTGGCGTGCCAATCGATACACAAACTAGTGCACTGTCCAGACTTAACTCTGGGGTTGTTTGATCTGTCGATTTTGGGGAACCTCTCCATCAACAAGGAGGTTCCCATGAACAAGAAGGATATCGTGCGGCTCACGGACGAAGAACGGGCGATCTGCGAAGCGACCATCGCGCAGGAAAAAGGCAAGTCGGAGAAACTGCGGCGGGCGACGATCCTGCTCAAGGCCGACGCCGACGGCCCGGCGTGGAATGACGCCAAGATCAGCGAGGCCGTCGGCTGCCGGACG
>JANXTU010000450.1 GCA_025352235.1 Fimbriiglobus sp.
GCCGAGCCGAAACTCGCGGCGAGTTCGGTGCCGACGACCTTCGCGGTGATCCCGGCGTTTTCCAATTCGCCTTGGAAGACTTTCGCCAGTTCGAGCGGGCCGGAATAGACCTCCACTACATCGTTTTGATCGTGCGTCATCGGAGAATCTCCATTGGGAAACGGTCGACCACAACCGTTTTTCCGAGCAGTTATTGTGCCCGTCGGCCATCAATCTAGCAGGGATTTGGGAGCGAGATCGCGCTCTCGACTCGCGGAATCATCAGCCTCTCCCCTGTGGTGACACGTTTCCAACGTGTCGGAAACTCGACCGACACGTTAAAAACGTGTCGCCACAAACGTGTAGCGATCAATCCAGTTTCACGGTCATCGGGGCGTTGGCGACCGTCACCTTCTGTTCCTTCATCTTGCCGTCGCTCCCTTTCACGCTGACCGTGTAGGCGCCCGGCGCCAGCACGAAGCGCGGATTCAAATCCCCTTGGCCACCGCGGCCGTTGCCGCCGAAGAGTTGCGTCGTCACGGTCGTTTTGCCATCGTCCGACTTCACCGTCACGCAACCGCACGACAGCGGGTTGTCTTTGGGCAACTTCACGACGATCGGCGTCCACTTAGTCACGTCGGCCGGGCCGCCGAAGAGCGCCACCGAGTCTTGGCCTTCGTTGTGCATCAGCAAATCGAGCCGGCCGTCGTTGTTCAGATCGGCCCAGGCCACGGCTTGGGTGTTCCAGACTTTCTGATTCAGTCCCGTCTCGACGGATCGGTCGGTGAAGGTGCCGTCGCCGTTGTTCTTGAAGTATTTGTTCGTCCCGCGCAAACAACAAACGACGAGGTCCGGATGACCGTCGTTGTCGAAGTCGCCCCAGGCCGCGCCGACGGCGAAGCCCAGATTTTTACCGAGGTCGCCGGCCTTGGCCGTGACGTCCGCGAACTTGCAGTTGCCGAGGTTCTTGTAGAGCTTGCAAGTGCCGTTGGTCTGCGGGAAGAAAATGTCCACGAGGCCGTCGCGGTCGAAGTCGCAGAGGGCGGGGCCGACTTTCCCGGCGGTGTATTTGATGCCGGCGTCGCGCATCTCGAACTTCGTGCCGGTGTTGCGGAATAGCACGCCCTCGCCGGCGCCGAAGAGGAAATCGGGTTTGCCGTCGTTGTCGAAGTCGGCGACCGAGAGCGTGTCGCCTTTGGTGGTGCCGCATTGCCCGGCCTCCCCGAGGCCCCACTCGGCCGAGACGTCGACGAAGAGCGGGTCGGCCGAGGGGACGTCGGCGCCGGTGCCGAAGTAGAAAGCGTACGCGCCGTCCGAATTGCAGATCTTCATCAACAATTGGTTCTTGCCGGCTTTGAGCTTCAATTTCAACATCGCCTGATCCGGCGCGCAGGCGCGGACGGTGGCGTCCGAGTGGATCTTCTCGCCGTTGAGCCAGACGGTCAGGTTGTCGTCAGCGCCGACGGACACGGCGAATTCCATCGCCGCGGCGGAGTCGATTTCGCGGACGAGATACGTCGCGCAATTGCCCCCGAACGGGGCGAGGTCGTTCACCTTGCCGTCGGGGAAATCCTTGGCTTCCCACTTCACATCCGTGTCGCGTTTGCCCTTGTGCCCCTTCTTCAAGTCGACGACCTTCTCGGTTTCCGGGGCGAAGGCGACGCCGAAGTTCGGCTTGTTCTCTTTGTCGCGGAAGGGGCCCACGGCGTGCCAGCCGCCGAACTTGGGCGGCGCGACCTTCACCGCGGCGACGTTGCGGATGTTCTTGTACAAACGCAGGCCGTGGAAACCGTTGGCGAGCAAAATGTCCGGCTTGCCGTCGCCGTTGAAATCGCCCCACGCGGCGGCGGTGAGGTTCCACGCGGTTTCTTTGGGTAGCAGTCGGCTGTCGTCGCGGAAGGCGCCCTTGCCGAGGTTCGTGTAGAGCTTCGGCCCCGTCGGGGTCGCCAATAATAGATCGGGGAGGCCGTCGCCGTTGTAGTCGGCCCAGACGGCGGAGCGTGCCCCGCCGGTCAACCCCGGCAGCGTCACTTCGGAGTAGCCGTCGTCGGCTTGCTGCATCAGGCTGACCTTGTTGGCCCCGCAGAGGCAGACGCCGAGTTTGCCGTCGCCGACGAAATCGACGGCCGTGATCGACTGCGCTTCGGCTTCCCCTTTGCCCAGCGAGGCGAGTTTGTCGAAGCCCGGCATCCCGGCGATGCGGCGGATGTCGTCCCCGCCGCTGCCCCACGCCACGAAGTCGCGTTTCGGGTCGTAGTCTTGGATCTTCAGGCTGACTTTCAACCGTTGAATCTTCGCCGTCTTCTTGTGCAGGGCTTCTTTATCGCCGTCGATCAAACAGGGCACGGCGAGTTCCTTCCCCGCGACGATGTCTTTGACGATGCTCGTGAGCTTGTCGACCTTGCCCGCGTAACTGCGGAGCAAGAACGGCTCGCCGTGGCTCATGCCCCACCAATCGGCGTTGGGGTAGGCTTGGTACCAGGTCACGCCGAGGTACGTTTCGGAGGCGCTGCCGTTGTGGAAGAAGACCGCCGGCTTGCCGACCTCGGCCCACTTCATGATCTCTTCCCACTCGCCGGCGCGCAGGCCCCCGCGGCCGATGTTGTGCTTGATGGTGTCCTGCGGGTGCTTGCCCTTCAGGTCGGCCACCTTCTGAAAGATGATGATGTTGTTGGTCTTGTCGACCTTCGTGACGACCATGCTGCAAATCGCCGTCGACTGCTGGATGATGGCGCCGAACGACATGGGCGCCTCGACGTAGGCGAACGCCGGCGAGGCGAGGGCGAGCGCGGCGAAAGCGAGAGCGAAGCGTCGCATGGGGAATCTCCTGCAAAATCAGCGAATTCGCAAATCGGCGCAACACACGGTGTAGCTGGTTTCCAAATCCAGCGGGACGGACAAGTCTCCGCCGAGCCAGAGCGGGAGCGTCGGGAGCGCCCGGCCGATTTCGAGCGGCGCGGGCCAAGCCAACAATCGACCGTTGCCATTTCGGCCGACGGCGCGATACGACGTGGCGGTGGTCGTCCCGGCCGGTTGGGTCGTTTCGTCGATCTCGAGTGCGGCTCGCAAATCGGCGGCGAGGTCGGCGCGGCGTGTCGAAACCGCATCGACGACGACGAGTCCGCAACCGCGGCGCAAGTAGTCCGCGCATTTGGCCGCGAACGCTTCGCGGGATTGCGACCGATCTTTGTTGCTCGGGCTGACGATTTCGATGGCCGCCGCGATTTGTGGATCGCCATCGTCCGTCAGGATTTCGACGCGGATTTCGTCTTCCGGCGGCCACTCGACCGCGACCGCCCACTCCGGTTCCGGCGGGGCCCAAAGCGCCGTTTCGCCATTCGCGAGTGCCGTTTCGCGGATCGCGGCGACATCGATTTCGACCGGGCCATCGCGGTCGAGAAACGGCACGGCATAATACCCGGCGGGAAGTACGCCAGCGTTGAGGCCGCGCGCCATCGCCGCGGCCCACGCCCCGTGGAACGCCCGCCACGGGTGGGACCGGCTCAACGGTGGATGGAAATGATCCCGCAGCGGCATCGGCGCAAATCCCAGTTAGGCTTTGAAGCGCACTGACGAGCCACCGGGCTTGTCCCGGTGGGGTATTGATAGCAGGAACCCACCGGGGCAAGCCCGGTGGCTCGTGATGACATTCACCCGCAATCGACTCACTTCTTCAACTTCCCCAAGCGCTCCTTCGCCGCCTTGTGCCACTCCGAGTCCGGGGCATTGTCCTTGATCAGCTTGTTCAACAGCTTCTCGGCTTGGTCGGGTTTCTTATCTTCCTCGAAGGCGCGGGCGGCTTCCAGCGCGGCGGCGTTGGCCAACTCTGGATAGTCGTAGGTGTAGGGGACCACCAAGAAGTCGCTCGCGGCGTCGCCGTACTTCTTTTGGGCCATCCGGCATTGGCCGATTTGCAACTGGGCCTTCGCCGCGACATCCGTCTGCGTCGCGGCAATGACCTGCTCGTAACCTTTGATGGCGTCGTCGAATTTGCCTTGGGCTTGGAGCGCTTGCGCGAAACCGAAGCGAGCCTCGGAGGCGTAGGGGTTGCCGTTGCCGAAGCGGTTGAGCATCGTTTCGAGCGCCGTCCGGCCGCCTTCGGGGTTCTTGGCGGCGATGAGGGCCAAGCCCAACCGCAGCATCGCGCGGTCCGAGATGCCGCCGATGTTGTGGAACTCGGGTTTGTCCCGGAACGGAGCCAACTTCTCCACGGCCTTGGCGTATTCCCCCTTCGAAAAGAGGCTTTCGCCGGATCGGTAGAGCGCCTGGGCGTAGTACGGTGACTTCGGATTCGCGATGACCGAATCGAACTGCCCGGCGGCGGCGGCGAACTCTTTCTTGGCGTAGAGGCTCGCGCCGAGCCGCAGCCGGATGCGCTCGGTCGTGTCGGGCGGCACCGGTTTGTCGGTCGGTTCTTTGTCGAGCGCGTCTTTCAAAATCTTGACGACTTCGTCGTGGTCGGCGCGCTCGGCCTTCAACTCGGCGACTTCGTAACGGGCTTCGACCGAGAGCGCCGTCTCGGGGAACTCTTCGATCAACCGCTTGTAACTGTTGAAGGTGCGCTCCTCGTGCGGCTGTTGCGGGATGGCCGCGCGGGCGACGTCCGGCAGTGGCACCTGCGGCGGCGGGCTGTTCGGCGTGAGCTTCTTGACCAACTCTTCGACCTTCTTGGTTTGCAGTTGCTTTTGCAGCGCTTCCCGCGCGATGCGGACTTCGTCCTCGGCGAGGAATCGCCACGCCCAGGCCGCGTCGTAGTACATCCGCGAACGGGCCTCGGCCGTCGGTTGGGCGTTCTTCGATTCTTCGGCCCGGCGGTTCAGTTGATCGGCCGCCTCGACGATGGCCTGACGACCCTGTTGAATCTGCTGCCCGGCGGCATTCTTCTTGTTGTTGTCGTTCCCGGCTTGCCCCATCTGCGTCTGCCCGAGCACGATCTGTGTCTTCCCTTCGGCGATCTTGCACTGGCCGGACCGCAGCGCGGCTTCGAGGGCGATCGGCTTGCCCGGCGCTTGGCCGACGACTTCCTCGAAGAGCTTGCGGGCGTCGGCGGGCTTCTGCATCTCGAAGATCGCCACGGCGTGGTGGTACTTCAACAGCGGGTTCCACTCGGCCCGTTCCGGGTCCTTGGCGAGGTCGGCTTCGTATCGCTTGCGGGCTTCTTCGAGCACCTTCGCGGCTTCGACGGGTTGGTTCTGCTCCCGGTGCATCGCGGCGAGGTGCAGTGCCGCGAGCGGCGCGAACTTGTCGGTCTTGGTCGGCTCGTTGTTCATGAACGCGCGGAGGTCGTTCATCGCGCCGCCTTTGTCCCCGGCGAGCGACTTCACCTTGGCCTTCTCGAGGTTGGCCTGCCCCGCGAGCGGGCTGGTCGGGAACTCCTTGGCCAGCTTCTCGTAGGTTTCGCGGGCCTTGTTCAAGGTGGCGTTGCGCTCGTTCGGATCGGCGAGCGTCGACCCGAGCCGCTTGAGGCAGTGGCCGAGCTTGAGCAGGGCGGCCGGGGTCTCGGGGGCTTTGGCGTTCCCGGATACGAAGCCGTCGAGCATCGCTGCGGCCGCGGTCAGCTTCTCGCGGATCTGGTTCTCTTGGAGCGCGTCGTCGGCCTTGGTCGGTGCTTGGCGGATGTAGCAATCGGCGAGCAGGTAGGCCGCCAGCGAGAGCTCGCCGCCGCGGTCGGGTCCGGGGATGCCTTCGAAGGCTTTGACGGCCTCTTCGAGTTTGTTCAGTTGGGTGAAGCAGACCCCGGCGCCGAGTTTGGCGAAGTTGGCGCGCTCGAACTCCGGGTACTTCACCGCCACGTCCAGATATTTGCTTGCGGCCTCTTCGTACTTCGCCTTCAGTTCGGCGGCCTTATTTTTGTCTTTGGTCAATTCCACGGTGCGGCCGTAGGCGTTCTCGGCGATGCGGAAGGCGACCGACGCCGTGAGGGTGCTTTGCGGGTAGGTTTTGCGGAACTCGTTGCAGCGTTCGTCGGACTTGTTCAGATCCCCGGCGGAGCCGTAGGCCGTGGCGAGCCGCTGGAGGACTTCCTCGCGGCGGGCCGGGGCGGCGTTCTCGTTCCAGAGTTGCTCGTAGACGGAGGCGGCCTCTTTGAACTGCTTGGTATTTTGGAGGGCGTCGGCAAGTTCGAACAGCATCTCTTGCCGGCGGGCCTTGGCGTCGGCGTCGTTCTGTTGGGCGAGTTGGGTCGTCTTGTCGATCGCCTTGCGGATGGCATCGAGGGCGTCTTTGATCTTCTTGTTGCGCTCGTCGACCTTATTGATGTCGAACGCCAGCGCGAGTTCCAATTGGGCTTTGCCCAAATAGAACCCGGCTTGGTCGGCGAGGCGGGGTGACAGCTGTGCGAGCGGGGCGAGCGTCTTCGCGGCTTCGTCGAATTGCTTCATTTGCACTTGGCAAAAGCCGATGCGGAGTTGGGCGTCCGGCGCGAGCGGGTCTTTGTCGAACGCCTTGGCGAAGGCTTGGAACTTCACCATCGACTCGGCGAATTTCCCCGCTTCGTAGTTGAGGCCGGCCCCGTGGAAGGCCGCGCCGGCGACGTACTCCGGAACCGGGCCTTGGGCGAGCGCCCGCAGTCGGGCGAGTTCAAACGGCTTATTTCTGAACGTGTCGGGCTGTTTGATCGCCTCCACCGCGGCGAGTTTGGCTTTGTCGAAATCGGCGAGGACCGCGTCGTAGTGCACACTGGCTTCGGCCGCTTCGTTGCCGAGGTGCAACACCCGGCCGACGAGGTAGCGGGCGTGCAATCCGAACCTGGGGTCGGTGAACGGGGCGAGTTGGTTCAGCACGCGCCCGGCGGCGACTACGTCTTGATCCAGAAAACACGCGAGGCCGTGGTAGTACAGTCCGAGGGGCCGGTGGCGGTTTTTGGCGAGGGCCGGGTCTTTGGTGAACGGCTCCGATTCAACGCGGGCTTCCTTCACTTTGCCGAGGCGAATCAGAATCTCCGCTTGGTCGGCCCGGGCCCGGGCCGTCCATTCTTCGAGCTTTTGCCCGGCGAACCAATTTTTAGCTTCGTTGAACCACTTCTGGCTTTCGTTGTATTTGCCGTCGGCGGCTTGTTTCCGCGCGTTGATCTGGTTCGCGTCGGCGGCCGGCGTGTCCATCTCGCGGAGGCCGAGGCTGCGCTGGGCCACGGCGAGGTGGTACATCGCGTGGCCACGCTCGGCGAAGCCGCCGTCGTTCGCGGCCGGGGTGAGGTTCTCGATCGCCTTCGCAAAGTCGATATCGGGGCTGTTGAACTGGATGAGAGCCAACCCGAACCGGGAACCGGACGCGGACCGCGTATTGGCGAACTTCTGGATCACCTCGTTGAAGCGTTGCGCGGCTGCGGCGAAGTCCCCTTGGTTGTAGGCCTTTTGCCCGGCCGCCAGCGCCTGCTCGGCCTGTTGATCCGGCGACATCGGCTGTTGGGCACCGGCGGAACCGACGACGAGGGCGACCGCCAGCGCCGCCATTCCGGACCGGACAACTTGAGGGAATACGGGCATTTCGGAATCGCTCAGGGGAGGAAGGCGGCGCAACCGGCACAGTCAATTAGACATTGTGGGCGCACCGAGAGTTCCCTGTCAACCGGGCAAACCCGCGCGGGGGTTCCACGGGTGCGCCCCCGTCGAGGTCGATGCGGATCGATTGATCGGATTTGATGGGAATGGGGAGATAGCGACGGCGCCCCGGTCTTACCCGAGGTCGCCATGTTCCGAAATCGACCGACTGGGAATACGCCGTCGAGCGGGACGGCGGTCCGCTCGGATTCGACAGGGTTCAATTCGGCCGGTCGGTCACTCGATCCCGGCGCCGAAGCCGGCGGCGACCGCGACCAGATGCGGCGCGCCGAGGTGCGGGCCGCGGGCCGGTTGGCCGCCGTGGGCCTTCACCTGCTTGCCGATCTCTTGGACCATCGCCGCGTAGCTCGCGGGGACGTCTTCGAAATCCCCGGCGTCGATTTCGTCGTAGC
>JANXTU010000457.1 GCA_025352235.1 Fimbriiglobus sp.
TCGGCCTCTTGGAAGTAGCCGAGGGTCAGCGTCGGTTCCGTCCACGTGTAGATGCGCAGGCTCGCGATCCCGCCCTCGGCGGCGCTGAACACCATCGCCTCGTCGGCGGCCATATTCCCGGCCCCGGACCGTGCGGCGAACGGGAGCGTGCGGACATCGGGCATCGTTCAATCCCCCATAAAACAAGCCACCTCGGCGGCGAGCCGAGCGTTGTTCACGATCAATTTCCGGTTCGCAATCAGTACGGCCGGGCCCAGCCGCTCGGCGATTCGCTTCAGCAAGAACGGAGTCAACCGAGCGCCCGTGACGCCCGTCGCGTCGGCTTCGGCTTGTTGCCGGGCGCGGTCGAAATCGGCCGCCGGAATCGCATCGATCTCCGGGAGTGGGTTCGCCAACACAGCGCCACTGTCACCGAGTTGACAGTGATCGCGGAATACCGCCGCGGCCTCGGCGGCGCTCTCGACACGGGCGCTCACGGGCAGGTCGCCGCCGGCGGTGTAGAACGTCGGGAAGACATCGGTCCGAAAGCCGAGGACGGGGACGCCGAGGGTCTCGAGGATTTCGAGCGTCCGCGGCAGATCGAGGATGCTCTTGGCCCCGGCGCAGACGACCAACACCGGCGTCCGGCCGAGTTCGACGAGGTCGGCCGAGATGTCGAACGCCGGCGCCGGCGGGCGGTGCGCCCCGCCGATGCCGCCGGTGGCGAAAACGCGGATTCCCACGGCGTGGGCCAGCGCCATCGTCGCGGAGACGGTCGTCCCCGCGAGTCGCTTCAGCGCGACGCAGACGCCGAGATCGCGCCGGCTCGCTTTGAAGGCGGTGGTCGAGCTCGCCAATTCTTCGAGTTGGAAATCGAGCAGGCCGACTGTCGGCTCGCCGTGCCAAATGGCGATGGTCGCGGGGATGGCACCGGCGGCGCGGATCGCGGCTTCGCAGGCGCGGGCCGTGTCCAGATTCACCGGCCACGGCAACCCGTGCGTGACGAGTGTCGATTCGAGCGCGACTACGGGGCGGTTCGCACGCAGTGCCGCCGCGACTTCTTCGGAAGTGCGGACGAGTTCGCCGAGGCCGCGCCGATGTCCCATAATACCCCGCATGGAATCGAGTCCGCTCCCACCATCATCCGCACCGGCGGTCGAAGCGTCCACCGGCCCCGCCGCGCAGGACGTGCTGCGCGCGGTCGCGGCCGTCGCCCCGCAGCTCTGGTTCCCGCGCCGTTTCGCCGAGTTCTCGGGGATACCGCGCGACAGTTTGGACGAACCGCTCTGGCGGTTGCGCCAAGCGGGGATGATCCACGTCGCCGATTGGATCGCCGGCTTGGGGCAGGGTTTCCAATTGACGCGGACCGGGGAAAAAGCGGTCGAACACCCCGATCCGCTGTCGCTGGCCGACGGGGCCGCGCGGATCACGGAGTCGGGCGAGGTCGTGGTGGAACGCGCAGCGCCAGTCCTCCGCACCGCGATCGTCGCCCCGGCATTGTTGGTGTTGAATGTCCTCTGGTTCGGCGTCGGGGCCTTCTTGGCTTGGAAGGCCGGCGTCGGCGTGGAATACCTGAAAGGCGAGAGCCAAGCGGTCTCGAACCAAGTCCTCACGCGGATCGGGGCCGTCTCGGGTTCGCACCTACTCCTCGGGGAATGGTGGCGCCTGCTCAGCAGTTGTTTCGTCCATATCGGCCTGCTCCACTTACTCGGCAACATGCTGATGCTCGGCATCCTCGGGCCCGTTTCCGAAGGGCTCTGGGGCCGCGGGCGGTTCGCGGTCTTGTACCTCGCCTCCGGATTGGCCGGAGCTTGCGCGGCGATGGCCGTCCATCCGATGGCCGACACCGCGGGCGGCCTGCGCGAGTCGCTGCTCGCCGGGGCTTCGGGCGCCCTGTGGGGCGTGTTGATGTCGGTGGTCGTCTGGCTCGTCCGCTACCGCGACGATCTCCCCGAGGGCGTCGCCCGGGAGTGGGGTCGCAAGCTGCTCTTCGCGGTTCTTTTGAATCTGATGCTCAGCTTCGCCCCCGGAATCAGCCTCGAAGCCCACCTCGGCGGCGGATTCGCCGGGGCGGCGCTCGCCTATTGGCTCGACCGCCGCCGCGCCCCGAACCGCTGGCTCGGTGCCCTCGGCATCGCACTCGCGCTCGCGGCGATGATCGGCGGGCTGTACTTGACGATGCGCTACACCGAGGAATGGAAGCCCCTGCGGGAAGTCCACGCGGTGCGGCTTGCGATCGCCGAATTGTTGAAGAAGTCCGATGGGCCTTGATCGCCCGAAGACCATTGTGCAGTTCGCGCACCGCTACCCGCCCGCGCTCGGCGGCGCCGAAATCTACTGCCGACGACTGTGCGACTTTCACGCCTCCCGCGGGGATCGCGTCGAAGTCTTCACCACGACGGCCGTCGAACTGAGCGAGTTCTGGCAGCGTTCCCCGGCGCACGTGTTTCACGACGATCTCCAATCGAATCCGCACATCCGCCGATTTCGCCCCGCGACCTACCCGCTCCGGCGCTACATCCTGAAAGCGCTCTCGTTGGTGCCGGTGCGGCCGTGGCAAGCCGCACTGCAACCGAGCAATCCGCTCTGCCCGGAGATGGCGACTGCCGCGGCCACCTACTACGGTCCGCTCGACGCCGTCCACGCGCTGGCCTTCCCGTATTCGTTCCCAATCCTTTGCGGGCTGCGGCTCGCCCGTCGGCGCGGGGTTCCGTTTTTCCTGACGCCCTTCCTGCACCTCGGCGACCCGACCGATCGGCAGGACCGCACGCGCCGGCAATACACGCGGCCCCATTTGAAGTGGTTGTTGAATCGGGCCGACGGAGTCTTCGTGCAAACGCCGACCGAATTCCGAACCGTCGTCGGATTAGGCGTACCCGAGAATCGCGTGATTTTGCAAGGGTTGGGGGTCGATGCGTCCGAATGCACCGGTGGCGACCGCGATGCGGCCCGACGAGACTGGGCACTTGCTCCGGGGGAGTTCGCGGTCGGTCATTTGGCGAACGCGAGCGTCGAAAAAGGGACGGTCGATTTGCTGAATGCGGCCGCAGGACAGAACCTCCGCGTCGTGCTCGCCGGGCCGGCGATGCCGAGCTTCGAGCGATTCTGGGCCGGGTTCGCGCGGAAGGATCTGATCATCCGCCTCGGCCCTTTGAGCGATTCGCACAAACGCGATTTCTATGCGGGGATCGACGCCTTCGCGCTCCCGTCGCGGACCGATTCCTTCGGGCTGGTGCTGCTCGAAGCGTGGGCGAACGCCAAGCCGGCAATCGCCTACCGCGCCGGCGGCCCGGCCGATTTGATCCGCGATGGCGTCGACGGCTGGCTCGTCCGCTGCGGGGATGTCGCCGGCCTCGGGGAGCGCTTGCAACAATTGGCCGGGGACGCCGCGCTGCGAAGCCGCTTCGGCGAAGCGGGGGCGAGGCGCGTCCCCGTGGAGTTCAACTGGGAGCCGAAACTGGCGCTGGTACGGGACGCGATTTTGGGTCTCTCGGCCTGATCCTCACTTCCGTTGGATGCCCTTCGCCGCGAGTGCGGCTTGCGCGATGCGTTCGCCGAGATCCTTCAAGATCGCCTCGCGGTGCCAGGTGCGGTAGTAGCCGGCCGGGAGCGCTTCGCCGAAGGCGACGGCGATGCTGCCTGGCAACCGCGGCAAGAATAGCGGCGCGAGCGCCGGTCGCTTGGCGTGCCGCGGCCAACTTTCGTAGGCCCCGATGATGGCGCACGGAATGATCGGCGCGTCGGCGCGTTTCACGAGCAGCGCAATCCCCGGCTTGAGCGGTTGCAGTTCCCCGTCGTGCGTTCGTTCCCCTTCGGCGAAAACCGTCACCGCTTCGCCTCGGCCGAGCATCTCGAAGACCGCTTGCAGACCGTCTTTGCCGAGGTTGCGGTCGATGGGAAAGGCGCCGTACTCGCGGACGAGGGCCCCGAACAATGGGATCTTGAACAAGTTGTGACGCGCCAAGAACGTCAGCGGTCGGCGCGCGATCAACCCGACGAGGAGCGGGTCGATGAACGATTGATGATTCGAAACGATGAGTGCCGGGCCGGTATCAGGCAGGTGCCGTCGGCCGGTGCAGCGGTAGCTCCAGCCGAGGTGGAAGACCCAGAAACCGATCTTGTGCGTGGCGAACCAGAGGAGGTGGCGACCGAGTCGGGGCAGCGGCATGGCGGTCCCTATTTCGGCTTGGGTGTCATTCCGAATTGCTGAGCCGCAAAGGCACAAAAAGACGCTAGATCAAACTCCGCATCTGTGATTGATCGTAGCGGAAGTCGCCAGACTTCCGTGCTTTCTACGAAGATTCAGAAGCTGCTCTGACATTATCTCTTAGCTCTTTGCTATTCCTCTCCGCGCCCTTGCGACTCTGCGCGAGATCTTCTTCGCTTTCCTTTAGTTCAAACCGAGGACTTCGCCGCCGTTGCGCGTGCCGGCCGCGCGCCACGCATACGGGTCGATCGAATTGGTCACCGATCGCACCGAACCGTCCATCAAGAGGACGTTGACGACGCCGGTGTGATAACTACGGGACGTGACGCTATCGAACGAGACCGTCGTGGCCGAGGCGCCTTCTTGGCTCGATAACAAATCGATGTCGTAGACGGTGCCGGCACTCGTGTAGTTCAGGGCAGTGTTCGGAGGGAGTACCGTGGTGAATCCGTTGTGGAAGGTTTGCGCTTCGGTCCAGCCGGTGTGACCGCGCTGCGACGGAGTGAGGCCGGATGGGGCGAGACTCGAAACCGCAGCCGCGGTCGGTAGCGGCGGGGCCGTGTTCGCGGGGTAGGCGGTGTTCGTCACGATGATCCACGTGAAGGCTTTCACTTCGGCGTAACCGAGGGTGTTGCTCATGCCGTCGGTGAAGCTCGCGGGGTTGGTGCCGCCGTTCAAATTCGTGGCGTACGGGATCGCCCCATCGCCCCCTTGGCCGCCGGCGGGGTTCCACGTCAACCAACCGCCGACGTTCGCCCCGTAGCTCAGCGGGTAGCGATTGATCCCGGTAGGCGTGGTCGCGGGCCGCGGTCGGTCGTTGATTTCACTCGGGCAGATGTAAACCGGAATGCGCTGGCGGGTCACCGCCTCTTGGACGTTCCCAGGCAAAGTGAAATCGACTTGCAAAAACAGATTCCCTTGTTCCAAATACGGCAACAGGCGGGCCAAGGCCGACCACGAATCGCCTTGCGTGGCATTGGCCGGGTAAATCCCGTTGGGCGGGAAGCGCTCCTGGGTGCCTTGGTAGTTGTGCAGGGCCAAGCCGATCTGCTTCAGGTTGTTACTGCACTTCATCCGCGAAGCGGCCTCGCGGACCTTTTGCACGGCCGGCAGAAGCAGGCCGATGAGGATCGCGATGATGGCGATGACCACGAGCAATTCGATCAGGGTGAACGCGCGGCGCCTGCGGGGCAGTCGAAACACGGGAAACTCCGAAGGGCGAAACGGACGGTGACCTTGCGCTTTTCTTTTGATTCCGGCTTATTGTGGGATTCGTCGCCGGGGGTCGCCCATTCGATTCCCGCCGGGGGTCGCCCATTCGATTCCCGAATGCCGTGTCACTTTCCCGTCGGGTGTAGGAACGTCCGTTCGATGAAGGTCGTGTCGACTTTGCCCTCGATGAACGCCTGCGTGTTGAAGATCTGCTGGTGCAGCGGGATCGTCGTTTGAATTCCTTCGACGACGAACTCGCGCAGGGCCCGGCGCATGGTCGCCAGCGCTTCGGCGCGGGTCGGTTGGTAAACGAGCAACTTCGCCACCATGCTGTCGTAGTTCGGCGGGACGCGGTACCCGGGGACTACGTGCGAATCGACCCGCACGCCCGGCCCGCCGGGGACTTGCCATTTGGTGATGGTGCCGGCGCTCGGGCGGAAGTCTTTGGCCGGATCCTCGGCGTTGATGCGGCACTCGATCGCGCAGCCGCGGTGGACGATGTCGCGCTGAGTGAAACGCAGTTTCTCCCCGGCGGCGACGCGGATCTGCTCCTTCACGAGGTCGATCCCCGTGACCAACTCCGTGACCGGGTGCTCGACTTGGATGCGCGCATTCACTTCGATGAAGTAGAAGTTGTTGTCCTTGTCCAGCAGGAACTCGCACGTCCCGGCGTTGTAATAATTCGACGCCTTGGCCATGCGCACGGCGGCGTCGCAGATTTTGTCGCGGACTTTCTCCGGCAGATTCGGCGCGGCCGATTCTTCGACCAACTTCTGGTGCCGGCGCTGCAAACTGCAATCCCGCTCGAACAGATGGACGATGTTGCCGTGCTTGTCGCCCAAGAATTGGACTTCGATGTGCCGCGGTTGTTCGACGTATTTTTCCAAATAGACCGAGCCGTCTTTGAACGCGGCCTCGGCCTCTTCCTTGGCTTGGCCGAAGCCGACCATCAGCGAAGCTTCGTCGCGGGCCACGCGCATGCCGCGCCCACCGCCGCCGGCCGCGGCTTTGATGAGCACCGGGAAGCCGACGATCTTGGCGAACTTCAGCGCTTCCTCTTCGTTGGCCAACAGGCCGTCGCTGCCCGGCACGATTGGCACCTTGGCCTTCTTCGCCATCTGCTTGGCTTTGTCTTTATTCCCCACCGATTCCATCGATTCTTCGGAAGGCCCGATGAACTCGAAGCCGCATTCGCGGACGATGTGGGCGAACTTGGAGTTCTCACTGAGGAAGCCAAAGCCGGGGTGGATGGCGTCGGCTTGGACGATCTCCGCGGCCGCGATGATCCGGTCGATCTTGAGGTAGCTTTCCCCGGCCGGGCCGGGGCCGATGCAGATGGCTTTGTCGGCCAGCGACAGGTACGGCGCCCCACGATCCGCCTCGGAGTAGACGACGGCGGACTCGATGCCGAGGTCGCGGCAGGCCCGGATGATGCGGAGGGCGATCTCGCCGCGGTTGGCCACCAATATGCGTTGGAACATGAATTCGGGTATCGGGGTACGGGGTTCGGGTTACTCGCAGCTTTCAACTTCAGATGCTCGGCATACGCCTGTTTCGCAGCCTCGATGTCGATCGCCGGCGCCGCGTTTAGCAGGGCCGTGTCCCACCACTTGGCCCAAGCCGTTCAGGACTCACTCGAACAGGTTCGCCACGGGCACTCGGAAGCCGGGCAGATGGGGTTCGCCCGAGATTTCCATTAGGCGGTTGAAAAACAGCGGCTCGGCGCCGGGGCTGTAGGCCGTGACGCTCTTGTCGTGCAAATCGAGCAGCCATACCAAGGGCACCCCGGCGGCGAGGTAGGCGTCGGTCTTTTCGTCGATGTTCTCCATCACTTCGCTCGGCGACAAGATTTCGACGCAGAGCGTCGGCACGCCCTCGATGATCGTCGATTCGCCGGTTTGCGCCGCCAGCAATTCCGCCGACACGACCATGACATCGACGCCGAAGGT
>JANXTU010000470.1 GCA_025352235.1 Fimbriiglobus sp.
GCCGAGCCCAAGGGCACCCCGAAGAAACCGACCGTCGGCGTCGAGGGCCACCTCTACGAATGCCACCACAACTGGGGCGAACTCCCCACCGACACCGCCTGGCAGACGACGCACAACGTCGCCCTCGATTCCGAAGGGCTCGTGTACATCACCCATCAAGGCGTCGGCAAGCAGATGGACACCGTGCTGGTGTTCGATGCCAAAGGCAAGTTCGTGCGCTCGTTCGGCAAAGAGTTCCACGGCGGTGGGCACGGTATCGAAATCCGCAAGGAAGGATCGGACGAATTCTGCTACCTCAGCAACACTTGGACGAAAGAGCTGAAGTTGCTGAAGACGACCCTCAAAGGCGAAGTCGTCTGGAAGAAAGGTCGGCCGGAGTGCGCGGAGTACGAAGATCCCAAGAAAAACTACAACCCGACGAACATCTGTTTCACCGACGACGGCGGCTTCATCGTCGGCGATGGCTACGGCTCCAACTATCTGATGACCTACGACAAGGACGCCAAGCTGGTGAAGACCTTCGCCGGCACCGGCAAGAAACTCGGCGAGTGCGTCACGCCCCACGGCCAGTGGGTCGACAGCCGGGTGAAGGACAAACCGGTGCTCGTCGTTTGCGATCGGGCCAATCACCGGCTGCAAATGTTCGCGCTGGATGGAACCGCGCTCGCCGCGACCGACGCCGATAAGGTCGTGTTGTTCCCGGCCCACGCCAAGACGCGCGGCGACGTGCTGATGGTGGCCGACCTGTTCGCCAGGATCAGTCTGTTCGGCCCCGCCAACAAGCTGATCACCCACCTCGGCGAAGATGCCCAGTGGCTGAAGAAAGTCCAGAAGGAAGACATCCGCTCGAAGCCGAAGGAGTGGGTCGACGGCAAGTTCGTCCACCCGCACGACGCGGCCTTCGACAAAGACGGCAACATCGTCGTGGTCGAGTGGGTGAGCACGGGCCGCGTGACGCTGTTGAAGAAAGTCGGCTGATTTGAGAATTCATGAATTTACCACAGAGGCACAGAGACAAAGAGATGTAGGAATTCTTTCTTCTCTGTGTCTCTGTGCCTCTGTGGTAAATGCCTAATCCTGTATTCGATTCCCATAGAGAACTCAATCCATGCGACGATTCCCCGCCTTGTTTCTCTTCGCGCTATTCATTTCGACACCGTCGTTGGCGCAAGTCCCGAAGCCGACACCGGCGGAGGAGGCCAAGGATCACAAGGAATACGTCCTTGCGAATTACACGAAGTTCGAATACCAGATCCCGATGCGGGACGGCGTGAAACTCTTCACCGTCGTGTACGTTCCGAAGGACACCGCGAAAACCTACCCGATGCTCATGCACCGTACACCTTACGGCGTCGGGCCGTACGGCGTGGACAACTACGGCGACCGGATGGGAAACGGGTCGCTGTATGCCAAGTCGGGGTACATTTTGGTCAATCAGGATGTCCGCGGGCGGATGAAGTCGGGAGGCGCATTCATCGATATGCGGCCGCACAATCCGCTGAAGAAGAAGGCGGAAGTGGATGAATCGAGCGATACCTTCGACACCATCGAATGGCTGTTGAAGAAGGTGCCGGGGCACAATGGCAAAGTCGGTCTGTACGGAATATCTTACCCCGGCTTTTACGCGGCGGCCGGGATGATCGACGCCCACCCGGCGCTGAAGGCGGTCAGCCCGCAGGCCCCGGTCATGGACATGTTCGACGGCGACGACTGGCGCCATAACGGCGCCTTATTATTGACGCACAACTTCGGCTTTGAGGCCGTCTTCAACAAGATGACCCCGCAGCTCTACCGCCGACCGGGGAGTACCGAATTCGATTTCGGCACGAACGATTTCTACCAGTTCTTCATGGAAATGGGGCCATTAAAGAACGCCGATCCGAAGCATTTCAAGGGTAGCTCGCCGTTTTGGAACGACGTGATGAAACACCCGAACTACGACGAGTTTTGCAAAAGCCGGGACCTCCGACCACATGTCAAAAATGTGAAGCCGGCCGTGCTCACCGTCGGCGGTTGGTATGACGCCGAGGATCTCGCCGGGACGATCCATTGCTACAACCGCGTCGCGGCGACCAGCCCCGACTGCCCGCAGAATGTCCTCGTCATGGGCCCGTGGGTCCACGGCGGTTGGTCGCGCGGCGACGGCGATGCCCTCGGGCCGGTGAAGTTCAACGCCAAGACCGGCGAATATTACCGCAAAGAGATCGAGTTCGCGTTCTTCGAGAATCACTTGAAAGGCGAGAAGGTCGCGGCGCTCCCCAAGGCCGCGCTGATGTTTGAAACCGGTACGAATCGTTGGCGCCGCTTCGATACCTGGCCCCCGAAAGACGCCGAGAAAGTGACGTTCCATTTCAACGCCAACCAAGGGCTGACCTCGACCAAGAGCCAGGCGGATGGACACGACGAATACATTTCCGACCCGGCGAAACCGGTGCCGTACATCGAAGGCAACGGCAGCGGGCGGTACGAAAAGACATACATGATCGCCGATCAACGCTTCGCCGGTCGGCGCACCGATGTGCTCGTCTACCAAACGCCGGTGCTGACGGACGATACGAATGTCGCGGGGCCCATCGAAGTCGAATTGCACGTCAGCACCACCGGCACCGATGCCGATTTCATCGTCAAATTGATCGACGTCTATCCGGACGACTTCCCGGATATGAACGGCTATCAACAATTGATTCGCGGCGAGCCGTTCCGCGGCAAGTTCCGCAACAGCATGTCGAAGCCGGAACCGTTCGAACCCGGTAAAGTCGCGGTGATCAAGTTCAGCATGCCGGATGTATCGCACAGTTTTCGCACCGGACACCGGATTATGGTGCAGGTTCAAAGCACGTGGTTTCCGTTTGTCGACCGCAATCCGCAAACCTTTTGCGACATCAACGCGGCCACAGATGCGGACTTCAAAAAAGCGACGCACAAAGTCCACCGCTCCGCGGAGATGCCGTCGGGTGTGACCCTGCGCGTCGTGAAGTGAATCGAGAGCGCCGGGTGAATGTTTCGGGGCGACCGATACCATTCCCCCATCGGAAACACGGGGATGATCTCGCATGGCGGACGCATTGGGAATCGCACTCGTCGGCTGCGGGACGGTCGGCAGCGGCGTCGTGAA
>JANXTU010000509.1 GCA_025352235.1 Fimbriiglobus sp.
TGCTGGAATTTTGAATTTGCCAAGTGTAATCTGCCGCCGAGATATTGACCGTGCCGGCGATGCTGATGAGGGCCGGATTGCAGCGGTCTTCGAGGGTTTCTACCCGCAGGCGGACGGGACGGATGCGCATGCCGGAGTTCCAGACGGGGACGGGTTCACAGCTGGTTGATTCGGAAAATTACCCCCGCACGGATAACTCGGCAAGACAATTCCAACAGTTGCGAGTTTCCGTCGGTACGCCCGTTCGGAATAAACGTTCAAAACGGAAATCGCCGCCCCAGTGAGCGGCGATTCGCGTTTGCAAGGCAACATCTGCGTTAGCGGAAGAAGCCCGGGTATTGTGGGCCGTAGTAGAAGTTGTTCGCCGGCACCGGGTTGAGCGGGCGGATCGTCACACCGCTGTACGGGTTGTAAGTCGCGTTGTTCGACGGGTTCGTGAAGGTGTCGGTCCACGGGTTGTATTGGTACGAGCCGGTGCGGGTCGTGAACGTGTTGTTGAAACCGTCGTAGACATTCCCGTTGACCGGGTTGACCGCGGCCCACGGATTCACCGAATAATATCGGCTCGGTTCGACCGAGGCCACCAGCGGCGGAGTGTAAATCCCGGGGTTCAAGCGGGCCGGTTGGATGCCCCACGGGGTGAGCGTCGTCGGGCTCAGCGTCGCGGGCGTCCACGTCGCGGGGAGGACCACCTGGCGGGCGTAGGTCGGTTGCTGCGTCAGCACCGGCGGCAGGCTGTACGGGCTGGCGAACACCGGGTTGATCTGCGGTTGCAACGTGATGATCGGCAGCTTGCCCGTGATCACCGGCGTCGGGCGGATTTGCGCCGAGGCGTGGGAGGCGGCGAGGGCCAAAATCGGGGCCGCAAGAAGAAGGAGGCGGAGCATCGGTGAACCTCGGAGATGGGAGAACCTTTGCCCTCTCAACGCGCACGGTCTGGGAACTTGTGCGATTTTCCGGATAATTTGCCTGTGGCCCGACCGGATGTACAAGAGCCCGCCCGAAATGCCCGATGCGAACGTGGTCCTCCTCGTTTTGATTCTCGCCGCGTTCTTCGCCGGGATTCTGAACTCCATCGCCGGCGGCGGGACGCTGCTGACGTTCCCGGCGCTGCTGTCGGTGTTGTCGCCGGAGATGGCCAACGCCACGAGCACCGTCGCCGTGCTGCCGGGGTCGATCGCGGGGGCCGTGGGGTACCGCCAAGAATTGTGGGCCGCGCGGCGGTTCGCCCTGCAAATGCTCCCGGCCAGTTTGCTCGGGGGGATCGTCGGGGCGCTGTTGCTCGTGCAATATCCGGCCGAGTTCGGAGCGCTCGTACCCTGGCTCATTTTCACCGCCGCGGTGCTTTTCGCCATCCAAGCGCCGCTGAACAAACTCCTCAAACGGAAGCCGACCGATTTCACCGTCCGCCCCAGCCGGGCATTGCTCGCGGGGCTGATTCTGTTCCAATTCGGCGTCGCGATCTACGGGGGCTACTTCGGCGCCGGCATCGGCATCCTCATGCTCTCCGCGCTCGGGTTCATGGGCATCGGCGACATCAACAAAGCCAACGGCGTCAAGACGTTCCTCGCCAGCGCGATCAACGCCGTGTCGGTCGTCATTTTCATCCAGGCCAATCTGGTGTACTGGCCCTACGCCTGGGTCATGGCACTCGCGGCCATTGCCGGCGGATTCGTCGGGGCGAAGGTCGCGAAGCGGATGCCGGCGCGCTACGTCCGCTGGCTCGTCGTCGTCATCGGTTTCGGATTGGCTGCAGTTTACGCGTTGAAGTGACGGCCGCGGACTACGCCCCCTTCGCCTCGAGCGCCGCGACGCGGTCTTTCAACCGCGCGATCTCGGCCATGATTTCGTTGAACCTCACGTCCGAGCCACCGGCCGGCCGCTGTGCCACGGCTTCGACCGTCATTGTCGCCGGACCACTCCGCGCGGCCGCGAGTTCCTCCGGCGTGTGGAAGCCGTGCGTGACCATCGCCCCACGGCCCGGCGGCGAGAGGTAGACCGTCTGGCCCCGTTCGCACAAGCCTTTCAGCAGTGTCCGCAGTGTGTCGAGGTCGGCGATCTCGTCCATCCGACTCGCCCGGCCACGGAGATCGCCCTCCGACTGCGGCCCGCGCAGTAGCAATTCCGCGAGGATCGCCAGTTCGACTTTGCTCGGGTTCCAGGCGTCGTACAGCAGGTGCCGCCAGCGGTCGGCCCGGCCCCCTTGCTGCTTGATGGTCAGCCCGCGTTTCATCAATTCGTTCAGCGTCTCCTCGACGTCGTCTTCGTCGAGATCGAGCACCGGATCGCGGTTCGATTTCTGATTGCACCCGACGACGACGCTGTTCAGCGTCATCGGGTAAGTGTCGGGGGTCTTGGTGGTCTTGTTTTTTTCCACGAGAACCCCGAGCACCCGCCGTTCCAGAATGGACAAGGGTGCGCGGACATCGGCGGGAGAAGGGTCGGGCATAGGGCGATGCCGAAGCGAGGGGTCGGGTTAAATCTCGGCGACCGAGATTTCGAGAACTTTGAACCGGATCGTCCCGCGCGGCACGGCGATTTCCACGCTGTCGCCGACTTTACTGCCGATCAGACCTTGGCCGATCGGGCTGGTCGTGAGGATGCGGTTTTTATCCGGATCTTCTTGGCCGGGGCCGATCAGTTCGTACGTTTCTTCTTCCTTCTCATCCAAGTCCATCACGCGGACTTTACTGCCGAACACCACGATGCCCTTCGGCAAGTTCTCGGTGTCGAGGATGTAGGAGCGCGAGAGTTGATCCTTCAACTGGTTGATCTTGGCTTGCAGCAAGCCTTGATCCTCGCGCGCGGCGTGGTACTCGGCGTTTTCGCTGAGGTCGCCCATGTCGCGGGCCGTCGCCACGCGGGTGGTGATGGCGATCATCTCGATGCCTTGCAGGTGGTCGAGTTCGGCGCGGCGTTTGTCGTAGCCGGTGCGGGTCGTCGGGATGCGGTCATCGGACATTCCGCACACTCCTCATCTAGCGTTCGACGCTGTCGCGGAAATTTGGAGAGGCACAAAAACAGTTCGGCGGCCGCTGGCAATGCGACCGCCGTGGCCTCGACTTCAACGGCCATTATACATCGTCCGGCTCGGATCGCAAAAGGATTCGGTTGAAAGGCCCCGTCGCCACCGGCCAGCCCCGGCTCGTCCAGCCGTCTCGCCGCACCGTCCGCGGTTCCTCGTGCTCGATCACTTGTTCGATGCAATACTCCTCGGCCGCGGTCAGCTTCTTGGTCGCTTGCATCGCGTTGGAGCGCCGCAAGCCCACGGCGCCGTCGTCGACAATCGCGATCACGCAGTGGTCGTCGAGGTCGAGCAATCGCAGCGCGATGACTTCGAGGCCGACGGTGTCGAAGGTCTCTTGGATCCGAACGAGGTCGTTGTTCGCTTTACGGGCGACCGACCCGAACCAGCGCGTCGGCAGCAACAATCGCGGGGCGATGAGCGCGCTCAGTTGCGTCGTCGCCGATTTCTGTTCGGTCCCCGGAACCACCCCGAGTTTCGCCAAAATCGTCGGCACCAATTCCCGGGCGCAGGCCCGCGCCGCCATCATCTGCTGGCCGCCGGGCGATTGGCCATCCTTGATGACCAATTCGCGCGGGCGGCGGCGCTTCGGCCGGTCGCCATACTCCGGTTCGTCGTCCTCGGCCTCTTCGAAGGTCACGGTGTACCCGAACGCATCTTGCACGAGCTGCAACGCATCGACGGGCGGCCCGTCGATGTTGTAACGCGCCAGCAATTCCCACGCGCAGCGGTCGATGGCCTCGGACAATTCTTCGGCGTTGAAGTCGGACATCGGCGAAACCCGAAACGATGCGGAGGGTCTCCGGCAATCTATTGAATGGACACTTGACAAGTACCGACACTTCGGCAACTCTGACGAACACACTCGCGTCCATGCCCCGCTATTTCCGACCCGAAATCGATATCGACATGAGCTCCAAGAAACCCGTCGCGGCCAAACCCGCGGTCCTGCTCACCGGTGGAAATCCTCAAATCGCGAAGGGCGACGGGGACGCCCCCGTTCAGGCCTACATCGCGGCCATGCCGGGCTGGAAACACGATGTCGGACGCGGCCTCGATGCGCTCGTCGTGCGCACCGTGCCCGATGTCCGCAAGGCCGTGCGGTGGAATTCGCCCTTCTACGGCATCGAGGGCCGGGGCTGGTTCCTCGGCCTCCATTGCCTGACGAAGTACGTCAAGGTGGCCTTTTACAGCGGCGCGTCACTGCGTCCCCTGCCGCCGGTCGAGTCCAAGAAACCGGATGTGCGTTACTTCCACATTCACGAGCACGACCCGTTCGACGAGGAACTCTTGGCGAACTGGATTCGGCAAGCCTCGGAGTTACCCGGCGAAGATTGTTTCTGAGGTCGTGCTGGTGTCCGGCCTTTATACTCACTCGTGGTAAGGGTGTGCGATTGCCGTCCGGAGCCCGATGATGCGAACCCGGCTGTTCCGAGTACTGGCGGGCGGCTTGGCCGTGGCCATCGGCTGGCTGCTGATCGTCGCCGACGGTGGGCGGCGTCCGATCCGAGAGCTGTTTTGGTTCGCGGCCCTCGGCGTGGTATTCGGCCTATACTCGCTGTTCGGCTCGGCCCCCGCAGATCGTCTGATCGGCCTCCTGTTCGGGGTGAATCCGCCGTCCGACCCCCGCGGGGATCGTGGTCGCCATTGACGATGGCCCCCCTGGAATTCGTCGTCCCTTTCCCCAACCCGATCGGATCCCGCCGATGCTACTCTTCGATTCGCACCTCGACCTCGGCTTGAACGCCGTCGATTGGAACCGCGACCTGCGGATGGATGTCCACGATATCCGCGTTCAAGAAACCGTCTTCGGCCTCACCGACCCCGGTCGGCAGACCGGTACCGTCAGCCTGCCCGAACTGCGCCAAGCCGAGATCGGCATCTGCGTGGCTACGGTGCTGGCCCGCATCGAGCAGCCGATCAACCACGGCTTCGGGTACACGACGCCGCACGCCTGCTACGCCGTGGCTCAATCGCACCTCGCGTATTACAAGGCGATGGAGCGCGCGCAGGCGATGCGGATGATCCGCACGAAGTCGGAACTCGCGGCCCACGTGGCTCGGTACACCGCGGACCCGGTCACGACCCCGCTCGGTTATATCCTCAGCATGGAGTGCGGCGACGCCGTGCTCGACCCGGACAACATCTTCGATTGGTTCGCCCAAGGGTTGCGCGCCATCGGCATCACGCACTACGGCCCCAACCGCTACGGCGGCGGGACGCGCAGCGAAGTCGGGTTGGCCCTCGAAGCCGTGCCGCTGCTCAAGAACATCGAGAAGCTCGGCATGGCCCTCGACATGACGCATCTGTCGGATCGATCCTTCGATCAGGTCCGCGATCTTTACGGCGGCCGGGTGTTGGCGAGCCATCAGAACGCCCGCAAGTTCTGCGACTGGCAGCGCCAGTTCAGCGACGAGCAAATCAAATACGTCGTGGACCGGCAGGGCGTCATCGGCGTCGCCTTCGACGCGATCATGCTCCAACCGGGCTGGGTGCGCACCGTCACCAAGGCGACCGTCACCATCGAGCGCGCCGTCGACAACATCGACCACATCTGCCAGCTCGCGGGGAATGCGCAGCACGCCGCGATCGGCAGCGACCTCGACGGCGGCTTCGGGTTCGACCAGTGCCCGTCCGATTTGAACACCATCGCCGATTTGCAGAAAATCCCCGCGATCTTGGTCCGGCGCGGCTACAGCGACGCCGACATCGGCGGGATTATGCACGGAAATTGGCTGCGGTTCTTCGGGGACGTGCTGCCGGCGGAATGAAAAAACGGAGCCGAGGATCGCTTGGACGGTCTCGAGCATTGGCTTGGCATCGTCTTCGGTGGCCAGCCCGTGGACGACGGCATCAGCGACTTGTCGTGTTCGTCGCGGACGAAGACGCGAAACTTGCCGTCCTTGCCTGGCTTGATGACCACGCCGCCTTGACGACCGGTGGTTTCGGCTCGGCCTTCGGCGTCCCTTTGGGGTTGTCTTTGGTCACTTGCGCGACGGCGGCCGTCGGGGCGGTGATGACTAAAGCGCCGGCGCCGCTTACGCCGGAGTTCCCAAAAATATCTTCCCTTCACCCGCGAATCCCCAGTACACTCTCCCTCGCCAATCCGACCCGCCGGGTAGCTCACTCCATGATCCAGCTCTTCCACGCGTTCATCGACGAAGTCGCCATCCGGGGCGTAAAAGGAATCGCCGAACTGATCGCCCCGAGACTCGGCATCGCGGTCGATTTCTTCCAAGGCGTCCGCGTGAATTACACCAGACGGAAGGCGCTGAAGGACCAGCGCGCGGAGGCCGAGAAGATTGCCAAGATGTCCGCCGAGCAGGTCGTCGCGGACATTCACGAAGCCGTGGAACGCGCCTTCCCGAACCAGCCGAAACTGCGAGAGGAAGTCGAACTGTACCTGTCCCTCGCGCCCGGCGCGGTGCAGCGGTCGCTGCGCGGCAAACACGACCCGAAGGGCCTGTCTGCGCCGGCCGGCTTCGCGCTAAACAGCTGGGAGAAGGTGGCCGCGATGTTCCCCGCCGCCGTGCCGACGCTCCGGCCGAACGACCCGGTGCCCGGCCGCGAGGAGAAGTACCGGCTCGTCGCGCCCGTCGGCGGCGGCGGCTTCGGCGAGGTCTGGAAGGCTGAGGACCGGATGCGGCCGAACCACTTCGTCGCGGTGAAGGTGTTCCCCGATCCGAACATGCAACTCGACGTGATCCGCCACGAGTACCGCCAGGCGCTGCGGCTGAACCACCCCGTACACGGCTGGCCGGCGGGCGTGGTGCCGGTGGTGGATGCCGAACTGAAGGGCGAACACCCGTGGATCATGTACGAGTTCGTCGAGGGCGGCACGCTGGCCGAACTGATCGTGCGGTGGCAGACGCTGGACATGCCGGAGCGGGCCCGCCAGGCGCTGGCGGCTCTGAAGTCGCTGGCCGGCACCTGCGCGCACTTCCACGCGCTGAACCCGCCACTCGTTCATCGCGACCTGAAGCCGGCGAACGTGCTGGGCGAGGACTTCCGCATCACCGACCTGGGCCTCGGCGGCGCGGCGGTGGAGTACGAACTGGGCATGGAGAGCCAGGGCTACCGCAGCGTGTCCGGCCGGCTGCCGAGCATGTTGCTCGGTTCGGGCAGCGAACTCTGGGCCAGCCCGGGGCAGAAGCGCGGCGAGCCGCCGAATCCGCGCGACGACGTTCACGCCCTCGGCGTGATCGTCTACATGATGCTGACCGGTAACTTGAACGCCGCCCCCGGCCCGGACGCGGCCGATGCACTGGCCGACTTGCGGGTGCCGAAGCCGCTCGCCGAGCTGGTGGTCAGGTGTGCCTCCGCCAACCCGGCCCGCCGGCCCGAAAACGCCGCCGCCATCGTGGCGGTGATCGCCCGACTTGGCGAACGGCGCGACGTGAGTCCGCCGGTTCTTCCTGCGGTGCCCCTCGCGATGCCGGTGATCGTGGACCTGAAGCCCGCGCCACCCGACGGCGAAGGCAGCAGCGAAACGAAGCTCACAACGAATGACCTTCCGCAGTACCAGCTTATGAGCGACGACGAGCTTGACCAAAAACTGGACGGCCTCCGCCACTTCCAGCAAGTCATGATGGAGTACAAGCGCGTGGGCGATCAACTTACCGCCGCATCGTCCTCTACAACTCCGACTTCACTCATGGTGCTGGCTCCAGATGCTGTTGAGGACGGCCGTCGTCGGTTTGC
>JANXTU010000473.1 GCA_025352235.1 Fimbriiglobus sp.
CGAAGCGTTCGAGGGTGTCGAGGACGGTGCCGTAAGCGGCGGTCCGCCCGAGTTGACGCATCTCGGTGACGTAAGCGGCGGCGCGTTCGAGTTCGAGGCGTTCGGCGTCGGTGTCGTACTGGAAACTGATGGTGGGCATCCGAGCCTCCGGAGGGGGACAGTAGGGAAGTCAACCTTACCAGAAGGCCCGTGGCAAAATCCAGAGGTATACCCGTCGGCGCAGTTGGCCTCGCCGAAGGCATTTCCTTTGCTGTAAGATACCTCAACTACCACTTAGCACGGCAACCGAGGATCGCATGGGCGAGCGCTACATTTTCAACATCCGCAGCCTGACCAAGCACTACGGCAAGACGCAAGTGCTCAAGGAAGTGCAGCTCTCGTTTTACCCGGGGGCCAAGATCGGCGTGCTCGGCAGCAACGGCTCGGGTAAGTCGACGCTGCTGCGCATCATGGCGGGCGAAGACAAAGAATTCATGGGCGAAGCTTGGCCCGAAGCCGGCGCGAGCATCGGCTACGTGCCGCAAGAGCCGCACCTCGAACCGGGCACGACCGTGCTGGAAAATATCGAAGCGGCCGTGGCCCCGACCCGGGCGCTGACGACGCGCATGGACGAACTGGCCGAGAAGATGGCGACCTGCTCCGAGGACGAGTTCGAGAAGATTTCGAACGAGATGGCCCGCGTCCAAGACAAAATCGACGCGACCGACGCCTACAACCTCGACCGCCAACTCGAATTGGCCATGGATTCGATGCGCCTGCCGCCGCCCGATGCGCTGGTCGACCGCCTCAGCGGCGGTGAGAAACGCCGGGTGTTTCTGTGCAAGACGCTGCTTCAAAATCACGACCTGCTGCTGCTCGACGAACCGACCAACCACTTGGATGCCGAGAGCGTCTACTGGCTCGAACGCCACTTGAAGCAGTACAAGGGGGCCGTCGTTGCCGTGACGCACGACCGCTACTTCTTGGACAACGTGGCCGAGTACATTTTGGAACTCCACGCCGGGCGCGGGATTCCATTCGTGGGGAACTATTCCAGTTGGATGGAGCAGAAAGTCCGCCGGATGAAGACCGAAGAGAAACAAGAATCGGCCCGGCAGAAGCAACTGACACGCGAGATCGAGTGGTCGAAGATGGCGCCGCGGGCCCGCATGGGCAAGAACAAGGCGCGCTTGGCGGGCATCGAAAAGCTGCAGGCCCAACAGATGGACGACCGCGACGACGAATTGCTGATTCAGATTCCCCCCGGCCCGATGCTCGGCGACCTCGTCATCCGCGCCGAAGGGGTCAAGAAGGCCTACGGCGACAACCTGCTGTTCGACAACCTGACCTTCGACCTGCCCAAAGGCGGCATCGTCGGCGTCATCGGGCCGAACGGCGCCGGGAAGACGACGCTGTTCCGCATGATCGTCGGCCAAGAGACACCCGACGCCGGCACCCTCACCGTCGGCAAGTCGGTGAACTACGCCTACGTCGACCAGAGCCGCGAATCGCTGACGCCGACGAATACAATCTTCGAGGAGATCACGGGCGGCACCGACTACATCATGCTCGGCAATCAGCGCATCGCCAGCCGGGGATATGTGGCGCGGTTCAACTTCAAGGGGCCGGATCAGCAGAAGATCGTCGGCAATTGCTCCGGCGGGGAGCGCAACCGCATTCACTTGGCGAAGCTGTTGCGCAGCGGCGGCAACCTCCTGCTGCTCGACGAACCGACCAACGATTTGGACGTCGACACGCTGCGGGCGCTGGAGGAAGCGCTCATCAACTTCGGCGGCTGCGCCGTGGTCATCAGCCACGACCGCTGGTTCTTGGACCGCATCGCCACGCACATCTTGGCCTTCGAAGGCGACGGCCAAACGACGTGGTGCGAGGGGAACTTCCAGGTGTACGAAGAGCAACGGACCGCGCGTTTGGGAGATGTGGCGAGCCGGCCGGCGAAGATGAAGTACCGGAAGCTGACGAACTAGGGGGTAGGGCCATGGTGGAAACAGCCACGAAACATCGCGGAGTGATCCGGGGCGGAGTGATCGTGCCCGAAGCGGGTGCCGCCTACCCCGATGGAACCCGGGTCGAATACCGCGTGCTACCGGCGGAATTCACACCCGATGAACGGGCCGAGTTCGAGAGGTGGGATCAGTTGAGTGCCGAATCATTCCAAATGATCCTCGATCTCGAAGCGAAGGAACGCGATGAACGTCGGTGACATTTACTGGGCGGACCTCCCCGAAGTCGGTGGCCGTGAACAACACGGGCTCCGACCGGTTGCCATCCTCCAGGATCCGTCGTATTCACGGCGATTGCCAACGGTATTGGTGGCGCCGTTGACGAGTACGGCGGCGGCTTCCAAATTCGCAGGTACTTTGCCCATCACCAAGACGACTCAGAACGGCTTGGCCTACGATTCCGTACTGCTCGTATTCCAACTCCGCGTACTGGACAAATTCCGATTCCACGCTCGAATGGGCGAAGTGTCCGCTGCGATGCTCGATCAAATCTTTGCCGAACTCGACCGACTCACGGGTCGGCCAGGAGTATTGAATCCTCCCCAACCCGCGTAGGACGACCCAACGTGATCGAACTCATCAACGTCACCAAATCTTACGAACAGGGTCGCCGCAACGTCACCGCGGTCGCCGGGGTCTCACTCACCGTCGAAGGGGGCGAGTACGTCACCATCATGGGCCCGTCGGGCTCGGGCAAATCGACCCTGATGCATCTCATGGGCGCGCTCGATACGCCGACGACCGGCCGGGCCGTGTTCCAAGGGCGCGATATGCAGACCATGTCCGACCGCGAGCGCTCGTTGCTCCGGCGGACGAAGATCGGCTTCGTGTTCCAGTCGTTCAATCTGCTCCCGACGCTGACCGCCGCGGAGAACGTCGCGCTGCCGTTGCTGCTCGATCGCGTGAGCCGGCGGATCGCGGTGGCCAAGGCGCTGGCCAGTCTGGAGCGCGTCGGCTTGGCCCACCGGGGCGAGCACTACCCCGAAGAAATGTCCGGCGGCGAGATGCAGCGCGTCGCCGTGGCCCGGGCATTGGTCGCCGACCCGGAAGCGGTGCTGTGCGATGAGCCGACGGGGAACCTCGACACCAAGACGAGCCGGGAAATCTTGACCTTGCTGGCGAGTTTGCCGGAACCGGGTCGGCGGGCCGTCGTCATGGTCACGCACGACCCGCACGGGGCGCAATTCGGCACGCGCATCGTTCAGATCCGCGACGGCTTGATCGAAGTCGACGAGCCGGTTCGCCGCGGGCAATTGCAAATGGCGTGAGTCGGTTTCCGCAGTCGCAGCAGGGATGTGCGACTTTCAACCCGGCGGCCCCGCCGCGGAGTGCACGATGCGTACGGTCTTTCGCCTGCTCAGCCTGCGCTACTTGCTCCAACGTTGGGACCGCTCCGCGCTCATCATCGCGAGCATCTCCCTCGGGGTCGCCACGCTGGTATCGACGCGCATTCTCAACGAGTGCATCGAAACCGCCGCGAATCAATCGGCCACGCCGCTAGGCATCGGCGACTTGTACATCACCAACGGCGAACTCGGCGTGAACCGTCCCATCGCCGACGAGGTACGAGCCGCGCATCTCGATGGCGTCGAGAGCGTCCAACCCATCGTGGTGGACCGCGTCTACTTGCCCGGCCAAGACAACCGCGCCACCGTTCTGATCGGCGCCGAGATCGCCAAGCACCAACTCGTCGGCGGCGATGTGGTCGACGCCGTCTCGGGGGCGAACCCGCTCAAAATCAGCATCGCCAAAGGCGACTTCAACATGCTGGCCGCCGCGTTCGCCAGCCACCGGATCGTCATCAGCCGGCCGCTGTACGACGAATGGCTCGCGCGGAAAAAAACGAAAGACGAGCCGTTCGTGCTGCGCTACGGTAGCCGGACGCTCGATTGCCAGCCGGTCGGCATCCTCGAGTGCGGCGACGATTCCCCGCTCAAAGCCTTGGGGCCGAATGTCGTCGGCATGGAGATCGTCCAAGCCGCGAAGTTCCTCCGCCCGAGCCCGGTGCCCGAAGCGGCCGCGCTCGTCGGCGCCAGCGCCAGCCCGGACGCGTGGGACGAGCACCATCCGCCCCGCGTCAACCGCATCGACATCCTGTTGAAGCCCGGGGCCGACCGCGCCGCCGTACAGGCAAATCTCGAAGCGATCGTCGGTGACCGCGCGAGCGTCCGCACGCCCAAAGACCAAGATCAGAACACCCAAGACATCATCGGCGGGATCCAACTCGGCTTCACCCTCTGCTCCATCGGGGCCATGGTGGTCGGGTTGTTCCTTGTCTACAACTCGCTCGCCGTCACCGTCGCCGAGCGCCGGCACGACATCGGTATTTTGCGCTCCATCGGCGCCACACGGATGCAGATCGTCCTGATGTTCGCCATCGCCGCGTTTTTGCTCGGGTTCGTCGGCTCGCTGCTCGGCATACCCCTCGGATACCTCCTTTCGCAAATCGCCCTGCATGTGATCCGCAACGACCTCGCCCGCATGACCGTCGGCGGGGAGGTGCCGTTGTCGATGCCGAACCCCGCAACGCTACTGCTCGCGTTCGCCGCCGGCGTCGGCACGGCCGTGTTCGCCGCGCTCGTGCCGTCGTTGCAAGCCGCCTACCAAGATCCGGCCGACGCCGTGCGGCGCGTCCCCGGCGGCGTCGGCGGGGCGTGGCGGGCCGCACACCGGATCGTCTGCATGACCTTCGTGGCGGCGGGCGTGGCGATGGTCCTCAGCCGGCACGAACTCCCGCCGCGCATCGGTGCCTTCGGCGGCATGGTCTTCGCCTTGGTGGGGATGCTGTTGGCCGCGCCGATCCTCGTCGGCATCCTCGTGAAGTTCGTCCAACCGTTCTTCCGGCAAGTGCTGCCCATCGAAGCCCGCCTCGCCGCCGACAACCTCATCCGCTCCCCCGGCCGCACCGGCTTGGTGATCGGGGCCCTCGCCGCGGGCGTCGCCGTGATGATCCAAACCGCCGGTGTCGGCCGCAGCAACGAGGAACCGATCACGAAGTGGCTCGACGAAATCATCCAAGCCGATCAATTGCTCGCGGCTGGGGACGTCTCGGACGCCATCGCGTCGCAGTGCCCCTGCGATCCGGAAGTGCTGCGCGAATTGAAGTCCGTCGAGGGGGTCCAATCGGTCGCCGGCATCCGCTACGTCCGGCCGGAGTACAACGGGACGTACGTGTTTCTGACCGCCATCGACATGGACGCGTTCATCGACCCGAGCCAAGCCCGCGCGGACAACGGCCTGCCGCAACTCGACAAACTCCGGAAGTTGCCGAACCGCGACGGCGTCGTGATCTCCGATAACTTCGCTGTGCGGCACAAAGTGAAAGCGGGTGACACGATCGCGTTGAATTCCCCGAACGGCCCCGTGAAATTGATCGTGCTCGATCAGGTCCAAGATTACTCCTGGAGCCAAGGGACGTTGTTCATGGATCGCGCGGTCTACGCCCGACTGTTCCGCGACAACCAGATCGACATCGCCCACGTCTTCGTGACGCGCAGCAGCCCCGAAGCCCGCGACGCGGCCAAAGCCCGCGTCAGCGCCTTCGCCTCCGACAAAGGCTACATCACCGCCGACCGCGGCGCGATCCGCAAGATCCTCGGCGACGTCATCGAGCGCGTCTACAAACTCGTCCACCTCCAGCAGGTCGTCGTCGGTTTGGTCGCGGCGCTCGGCGTCGTCACGTCGCTGTTGATCTCCGTGTTGCAACGCAAGCGCGAACTCGGGTTATTGCTCGCGGTCGGAGCGACGCCCTCGCAGGTGATCCGCACCGTGCTTTACGAGGCGGTTTTGATGGGCCTGTTCGGCACGCTGCTCGGCTTCTTCATCGGCGTGCCGCTGGAGTGGTACGTCGTCCGCGTCGTACTTTTCGAAGAATCGGGCTTCGTATTCGACGTGGTCCTGCCGTGGAAACAAGCCTTCACCATCGGCGGCGGCGCGATGGTCGTGGCGACGCTCGCGGGATTGCTCCCCGCACTGCGCGCCGTGAAGACACGCATCCCGGACGCCATCGCCTACGAATGAGGAACGTGCCCGTTGTTCTCGAATATCCCCAACCTGCTCTCGCTCAGTCGCCTGCCGCTCGGCGTCATTTTGTTCGTTTGCATCGCGCACGAAGCGTGGCTCGCCGGCCTCGTTGTTTTCTCCGTCGCGGCCTTCACCGATTGGCTCGACGGTTGGTGGGCGCGGCGTTACGACTGCGGTACGGCCATCGGCCGCAACCTCGACCCGCTCACCGACAAAGTCCTCATCGGCGGGGCGTTCATCTTCCTGATCCCGGTGCCGGGGGCGCACATCGATCCGTGGATGGCCACGGTGATCGTCTGCCGGGAGTTGCTCATCACGGGTTTGCGCGGGATCGTGGAAGCGACCGGCCAAAAGTTCGGCGCCGACTGGTTCGGCAAGTTGAAGACCGTGCTGCAATGCGCCGTCTTGATCGCCGTCCTGCTCCTGCAAACCCTGCGGCAGTACGGATGGTTCGAGCCCGCGTTGGCGGTGCTGGACTGGGTCGACATCGCGCTGCTCGGCCTGATGTTGGTGGCCACGGTGGGCAGTGCGGTCCAGTACACGGTGAAAGCGGTACGATTGCTGCGGTAATGACGCCCCTCCCGTCGGCCAATCGATTCCAGCGAGAACGTGCCCACCCAACCGTGGAATCGTTTCCAAACGCTGGACAGACCATGCGCCCCAACGACTTGCGGCGGTGTCGGCTCAGTATTCCCCCGGAATGACTTCCCCGCCCGCCCGCGTCGCCAAGGCGGGTAGGATCGCGTCGGCCGAGTAGCGCACGAGTTTCACCGAGCCATCGCAGAAGGCGAAGTTAGCCCCGCCGCTGTGTTGGCTCCAAAAGTGGTCGGCATTGGTTCAGAAGGTTCCCATCTTACATTGAGGGAAGCATCCGCTGTGAACTGGCGAGACTTCGACGATTGTGCGGGTGGGGGAAATGGAGAAGCCGGCCTCTTGGCCGGCTTTGCGTTTCAAAAGTCCGAGGCTACTTCGCCGCGGCGGCTTTCCTGGCCTTGATCGCGTGCTGCTCGGCCAAGGCCGGCGGCAGGTTCGCCCGGGCGATCTCGACGATTTTGTCAAACGTCGCCGGGTCGTGGATGGCGATCTCGGACAGCGACTTGCGGTCGAGGGCGATGAAGGAGCGCTGCAGCCCGGCGATGAATTCGCTGTAGCGGAGGCCGCGGGCGCGGCAGGCCGCGTTGACGCGGATGATCCAGAGCCGGCGGAACATCCGCTTCTTGACGCGGCGGTCGCGGAAGGCGAAGGCCCGCGCCCGGAGCAGCGTCGTCAGCGATTGGCGGTACAAATTGTGGCGACTGAGGCGGAAACCCTTGGTGAGTTTGCGGATCCGCTTCCGCCGTTGCATGGTGGTCTTGCCACTACCTGCGCGAACCATGGTCGTGTATCCCGTGTTGAAATCGGTGAGTGTGTAAAGAAACGAATGCGGGGCGGTTTACTGCTCGTTCATCGCGATGAGGTACTTCTTCACGATGACGCTGGTGATGACGCCCGCGTTGCGGAGTTGCCGGCGGCGCTTGGCCGTGAAGTGGGCGTTCAAGTGGCGCTTGCCGCACTTGGAGTACTTCAGTTTGCCGGTGCCCGTCACGCGGATTCGCTTCTTGACACTCTTGTTCGTCTTGTTCCGATGGGCCATGGCGGCCTCCTTCAACGCGGTTGTGGAATGCAAGGGGGAAGGCGGGCGAACCGCTTCACTTGGCGCCCCGATTCCGACACGGCTTTGGGCGAGCCGGCCCCGTCAGGGGCCGGAGTTCCAAAGCGGCAGCAAACCGGAAGTCCGATTCGTGCGAACTAAGAGTATAGCGGGCGGGGGCGAATCGGGAAGGGCGCGCGAGCGTCGCAGCGATTCTCGGAGGTTTTGCAGGTCACGCGGGAGTGCGATTCTTCCAAGGGATCGGGATTCGTCCAATTCGGTCGGTTCCGAGATTCCCGAGGGATGATCGGCGCAAGTCCTTGGTAGGCATAGCGAATCGGCTGCGGCCCCATCTCGATGCCGATTCTTCCAATTCGTCCAGATTGTTCCAACGCGGGGTGTCCCACATTCGGTTGGAAGCATTTCCCGGCACTCGAAGGACGCCGGGATTTACCCGACCGAAGAATACTCGTCCACCGGCGGCTTCGGCAAACTCGCGTCGGGGAGCAACCGCACTTTCGGTACGATCACTGGGACCACGTTTTTCGCGAGGCCGACTTTGGCCAACGCCCAGATGAAGGTGTAGGTCAGGTCGATTTCCCACCAGCGGTGGCCATGGCTGGCGGCGCGCGGGCTGGCGTGGTGGTTGTTGTGCCAGCCTTCGCCGTTGGTCAGCAGGGCGACCCACCACGTGTTCCGGCTGCGGTCGCCCGTGGAGTAATTCTGATAGCCCCAGCGGTGGGCGGCGCTGTTGACGAACCAGGTGATGTGCCAGACGTAAACCGTCCGCATGACGATGCCCCACGCGAACATCTGCGCCAGGCCGGTGACCATGCCCTCGACGCCATCGACGGCGTAGCCGATGCCCGCCGCGACACCCAGGAGCAACACGAGGTGGGCGAGGTAGTATTTCCACCAGCGGCCACGCTGGTGCAAACGCTTCAAGAATCGGTCGCGGAACAAGTCCGGTATGTATTTGGCGTAGGTGTCGAAGCCGTCCATGCGCGGGTCGTGGGTGTAGATCCACTGCATGTGGCCCCAGTAGAAATTGTCCACGGGGCTGTGCGGGTCGCCCTCGGCATCGCTCTTCTGATGGTGGATGCGGTGCGTGCAGACCCACTTGAACGGCGGGCCTTCGAGGCTGCAGACCCCGCACAGGACGAAAATCCGTTCGAGCCAACGCGGGAAGGTGACCGACCGGTGCGTCAGTAAACGGTGGTAGGCCAAGTTGATGCCGATGGAGCCGAAGATGGCGTTGCCGACGATCAGGTAGATCGGGAAATACCACGTGAAGAACGGTTCAAAAAACGCGAGGGGAATCAACAGGTGGAACACGGCGAGGATCGCAGCGTACATTGGAATCAACTTGGGCCGTGCGGCGACGGTCGTGGCGAGCTGCTGTTCCGTTTGCAAATTCATGATGCAACCCGACACCGTTCGAGGAATCCCGTAAGACATCGGCGCGGCACGGCGCTCGCCCGAAGCGAATCCTCTACTTTTCCCGCCGGATCGACCACTCGGTCAGTTGCTCGAGGATCGCCCGGCATTCCGACTTCGGCAACCCATCTAAGCAGGCCCGCGCGGTGCGGGCGTGCTCTTCCGCCGTCCGCTTGGCATATTGTAACGACCCCGACCGAATCAGGGTATCCGTAACCGCCTCGCGCCGGTGCGGGCCGGGGTTTTGCAACAGCGCCCGGAATTCGTCCGCTTCCGCCGTCGGCAGGGTGTTCAACGCGTGGATCAACGGCAGCGTCATCTTTTGCTGTTCCAAGTCTGTGCCGAGGGTCTTCCCAGCCTTCGCCTCTTCCCCCGTCAGGTCGAGCAAGTCGTCGGCAATTTGGAACGCGATCCCCAAGCTGTGCCCGTAAGTCGCGAGACGTTCGGCGACTTCGGCCGTCGCCCCGGCATACAAGGCCCCGAGCCGCGTCGACACTTCCGTGAGCGCCGCCGTTTTGCCGTCGATCATGGCGAAGTACTCGTCTTCGCTCAGGTGCCAGTTGCCACGCTCGCGGGTTTGCAAGAGTTCCCCGGCGCACACTTTGTTCGTCGCCGCGCCGATGAGCTGGCAGGCCCGGCCGTCGACGGTGCTCGTCAGGTGGAACGCGTGGGTGAACAGCATATCGCCGAACAGGATGCTGACTTTATTCCCCCACTCGGCGTTGAAGCTGGCGTTGTGCCGACGGGTGTCGGCTTCGTCGAGGACATCGTCGTGAACGAGCGTCGCGGTGTGGATCATTTCCACGGCCGCCGCGAGGATGTGGTGCGCCGGGGCGACTGGCCCGCAGGCCCTCGCGCTCAGGAACACGAGCGCCGGCCGGAGGCGTTTGCCGCGATAGTGCCGGAGGTGCCGGATCATCGGGGCGACCGGCGAACGATGGTTCGCCAGGGTTTCGGCGAAGATCCGATCCGACTCGACGATATCCGCGAGAACCGGGGTGAAGGGGCTGGGTGCGGGGCGAGGGATGCTCGGTGCGATCAAGGGCGTGTACACTTCCGGAGCGGGGATGGTGGCGGTCATGTCTAGCTCCGGTTAATCGAGGCCGTCCCCGCGGTTGTAATCGCCGCGTTGACCGCCCGTTTTCTGGTCGAGCCGGATGGCATCCAGGCTCATGCTTTGATCGACGGCCTTGCACATGTCGTACACGGTCAGTCCCGCGACACTAACCGCAGTCAGGGCTTCCATTTCAACACCCGTCCGGCCGAATACCCGCACCGTGGCGACGATCCGCACCGAATCGGGCAACATCGGCTGAAAATCGAGTTCGACCGAGTTCAACGCCAACGGGTGGCACAGGGGGATCAGATCCCAGGTTTTCTTCGCGGCCATGATCCCCGCGAGCCGGGCGACTTCGAAGACATTCCCCTTGGAAATAGCCCGATTCAAGATTAATTCGAGTGTCGCCGGTTCCATGCGCACGACTCCGGAGGCCACGGCGACCCGCTGCGTCGGTGTCTTCTCGCCGACGTCCACCATCCGGCTGGCACCGGCGTCGTCGAAGTGACTGAGGGGGTTCATGGAAATCGCCCTAAAACGGTGGGATGGGCCTGCGCGTTCTCGAACCGGGATTGTATTCGCTCTTGGTCGGCCGGCCGCGCCCCGGCAGCCGCCACCTCGGCGTCCCCGTGGGCGGTCCGGCCGATTTTGCGGCCTGCGCATTCGGCAACGCCTTGCTCGGTAATTCGGCCCATGCCCTCGCCCTCGAGATCACATTGCTCGGGCCGACGCTGCAAGCGACCATGCCCTTGGCCGGGGTCGTCTTCGGGGCGCCGTTTCGATTGTCCAATTCTTCGGAGATCGGGCGAAGCTTCAACCTCGACACGGGCGACACCCTGAAAATCGGCGGCACGCCGACGGGGTGCCGGGCATACCTGTGCGTCATCGGGGGGTTCGTGGCCCCGGAGATTTTGGGAAGCAATTCCGCGTTCGAACCGATCCGCCGAGGGGGCGTGCTGGAGTGTGCAGCGTCGAATTTGAAACCGCGTTGGGGCGCGGGGGAAGCCCATTCGGATTCGACGGTTCTTCGCGTCCTCCCCGGCCCGCAGCGGAGTTGGTTCCCCGATTCGCAATTCTTCGACCGGACCTACACCGTGGCCACTGCGAGCAATCGCATGGGCCTGCGGTTGCTCGGTTCACCGCTGACTCGTCCGCCGTGCGAACTGCCGTCCGAGCCGGTGGCGCCGGGGGCCGTGCAAATCACGAACGATGGCCTGCCGGTGATCCTCGGCGTCGACGGGCAGACCATCGGCGGCTATCCGAAAATCGCCCACGTCATCCGGGCCGACCTCGATGCCCTCGGCCAATTGCGACCGGGGAGTACCGTGCGATTCGTCGAATCGTCCGTCGCGAAGGCCGAGGCCGCGTTCCAATCGAAGCGCGCGACATTGAAACAAACCCTCGCCCTGTGGCGTACGGCTTTTGAATTCAATTGACCGGCGTGCGGCGCCGGCCCATGACGACCGCGATCCCCGCGATCAACAGCAGGAATAAGATCGTGTGCGTGCCGTA
>JANXTU010000486.1 GCA_025352235.1 Fimbriiglobus sp.
TCTACGCTTCGATCCCCACTCCAATCAGGGCCGGCATTCGGTTGGTCGTGATGGACATGTGGAAGGCCTTCCGCAATTCGGCCGCGCGGAATGCGCCGCAAGCGAAGATCGTGTACGACAAGTTCCACGTCATCCGGCATCACAATGACGCCCTCGACACAGTCAGAAAAAACGAATACAGCCGGCGAAAAGGGGAGAGTCGCCACTTCATCAAGGGCCAGAAGTACACGCTTCTCACACGCCGCGAAAACCTCGGCGAAGAAGGCCGCGCCTCGCTCGACTTGCTCTTCAAGGCGAACCGCCGACTTGACAAAGCCTACCTGCTGAAGGAGCAGTTCGGGCAGCTCTGGGACTTCGACGATCCGAAGCAGGCCGCGCTCTTCTTCTTGGAATGGCGCACGGGATTGCGTTGGCAGAAACTCGCGCCGTTCGAGAAGTTCGCCCGCATGATCGGCACGCACTGGGCCGGCATCGCCAGCTACTGCGCGACCGAGAACAAGGTGCCGCTCGGGTTCGTCGAAGGGCTCAACAACCGCATCCGCGTACTCCAACGCCGCGCCTACGGCTTCCGCGACGAGGATTACCTGAGACTCAAAATCCTGACCTGCCAGTTGCCGAAACTGTAGAATTCACCCACAGGATTCCGTGGTGAACCAGAATAACTATCCGGTCAATCCGTTACGAGAGATAAATATGCTTCGGTTTGCCTTTGCATTAATTCTTCTCACGCTCCCATTGATGCTCGGGTGCGCTGACAAGCCCGGCCTACAGTCGCCCACCGCGCCCGAGACTCCCGCGGTCGTGGAGTCCGGACCGCCAGAGCCGCAGGTGGTCACTATCAGTCCGGCCGCACATGCGGTATTACAACGCGAGCTCGGCAAGGAGAAGCACGGTCAGACGATGCACCTCCGGCTTACTGTCGTCGCGGGAGGTTGCGAAGGGTATTTGCACAAACTCGACCTCGACCCGTCAGTGACTTCGGAAGATTCCGTTTTTGAAATCGCCGGACATTCCGTGGCGATCTTGAAGACTTCAGTCGAGCGGGTGCGCGGGTCGACAATCGATTACGTCACCGAAAATGGCAAGACCGGCTTCAAGGTCATCAACCCGAATCGGGAAGGTCTGAGCTTCAACGCTGCGACCTGGGAGCGCCAGCGCAAGAGCTTGGCGAAGTGAAGTGCGGGACCTCAACAGCTCCACATAATTTAGTCCTTGGCACCATCAAGACTGATGCCGCCTATGCCACCACGAACCGGTATTGAAAGCGATGCTGGCGTCGTTCACCCTCGCGGAAGAGGAGGAGTAGAATGAAGACTTCCTACGAGGAGTTGCGGATATGAATGCGAACATTGCGCTCCCCGAGTTGCAAGTGGCACCGCCGATTCCGTCACCACCCGAAGTTCCCGTCTGGCGTCGCGTGCTGGACGAGATCTGGGCAGACCGGAAGGCCCGCGGCTAACAACGACTCACCGCAGAAGAAATCGAGGCTTGGGTGGCGGAAGCGCACGATTCGGAGAGTGAACCGATATGAGAATCTTCCCGGATTCCGATGTGGTGATCTTCTTGGTCGAAGACCATCCGAAGTTCCGACCGTTGGTGGACGCCGCGTTGTCTGATCTTCAAAGCGGCTCGCTCATGACTTGTGCGATGGTCCGCTTCGAGACGCTCACCAAGCCGACTCAGAACAACGATCATTGGCTGCTCCAAGACTATCACCACTTCTACCGGACATCATGCCAATCGCATGTGATCACGGAAACGACTTTCGACCTCGCGTTGACCCTTCGTGCGAGGCATCGCCTGAAAAGCCCGGACGCGATCAACCTCGCCTGTGCTATCCAGTCGGGCAGCGAGGTGTTCCTAATCAACGACCGGGATTATAAAACCGTCACCGAAATCCGAATCGTCTCGATCCACCACTATGCCAACCCATAACTTCCTCCGCGTCGCGGCCGCGTGCCCGGAACTCCGGGTCGCCGATCCCGCGTTCAACGCCGAGCGCACGCTCGCCCTATTGTGCGAGGCCGATGCCGCCGGGTGCGACCTCGCCGTCTTCCCGGAGATGGGCCTCACCGGCTACACCTGCGGCGATCTTTTCCATCACTCGACTCTGTTGAAAGCGGCGGAGGCCGCGCTCGATACACTCCTCGCCGCGGCGGGGCACTGCTTCCACGGCGTCGCCGTCATCGGCCTGCCTGTGGCCATCGATGGCATGGTCTTCAACTGCGCGGCGGTCTTCACCGGTTCTAAACTGCTTGGCGTCGTGCCGAAGACCTACCTGCCGAATTACAAAGAGTTCTACGACGGCCGCTACTACCACCCGGCCGCGCACGCCACGGTCAACGCGGTGTCACTCGCCGGGCAGACGGTGCCGTTCGGAACCGATTTGCTCTTCCGCGCGGAGAACGCCTCCGACTTCGTTCTCGGTGTCGAAATCTGCGAAGATCTTTGGATGCCGGTGCCGCCGAGTTCGCTCCAAGCGATGGCCGGGGCGACTATCCTCGCCAACCTGAGTGCGAGCAACGAGATCATCGGGAAGTCCGGGTATCGTCGGCAACTCGTCATCGGGCAGAGCGGCCGTTGCATCGCGGGGTATGTCTATTCTTCCGCCGGAACGGGGGAATCGACGACCGATGTCGTCTTCGGTGGGCATTGCCTTGTCGCCGAGAACGGCTCGCTCCTCGCGGAATCGCAGCGGTTCCAACGCCGCGGCCATATCACGATCCACGACCTCGACCTCGGCCGTATCCAGCGGGACCGTCTGACGACCGGCAGCTTCCATGATGCCCGCGCCGGCCAACGCCCGTTCCGGACGGTGCCGTTCGCACTCGCGACCTCGGAACGCACACCGGCGTTGATCCGTGAAGTCGATGCCCATCCGTTCGTGCCGTCCGACCCCGCGACGTTGAAGGAGCGCTGCGAAGAAATCTTCGCGACGCAAGTCTCGGGGCTGGCCAAGCGGCTCGATCACATCGGCCGACCGAAGGTGAGCATCGGCGTCTCCGGCGGGTTGGATTCCACGCTGGCGTTGCTCGTGGTCGCCAAGACGTTTGCGGAACTCGGCGAATCGCCGTCGAAAATCCAAGCGATCACGATGCCCGGCTTCGGCACCACGACTCGCACCAAGGGGAACGCCCAAACGCTGATGGCCGCGCTCGGCGTGACCGCGAAAGAAATCGACATCCGCCCGCTCTGCCTCATCGAGATGCGCGCCCTCGGGCACAAACCCTTCGGCATCGACTTGGCCGATCACACCGTCGAAGCGCTCACGATCGCGCTGCACGCGCTCCCGCACGACAACCGGCACGACCTCGTCTTCGAAAACGTGCAAGCCCGCGTGCGGACAAACCTGCTGATGAACACGGCCTTCGTCATCGGCACCGGCGACGTTTCCGAACTCGCGCTCGGCTGGTGTACGTACAACGCCGACCACATGAGCATGTACAACCCGAACGTCAGCATCCCGAAGACATTGGTGAAATTCCTCGTGCAATGGGCCGCGGAAAACGAATTCGCGGGCGTTGCCCGGAGGACGCTCCTCGACATCGCCGCCACGGAAATTTCCCCCGAACTGCTGCCGACGAGTGCGGCGGGCGAAGCGCTGCAAGCGACGGAGGCGAGCACCGGGCCGTACGAACTGGTCGATTTCTTCCTGTACCACTTCCTGCGTTGGGGCGAGTCGCCGGAGAAGATCCTGTTCTTGGCCGGCCACGCGAAGTTCCGCGCCGAGTACACTCCCGAAGAATTGCGGAAGTGGCTCCGCGTCTTCCTGACTCGATTCTTCCAGAACCAATTCAAGCGCAGTGGCCTGCCCGATGGGCCGAAGGTGGGGAGCGTCAGTGTCTCGCCCCGCGGCGACTGGCGGATGCCCAGCGACGCCTCGGCGCGGGCGTGGCTGGGGGGTTGGTGAAGCAAATCAACTTTCTCGCGAGATCACCGTCGGTTAAAGTTGAAGCGAACGGAGGGTCCCGATGATTTTGAATCCCGCACAATTGATGGCCGTCGACACCGCCGATCCGGTGACGATGACTGTAGACGGACGGGATTGCGTCCTCGTCCGCAGAGATGTTTATCTTCGCACGCACTCGGATTTTGACAGCCAGCCATGGACGGTCGAGGAAATGAACTCGCTGGCCGACGAAGCGGATGAGATCATTTCGCGAGGGGAAACCCCGTGATCATCGAGCGCGGGCAAGTCATCAGTGCGCGGTTCCCGCACGCGTCTGGCGCCCGGGACAGTCGCTTTTCGCTCCGCGAAAAGTAGCTGAGCTCGCCCGCGACTTGCGGAACTCAGGTGCTGGCGTGAACTACTTTTCGCGGAGCGAAAAGCGACTGTCACCGCTCGACTCGGCTTTCCGTAGCTTCGGAAGCGGATTTTAGCGATGTGTCACTCCTGGGCATATTGAGAGTAGCGTATTCTCAGGCTACCTGATTTCTTTGATGAGCGAGGATCGATTGCAGGACGTGATCGGTAAGTTGTCCGACGAACTTATGCTGAAAGCCGACGCCTGCTTGAAAGTGGCGATGGGGATTGGCTGATCGCCAAAAGTGACTTCGGTCAGCGTCTCGCCCCGCGGCGACTGGCGGATGCCCAGCGACGCTTCGGCGCGGGCGTGGCTGGAGGCGATGGGCTGAGGGCCGCGTCACTTGCCGCTGATCCCAATCAGGCAGCCGCCGAGGATGATGAGTACATGGGAGACGATGCCGATGATCGACAGGATCATCCCGGCGATGGCCAGCCCCTTCGCCGATTCTTCCATCGTCCCGCTGTTCACCTTCGCGATCGTCTCCCGGCAGAGCGTGATCGTATAGAACCCCACCAAGAAGCAGCAGACGAGCGACAGCAAGCCGAGGATCAAGCAGGCGGGGCCGTTGCTCGGTTCCAGGCGGATCCGACGTTCGTCGTACGGATCGTAGGGGTCGCCGGCGTCGCGGCGGCGACGGAGCTTGCGATTCCTCGGGCGGTCGTCATCCTGATTGTCCTCGTCGGGATCGGTTTCCTTCTCCCACGTCATCTTGATCGGGGTCGTATCGTCGTCGTCGTCGTCGAGCTTGTTCTGCCCCTTGGGTGGGGGCGGAGCGGGCGGCGGTGTGCGCCGGGCCAAGGGCGTGTTCGCCTTCGGTTTCTCGGCCCGGTAGATCGCCCGGCAGAACGGGCATTCGACATCTCCGCCGAGGTCGGCGGGATCGACGGTCAGCTCCGCCCGGCATTTGGGGCACGGGGCGATTTCGATCCCGGGCGCTTCCGGGACCGAAGGCGCCGGCGCAGGTGCCGGGGTGGAAGCGGCGACGCCGCGGAACACCGTCTGGCAGTAGGGGCATTGCAGGTCGAAGCCGACGTCCTCCGGGCGGACGGACATCGTCGCTTGGCACTTCGGACAAGGGGCGAGTTCGACCGGCACCGCCGGATCCGCGGGCGGCGCTTCCGGGGTCGGGGGAACGTCGAGCGACGGTTCCCGTTCGGGCACCGGCTTCGGGGCGGGAAGCTCATTCGACGGGACGATTTCATAAGCCGGCGGTTCGGCGCCGCCGGGGATGAGGAACTTCGCGCCGCACTGCTTGCAGGTGGTGCGCTGGCCGCCGTGTTCCTCCGCGGCGGAGAAGGGCGTCTGGCAATTCGGACAGGCGAAGCGGATCATAAGCGAAGGAATCCGGAGAGGTGCCCCGCCGACATCGGGGGTGCGAAAATTGATTCCGCGGAGAGTACCCCCCTCCCCGGTACGGACGAAACGGAACCAACGGACGAAACGGAATCAAGACACGTCCCCCGCAACAATGGTCGCCGAACTCTCCGGACAAGCGGAGTTGCGC
>JANXTU010000514.1 GCA_025352235.1 Fimbriiglobus sp.
AAGGCCTACCGGAGGATCTTAAACGAGCGATCCGACCGCATCTGCCGAGAATCGATGGGAATCGCCGCGTAAACGACGCGGGGGAGAGATTACACCCTTTGAGAGTGAGGACTTTCTCTCCCGTAGTACTGTCCCATATCATCATCTCATTTGCGCCACAGCCAGCGACGCGCTTTCCATCCGGACTAAACGCGACATCAAATACAGGTCCAGATGACATTCCCTCCGTTGAGAACAGTTCCTTGCCGGTGTCGCAGGACCAAACCTTAACTGTCCGATCGCTACTCCCGGTTGCGAAACGTCGGCCGTCAGGACTGAACGCAGCACACATCACAGTAGCCGAGTGACCCTCAAATGTCCGCAAGGCAGAATTGCAGACACGCGTCAGGTAATGCCATTCGAATCCACGGATGTCTCGACCAGCCACTGACTTCGGAACTGATTCAAGCAATTCGCGGGCACGAGGGACATTGTTGTCTTCCCATGCCCGGGCGGCCAAGTTCATTTTCGCGACGTAATTATCGCGTAATGACATGGCAAGTTGGCCTGCGCTTTTGCCTTGGAAGTACGCGGATTTATCGGCATTTTCGTCCGCTTGCTTCGCGTACTCTTCGGCTTCGATTCGCTTCTGTTCGGCTATCGCTTCCGCCCGCGTGGCCTTCACCGCGAGCCAGCTACTCACGGCGACGGCCGCACACAAAACCATTACGAATACCGCCACCACCCGAACGGCCGCGCGGTTCCGCCGGTACGCCTTCGTCAGCCGATAGCCCAACGTAGGCGGGCACGCTTCCACCGCATCGCCGTTGAGGTAGCGCCGCACGTCGGCGGCCAGGCCGTTGGCGGTGTCGTAGCGGCGAGTGCGGTCTTTTTCGAGGGCCTTCATGACGATCCAGTCGATCTCGCCCTTCATGAGGGCGGAGAGCTTTGCCGGGTCCGACTGCCGGGTCCGACTGCCGGGTCGCGGCGATGCTGGCTTTCGCTTGCGAGGTGCTGAGTCGGGCGCTCGGTCGCGGCGGCTCCTCATCGCGGACGATCCGCAGCACTTCGTCGAGCGCCGCGAGTTTCAGCCGCTCCTTTTCGATGGGCGGGCTGCCGGCGAGCAGTTCGTATAGCAGCACGCCGAGGGCGTACACGTCGGCCCGCGTGTCGATGTCCAGGGCGTTGAACGACGCCTGCTCCGGGGCCATGTACGCTGGCGTCCCGACGAGCGCCCCGTACCCAGTGTAGATCGTCTTCTCGGTGAGCTGCTGGCCGATGGCCTTCGCCACCCCGAAGTCGATCACCTTGGGCACCGCCCGATCGTCGTGCAGTTCCACCATGACGTTCGACGGCTTGATGTCGCGGTGGATGATGCCCTTCATGTGGGCGTGCTGGATCGCCTGGCAGACGGGCACGAACAACTCGAGCCGCTGCTTCGGTGTCAGCTTGCGGGCATCGCAGAAGTCCGTGATCGGCGTGCCCTTCACCAGTTCCATCACGAAGTACGGGCGGCCATCGGGTGTTGTGCCAGCGTCGAGCACCTTGGCGATGTTCGGGTGGTCCATCACGGCCAGAGCTTGGCGCTCGGCCTCGAAGCGTCCGAGTACACTGCGGCTGTCCATACCGGGTTTGATGAGTTTGAGGGCGACACGGCGTTTGATCGGTTCGAGTTGGTCCGCCACCCAGACCTCGCCCATGCCGCCTTCGCCGATCTTTTCGAGCAGCTTGTACGGGCCGACGCGGTCCCCCACGGCGGAGGTCGATTCGGGGTTCGTGGTGCGGGCTTGGTAATCACCCGTCCGGTCGAGGTCCGCCGGCGGTTCGAGGAAGCGGCCGACTTTCGGCTGGGCGGCGAGCAACACCTCGACCCGGCGGCGGAGGTCGGCATCCTCGCCGCACTGGGCGTCCAGGTAAGCCGCCCGCTCGGCTGAGTCTTGCCGGCCTACGGCGTTCAGGAACAGCTCTTCGACTCGGGACACGTCGTTCATGGCTTGGCCCTTGTGTGGTCGGAACCCGGTTCTAGCCCACAAGGCGATAAACCGATTCGAACCCCCTCAGCAGATCATAAGTTTTTTCGGAAACTTTGCCGGTGTCGGGCCCGTGCGAGGTAGGCGGCCCGGTCCGCGGGAGGCAGGGCAGCTGCAGCAAAAAAGACAGCCTCGGTAGGGGTCATCTCGGTCTGTACCCGCCGGCGATCCCCCCGTGACGCACGGTCGCCTTGCGGCGGGCGGAATCTACGAGAATCCGCCGCATCGCCTCGGCCGCGGCGGCGAAGAAGTGGCCCCAGCCATCGAACTGCTGGTCGCCGACTAGATGCAGGTACGCTTCATGGACAAGGGCCGTGGCATCGAGGGTGTGGCCGGGGGATTCGGCCGCCATCCGCGCGGCAGCCAGTTTCCGCAACTCGTCGTAGACGAGCGGCAGCAGGTCAGCGGCAGCCTGGCGGTCGCCTGCTTGCGCGGCTGCGAGGAGACGGGTCACGTCGGACATGGAGACGAGTGTAACCACCGACCGATGTTGGGGAAAGCGAAAGACAGGTAGGTATCAGCATCGCCGCCGGACGGGTACCCAAGATCGGCCCGGCCAAGGTCCGCCGCAGGGACACCGCCGTGTCACCGGCGAGTTTCCCCTCGGCGATCTCCTGTTCGACGGCGTAGAGCGTGCGGAGGTAAGCCAGGGCCTCGCGGAGGTGGATCACTTCTTGTTCCGCGGACATCGCCATGTCATCTAAGACGCGCGACCGGGCCGAACGATTGGCAGCCGGTGGAAAGTCCCGGAAAGATCAGGCGGATTTTTAGAATCGGGGCCGGGTTCGACGCCGCCGAGAATCATGGCCAACTGCGTCGGTGTGATGGCGTGTTCTCGGGCGTCGGCGCCCGGGAAAACGAAGGACCCCCGAGGGGGTCAGTGACTCCAAAACTCGGCCGAGCCGGGCACCTCGTCGGCCAATCCCGGTCCGCCCCGTCCGCCTTGTCCAGGCAAATTCCCTATTACGCCTCCTACTCCTACCCCCTCTTCCTCTTGTTGATCCTCAGTAACCGTCAGGTGAATCTTTCAATTACCCACAACTTGTCTGTCCAACTCGAACCCGAGAAGGATGTCGGCGAGTCGGGTGAGGCCACGCCAGACGACCATGTTCCCGGGTGGCGGGTCGCTCGCGCGGGCCAGGTAGCCGCCCAGTTTGGCC
>JANXTU010000531.1 GCA_025352235.1 Fimbriiglobus sp.
CGACCCCCGCAGAGCGCTTGCTGGAAAATATCCGGTGACCCCCCGGTTCGGGGCGTTTTTTCGTCGTGACATCGATTGACCACGACAATAATAATGTCCCTAACATAGGGGGACAGGGGGAAATTAATTCCGTCAAGCATCGGGTGCAGCGGCCCAATAGCGGTAGGCCGGGTTTCTTCCTTCGCCGCCTTCCTTCAACCAGTCCTTCGGTACTCCGGCTTCCATCACACTGCCGAACCTCGTCCGGTTCACTTTCACCGCCTCCGGCAGGCGCTCCCAGATTTCTTCTCTCGTCAACGCTTGTTCCCGGTTCGCGGGCAGCACCCCCCGAATCGCCAGCCGGAGGTCGTCCTTGCGTCCGTCTTCGCGTTCGTGCTTCGCTTCGGCCCCGGCTCCGGTTGCGCTCTCGGCGCTCACGGCGCGGTATTCGTTCGTGGTCGGGTCGAGTTCGACGAGCCATTCGGCCGGGATGCCCTGCATGCGGCCCAGCGCTTTCAACTCCCGTCGCACGCCGTGGGGGTCGGGATGGACACGGCTCTCCTGGATTGCGCGGTCCTTCGGTATCATCAATACCACCGTCTCCCCCCTCGTCTCCGAGAGTGCCATGCCACCGGAATTGCCTTCGGACTTGCTCGCGGCCATCGAGCGCAATTGGGGCTTTACCGAATTGCGCCCGCTGCAAACCGAAGCGATCCGGGCCGTGTTGGCGAACCGCGATTCTCTCGTCGTCCTTCCCACCGGCGGTGGCAAATCGCTTTGCTACCAAGCCCCGGCGCTCGTGCGGCCTGGGTTGACCGTCGTCGTGTCGCCGCTGATCGCGCTGATGAAAGACCAAGTTGACGGCTTGGCCCGCAACGGCATCCGCGCCGTCCGACTCGACAGTTCGTTGAACGGCGCCGAGACGAACGCGGCCTTGGATTCCATCCGTTCCGGTGAGGTTCGGTTGGTCTTCGTTTCGCCCGAGCGGATCATCAACACCGGCACGCACCAGATCCTCCGCGACGCGGGGGCGCATACCGTCGCCATCGACGAGGCGCACTGCATTTCGCACTGGGGCCACGATTTCCGCCCCGAGTACCGGATGCTCGCGCGGCTGCGCGAATTCTTTCCCGGCAGTTCCATCCACGCCTACACCGCGACCGCCACCGAGCAGGTCCGCACCGACATCATCTCGCAGTTGAATTTGCAGCAGCCGCAGATCCTCGTCGGGAACTTCGACCGGCCGAACCTGACGTTCCGCGTGCTGCCGCAGTCCGATGTCGTCGGGCAGATTCGAGAAGTGCTCGATCGGCGCAAGAACGAAGCCGGGATCGTCTACTGCCTGCGCCGCGCCGACGTCGATGGCGTGACCGAAGCGCTGAAGAAAGCCAAGTACCGCGCCGTGCCGTACCACGCGGGGATGACGGCCGAGGCCCGGCGCCAAAGCCACGACGCCTTCTCGGCAGAAGAGGCCGACATCGTCGTGGCGACCATCGCCTTCGGCATGGGAATCGACCGCTCGAACGTCCGCTTCGTCATCCACGCGTGCGTCCCCAAAACCATCGAGCATTACCAACAGGAGACCGGCCGGGCCGGGCGCGACGGTTTGCCGAGTGAGTGCCTGCTGCTCTTTTCTTTCGGCGATGTGATGGCCCTGCGTCGGATCATGGAGAAGTCGGCGACCGAGGCCAACGCCCCGCCGGAATTCCTCGCGGCGGGCCGGAATCAGCTCGATCAGATGGTGCGCTACGCCAGCGGGGCCATCTGCCGGCACAAGGCGCTCGTGCGGCATTTTGGCCAGAACTATGCCTCGCCCAATTGCAAAGCCTGCGACATCTGCCTCGGCGACACCCAAGACATTCCCGACTCCGCGACCGTCGCGAAGAAAATCCTGTCGTGCGTGGCACGCGTCAACGAAGGTTTCGGGGCCAACCACGTCATCGACGTGTTGCGCGGGGCGAACACCGAGGCGATCCGCAGCCGGGGGCACGATAAACTGACGACTCACGGACTCCTCAGCGCGATGGAGAAACCGCAGATCCGCGATTGCATCTTTCAGCTCGTCGGTCAGAACGCGCTCGTGCAAACCGAGGGGGACTACCCGATCCTGCGTTTGAACGCGGATTCTTGGGCCGTCATGAAAGGGACGTTGGTCGTCCGCCTGATTCAAACCCGGTCGATGGGTGTTGAGGTTCCCGAAGCGGGCACCCTGCCCTCCGGGAGCGATGCGGCACTCTTTGAAGTCCTGCGCCAGCTCCGCCGCGAGCAAGCCCACCGGTTGAACGTACCGCCGTATCAAATCTTCGCCGACACCGTCTTGGCGGAGTTGTCGCGCTGCCGGCCGACGACTCCCGAACGGATGCGGATGGTATCCGGGGTCGGCGACGTGAAGCTCCGCGACTTCGGCCCCGAATTTCTCGCGATCATCGCCGCCCACGCGACCGAGTTCGCGCTCGCCACTGACTTGCCGCCCCTGCGCGAAACGGCGACCCGCGCCCCGGTTTCGACCAAGCTCTCCCCGGCCAAGCAACTCGCCTACAAAATGTTCGCCGATCGCGCCTCACTTGAAGCGGTCCTCGAGAAAACAGGATTGTCCCGCGGCACGGTCGGTGATTACCTCGCCGATTTCATCCGCGCGGAGAAACCGTCGTCGATCGTTCAATGGGTCTCGGCGGAACTGCTCGAACGTATCGCGGTCTCGGCCCGCGAATTCGGCACGGCCCGTTTGAAGCCGGTGTACGTTGCCCTGAACGAAGAGGCGAGCTACGAAACCATCCGCATCGCCTTTGCGTTTCTCGAATCGTCCGCCGCGGCGACGTGAAATTCGGACCGCGCGGACGGTCGGAAAGGGAGCATCCGCATCGACCCAAATATTACTGATGAGTCACGATGCTTGACAGGTCGGCACGCGGGTTGCAGCAAGCATTCTCTTGTAGTCTCCCCGCACAGTGCTGGGATGCGGTCATCCCCCTACCCAGGATTTTCGCCATGGCGACTCAGACCATTACCCGTTCGATGACCGTCGGCGTGTTCACCACCCGTACTCAAGCTCAATCGGCGATCTCCGACCTCAAACGACTCGGCTTCACCGACGATCACATCGGCTTGATTGCCAAGCGGGAAGCGTCCGAAGGAACGTTCGGAATCGAAAACGATCCAACCGAGAGCCGTTGGGAAGAGGGCACGGCCATCGGTGCCGGAGCCGGGGCCGTCACGGGGGTCGGCCTCGGTCTTGCAGTCGTCGTGGGCTTGATGTCCCCCGTGGGGCCGCTCATCGCCGGTGGGACCCTCGTGGCTCTCCTCGCAAGCGCCGGGGCGGGAGCGAGCGTCGGAACACTGTTCGGCGGGTTGATCGGACTCGGAATTTCGGAAGAAGATGCGTCGTTCTACGACGACGAAATACAAGCGGGACGCTACCTCGTCACGGTGGAAGCCGGCAAACGGGTCGAGGAAGCCCGGGCCGTCTTCGCCCGCCACGACAGCTACGACCGCACAACCGCGTCCGAGAATCTGCTTTCGGCATCGGCTTAATCTTGATGGGTACTCAGTCACCGATCTTCAATCCTTTCAAACCGAATACCGAACGGATTCGGTTTGCTTCTTGCCAGACCTTCGGGTCGGTTTGCAGGAAATCGACCAAATTCGCGGTCGTCGTGCCGAGTCGCTCCGCCGCGGTGCTTACCCGGCCCTCGCAGGCGGTGAGCACATCCAATGCGACCCCGACAGCAGGCCAGAACCTCGGGTTTTTGATCCTCAAATCGATTCGGCCACCGCTATCGCCCAAGGTCGGCTTCGCCTCAGCCCGGCACTCACTTCTCCATCGCAAATAGAACGCCTGACGAAGGCGCACGAGGGCCTTCGCCTTGTTCGCGTGCTGGCTGCGGCTCTCTTCGGCGATCGCGATCATTCCACTCGGGGGGTGGCGCAGCCGAACGGCGGAACTAGTTTTGTTCTTCTTTTGGCCACCGGGACCGCTGGCCCGGTAGGTATCGACTTCGCATTGGGAAAGCAGAACCGCATCGCTCAGGCCGGCCCAAGCGATGCGGGGTTGGATAACGTGTGTGGATTCGGACATGGCAAACTGAAGTTTTTGTAGGTCGCGCTCTGCGTGACGGGTTTTCAGAGCCGTCACGCAAAGCGTGACCTGCGAAAGCGACGATCACGCTTCCAACTTCCACGGGGCGCGGTACTCGCGGCTGAGCATCGCGTTGGCTTTGTCGTTGTCGGCGAACTTGTGCGTCTTCGGATCCCAAGTCAACTTAGTACCCTTGCCCATGCGCAGTGCGATGGCCCCGAGGTGGCAAACAATCACCGAACCGCCGCCGACTTCGACTCCGCAGATCGGGGTTTCGCGCGTCTTCACGCAGTCGAGGAAGTTGCCCATGTGGTCCGTCGGCCGCTTCGGATACAGTTGCGGCATGTCTTTGATCGGCTCCGTCAGGATCTTCACATCGCTGGCCAAGAGCGAACCGCGGCTGACGAACACGGTGCCCGTCTCGCCGAAGATCATCGCGCCGTTATCGCTCCCGGAGATCGTTTTCGGTGCGGCGCCATCCTTGTTCACTAAACCTTTCACTTCGGTGCCCCGACCGTCCATCGCGATCACTTCCGAGCCGTTGGCGTAGGTGTACTTCACTTTGAACTGCTCGTGGCAATTGTAGCCGTCGCCTTTGGCGTAAGGCGCTTTCACGTCGATGGCTTCGATGCCCGTCGGGCCGCTGCCGTCCATGCCGAGGGCCCACTGGGCGATGTCGATGTGGTGGGCACCCCAGTCGGTCATTTTGCCGCCGCTGTACTCGTACCACCAGCGGAATTCGTAATGGCAGTTCGTGTTATTCCCTTTCTGGCGGTACGGTGCCTTGGCCACCGGGCCTTGCCACATGTCCCAATCGAGTTCCTTCGGCGGTTCGACTTCCGGAATCGCTCCGGACTGGGGGCTCCCGCCGATGCGGCACTCGATGCTCTTGATCTTGCCGAGCCGGCCGCTGCGGGCGATCTCGGCGGCGAAGCGGAACATGCCGCCCATTTCGGTACGCTGTTGGCTGCCGGTCTGGAGCACGCGCTTCGATTTCTTCACGGCCTCCATCAGCACCAGGGCTTCGTGGATCGTGAGTGTCAGCGGCTTCTCGCAGTAGACGTCCTTGCCCTGCTTCAACGCTTCGAGCGCGACGAGCGTGTGCCAATGGTCGGGCGTGGCGATGCAGACGGCGTCGATGTCTTTGTTGCCGAGGATCTCGCGGAAGTCCTTGTATTCCTTCGGTTCATACTTGTCCTTCTTCAGCATCTCGACGGCGCTGGCGACGTGGCGGGTATCGACGTCGCAGACGGCCATGCAGTTGACGGTATTGAACTTCTTGGCGGCGCCGTACAGCGCCCGGTTGCGACTAGACGGACTGCCGATGCCGATGAAGCCCATGTTGAGCTTGTCGCTTTCTTTCTTCGCGCGCTGGACCTGCGTCGCCACTTGGGCGCCGTGAACTTCGCGTGCGTACCAGAGCGGCAGCCCCGCGGCCGACAGCCCGGCCAGCGATCGGCCCATAAACCCGCGGCGGGAGAGATTTCCGCGTTCCAACATAATCGAACCTCGACGAATGGGAGTAAGGGACGAGGATGAGTTTACCACGGTTCCGACCGGCTGCGAACGAAAAAGGCGAGCCGGTACGGCTCGCCCGAAGAACCGAAAGCGATCACCATCGTTAATAGTCGCCGACGATGTCCCCGCCGGCGCGGGTCACGAGCGCAGCTAGCGTCGCGGCGGCGATGCTCGACCGCAGAAAGCGGACGCTGCCGTCGGCCAAGCAGACGTTGATCCCGCCCGTGTGGAACGAGTAAAATTCGCTGTCGTTGGTGCAATTGATGTAGCAAGTGCCCCCGGTGGTCCAACCGGTGCCGAAAACACCCGGGATGACGCCGTCGACACTGAAGCCGCAATCCGGGTCGGCCCAGCCCCAGCCATCGCCGGTGTTCAAACCGGTATCGCGACCTTGCTGAAACAAGTTGGGCCGACCGGCGTCTTCCGCGAGCATGATCGTATTGCTCGTGCCATCGGTAATGCCCAAAATCGGAGTGTCGACTTCTCTGGCCAACACGCCCAAGGCTTCGTCGCCCGGCGCCGAGCCCGGCGTCGGGAAGTTCGCGACGCCGTTGGCGGTGTAGAACCGACGGCGGATGGCATTCACTGAGCCGTAGTCGCCCGCACCCAAAAGTACGGAGCCCGCTTGCCGCCGCGGCACGCCGGGTGCCGACGGACACTGGAAGACTTTGAAGTTGTTCTGCGATGTGGTGAGGTTGGTGGCGGTGTTCCACTTCGTCGTGAAGTCCCAGAGTCGGCCGACGTTGTCTTGTTCGACGTAAGCCAACACGATCGGTGTCCACGACCGGAACTTGCTGACGCCGCCGACGGTGACCCGGCTGGCCGGGAATTTGTCATTGTTGGTGCCGGCGTAGTTGTGCATGGCCAAGCCGAACTGTTTCATATTGTTGCTACAGCTCATCCGGGCCGCCGCTTCGCGGACCTTCTGTACGGCCGGGAGGAGCAAGCCGATCAAAATCGCGATTATCGCGATGACGACGAGCAATTCGATCAGGGTAAAGGCGGACCGTCTCGGATGACGCATCGGCGCGAACCTCGGGGTAGGGGAATCGACGTCGATGAAATCGAAGTCAACACCACCCTACGGCCGATTCCGACGCCGTCCGGAATTACGCGATAGGTTCACCGATTCTTCGCAGACTCTTCACAATGCCGTACATTTCCAGTTGAGACCCGTGATGGTTTCGTTGTATTCCCGCTTGACGATCACTTTGGAATTCGATCCGTCGAGGTCGCAGACGGTCACCCGGCTGGCACTTCATTCCAAACCGGATTTACTACGTCCGTTGGCACGAAAAAGCCCCCTCAGTTCGAGTATATGGAGGAGGCTGCTGGGGCGTTCGCTGACTCGACTTCGCCGAATGCGGTTCGCAGTATTTTACTTTGTCGCTTGGGTTGCCTTCCGCTTTTCTGTCGCCTCGACGGCCTTTCGTTCAATGTCAAGGTAATGAAGGATGACGGGAATCCACATCGGTCCCTCGTCCTTCGGATTGACCGTGATGCCGCCGATGATCAGCCCGGACATTTCGTCGGTGCTGCCCTCACCCCACGTGATCAGCTTCGGCGGGCTGTTCGGGTTCCGGGGGTTATCGGCCGTGTTCACCCACGTCCACTCGGCCTTCACCACGGTCCCCTTCGGCAGTACGAACGGCTTCTTGTAGTGGTAAGTATCCTGCCAGTTGAAATCCCAATCGGAGATCAGGAGCAGGTCTTTCTTCTTGCCGTCCGGCAACTCGGCCCACACCTTCATCTCCCGGCCGATCATGTGCATGTGGCCCCAAATGTTCTCGACCTCGAAATCGGCGGGCAGCGTGAACGAGTCGGTCCGCTTGAAATCTTTCGCTCCGGCGGGGATGAATACATCGTTGTTCGCCATCCCGACGATGTTGATGTTTCGTTCGGGCTTCTTGTCCGTGAAGTACAGTCCGATTTGCGGCTGGTCCGTGACGTCCTTGCCGATCGGGTGGTAGTGCATCTGCAACACGATGTCCGTTCCTTTCGCCACGGTAATGGACACCTTGTCCGACTTCTCGAGCCTGGTCGTCTGGCCCGGGGCGTAACCGGGCAGGAACCCGCGTGGGAGGAAGCCGGGACCGCCGAAGTTGGGGTAGTGGTCGCCACCGTGCTTCTGGGCGAGTTTGCGGGCTGTCCCGCTGCCGTCGAGGATAATGACGCCGTGGTGGGCCACCTTCCGGTTGGTCGGCAGGATTTGCACCGCCTTGACATACTTGTCCTTGTCGAAATTGAGCGGAAGGACGAAGTGGACGTAGATGTCCGGGCCCTCGGCGGGAATGGTGAACGGCTTCCCCACCTTAAGGATCATGTCCGGTTCGCCAGCGTGCCAACCTTCGGGGAACTTCGGCTGCGGGGGCAAGTCTTTCGCCTCGCCTTCCGGGGAACCGGCCTCGACCCACGCCTTGAAAACGCCGATCTGCTCGTCGGTGAGCGTCCGGGCATCCTTGAACACGTCATGCCCCACGGACGGCTTCCACGGCGGCATGATCTTCTTCCCGGTGATCTCGGCGATCAGCTTCGACCGCTTCCGGGCGTCTTCGTAGGTCAGCAGCGGGAACGGGCCGACCTCGTTCGGGCGGTGGCAGTTGGAGCAGTTGTTGAACAGGATCGGGGCCACATCCTTGTTGAAGGTCGGGACGGACTCGCCCCCGGACGCACGCCCGGATAGCAGCGGCACAAGGCCGACAATGAAGAGGGAACGAAACAGTCGCATGAGCGAGTCTCCGGTTAGGGATGCTCGGGTCGGGTCACGTTCGACCGTGGGTTACTTCTTCTTTTCGGGGAAGTCGATGGGGCAACCAATGGCTTTCGTGCGGGCAACCGCGATCGTTTTTCCTGCAAGGATGGCGTCCAGCGCATCCTTCAACTCCCTGCAAGTCGGCTGAGGTCGCTTCTTGCCGAAGTCGGCGTAGATGTCATCAATGCGGCCCAGGTAGAGCAGTTTTCCCGTGGGCGACAGCACGGCCGCTTCCGGCTTAACCGTGGCTCCCACCATCGAGGCGAGACTCATCTTCGGGTCAAGGATTGCCGGACAAGTCAAGCCGTACTCCGTAGCGTGCTTGCGGGCGTCGTCCACGCCGAGATCGGCATCGGCGTAGATCACGCAGAAGGCAATCTTCTTCGGCATGAACTCCTTGCAAAGCCGAACGATCTCCTTCGTGTATCCGTTGGAGATGGGACAGTCGTGGCCGCAAAACAGGAGGACAACGGCCTTGCAGTCGTCGAGGCCGGGCAAGCTGTACTTGTCGCCCAACACATCCACGAACTCGTCCTTCGCCTGCCCATCCGGAGGCTGGTCAGCCTGAGTGGGGCGGCAGCCCGCAGTTAGCAAAACGGCGACCATTAGACAGCAGGAAACGAAACGCTGGAACGTCATACACACCTTCAGCACGCCGGTTGTTCAGGAAGAGTACCCCGACGTGTTGCCGGAGTTTCAACCTGTGTTAAATACGGCCGATCACTTCTGCAGCGGCCCGAGAAATCGGGTGAGATCGTGCCGTTTCCCCTTCCCGGTTCAATCGGAACTCCTGAGACCGGTGGACCTATGCGGCGAAGGCGGTTTCGTCGCTCGAATCCGCGCAGGCAATCCCCGTCGCGTTCTTCGCGGACGTTCAGCAATCGGTTGACACGGACCAGATCCGCCGTCGCCATATCGCATCCTTCCGGGGGCCACAATCAATCCTCTCCGAAAATGGCCGGGCGCGTCGCGCGAAATTGAGAAGGTGTTTCGGCATCCGGGGAATCCGTCCGTGGAAACCTGGCGGGATACGAGATTGAACTATCTTATCTCGAGAGCGAACGAACCCCGAGAACCGCCGATGCCCGCCGCCTGGATGCCGCCCGCGAACACCCGCGCTTTGATCTTCGATTGCGACGGCACGCTCGCTGATACCATGCCGATCCATTACCGAGCGTGGATGCGCATCCTCGCGCCGCGCGGCATCCCATTCGACGAAATCCGTTTCTACCAACTCGGCGGCATGCCGACGGGGAAGATCATCCGCGTGCTCAGCGACGAGACCGGCATCACGGTGGCCGAGGCCGATATCGACGCGTTGATCCGAGAGAAGGAATCGATCTTCCTGTCGCTGCTGCATGAAGTCGAACCGCTCGCGGGGATCGTCGGCATTGCCGAGCGATTCCGCGGCCGGTTGCCGATGGCCGTGGCGAGCGGCGGCTACCAGGACGTGGTGCGGCGCACCCTCGACGCCATCGGCATCCGCGACTGGTTCGATGCGATGGTGTGCGCCGAAGACACGGCGAACCACAAGCCGGATCCGGACGTGTTCCTCGAAGCGGCCGCGCGGCTTGGGAACGTTCCGGCGGTGGCGTGCGTGGTCTTCGAAGATACCGACATCGGTTTGGAAGCCGCCCGCCGGGCGGGGATGGTGGGGGTCGACGTCCGGGCTTGGGCCCCGGTGCGGCTCGGGGTGAATCCGTAGAGTACTCCGAGCCCTCCACCCGGAGTTTCGACATGTTGCCGATTGCGGATTGGAATGAAGTCTTCAATTCGAATTGGGCGAAGTCGGTCGTTGCCATTCTGGGCTCGATCGGCGCCGTCGGCACGGCGGTCTGGTGGGTCTTGAGTCGCTTCTACCGCGACCGCTTCAAAAATTTGGCCCAGCAGGCCAAATCGCATCGATCCCAATTGGCGGATGCGCAGAAGACCGCCCAAGCGGGCCATCAGTCGCTCGCGCTGCTCCAGCAGAGTCATAAGCAGCAATCGCGGGAGATCGCGGTGGGTCACGCCAAGATCGAAAGGGCATTGCTCCTGCTGTCGCAAGCCAAAGACAAGGAAGTCCGCTACCTGCAAGAAGGGCAGCGGTTGCTGATGCAGCGCAACCAATTGCGGGTCGAGCTGGTGCATCACAAAGGACTATCCGACACGTTGGTGAGCCAAGTCACGGACCGCGACGGCCAACTGCAAACCGTGCGGAGCGAACTCGACGAACGCCGGCGCGAACTCGACCGCGGCGAGCGCCGCATCCGACGGGCGATCCAACTCGACGGGTTCCTCTGGACCGCGAAGGCGTTGCAACGGGTGCCCCGGTTCCGCCCCCAAAGCGAGCGCCGCCAAGCGATCATTTCGGTCGTGAACCTCAAGGGCGGGGTCGGCAAAACGACCGTCGCGGCGAACCTCGGGGCCACGTTCGCCCGCCGCGGCTACCGCGTGTTGTTCGTCGACTTGGACCTGCAAGGTTCGTTGACCGACCTGTTATTGCCACTCGACAAAATCAAAATGCTCCACGCGAACGGCTCGCTCGCCCAGCATTTTTTCGACGCGGCCTCGGTCGCCCCGACCACCAAACTCGGCGGATTCGTCCAAAGCGTCTGCCGTTTCCCCGACGGCGGCTCCGTCGATTTGCTCGGCGCGAGCGACAACCTCGGCTACACGGAATTGACCCTCACCCTCCGCTGGCTTTTGAAACAAGGCAAAAGCGACAACCGCTTCCTGCTTCGTCGCGCGCTCCACCGACCAGCCATCGCCAAGAAATACGACATCGTGATCGTCGATTGCCCGCCTTTCGTGAATATCTCCTGCATCAACGCCTTGGCCGCGAGCGACCATGTCGTCGTGCCGGTGACCCTCGACAGCCGCGCGATGGAGCGCGTGCCGGTGCTGTTGAAGCGCGTGCTGGGGTCCGAGAAGTTCCGCAAGTCCATCAACTGCGATCTCAAGATCCTCGGCATCGTCGCCAACCGGACGTACCGCGAAAAATTGACACTGGCCGAAACCGAAGCGTGGAGTCAACTCGGGACACGCTGCCGGGACGCGGCCGGCGAGGACGTGCGGCGCTTCGAGACGACGATCCCGATCTCGAACGAAGCTCGGGATTGCAACGACTTGCTCGAAGACAAACCGCCGAATTCCAAAGCCACACTCACCTTCGCCGCCCTCGCCGACGAAATCGAACAGGAGTTGCCCCGTGAATGTCGCCGACCTGCAACAACACTTTCGTAGCCTCGCGCAATTCGCTGAGCGGGCCGGGGCCAGCTGCAAAGTCCTGGCCGAACTCGGATCCGTGACCGAGGCGCTCGTACCGTTCGAGAAGCTGACCGTCGCCCAATTTGGGGACTTCCTGCGCACGGCCGAGGAATACGCAAGAACCGGGACGCTCCCGATTCAACCGGGGAAAAAGCCACCCGCGAAGCTCCGCGTCGCAAAGTCGAAAACTGCGGCAGTTTCCCCGGCCGATGCCATCGAACGCGTCTTCGTCCTTTACGAAACGATCGTCCATGGCAATTTGGCAGAAGAGGCCATCGCCAAGGAGTTGGAACTGGTTGACGGGCTGACGAAGCCGAACTTGCAAACACTCGCCGAGAAAATGAACATCTGGCAGGCGATCAAAAAGCTCGGTGTCCCGGCGATCAAGTCGAAAATACAAGACGAAGTCCGCGAGCGTAAAAACCGCTACGAACGTTCCGATTACTGATCGTCCGGCGTCGACCGGGGCAGCGTCACGGCAAATTTGGTGCCGACGCCGACTTCGCTCGTCACGCGGACTTGGCCGCGCATCGCTTGGGCGAGGTGCTTCACGATGGCCAACCCCAGGCCGGTGCCGCCCATCTCGCGAGAGCGGGCTTTGTCGACTCGGTAGAACCGCTCGAACACGCGCGGCAGGTCGCGTTCGGGGATGCCGATACCCGTGTCTTCGACCTCGATCAACACATTCTGCGGCCCGGCCTGCCAACGCACCGTGATGCGGCCGTTGTCCGGGGTGTACTTGATGGCGTTGTCGACCAAGTTGTCGAGCAGTTGGGCCAACCCTTCTTCATCGACCCACACTGCGGCGTCGATCGGGCAACCGGACAAGGCCACGCCATCCAATGTCAGGCCCTTCGTCTCGGCCCGCGTCCGGTGGCGATCCAAACAGGCGTGCACGGCATCCTCCACGCCGACGGGATCGTATTCCAGCCGGTATTCCCCGGCTTCGATGCGCGCCAAACTCAGCAAATCTTCGATCAACGTCTGCTGGCGGTCGGCCTGCTCCGCGATTTGCTCTAAGAACATCCCGCGCGCATTCGGGTCTTCGACGGCGCCGTCCATCAACACTTCGACGCTCGATTTGATATTCGCCAACGGCGTCTTGAGTTCGTGCGACACGTTGGCGACGAAGTCTTGCCGGAGTCGCTCCAAACGGCGCAGGTCGGTTGTGTCTTGCAGAACGATGACGGCCCCGGGCGAATTCGGCCCCGGCAGCCGGGAGACGTACACGACGAGGCTCTTGACGGTCGGGCCTTTCCAATCGAGTTCCTCGCGGTGCGGGCCGTCTTGCTTCAACGCGCGCTCGACGAGTTCGCGCACCGCCCGCTGCCGGGTGCTTTCCCAAAGCTTGCGGTTGACGGCTTGAGTCGGGACGAACTCGAGTAACTCCCCGGCGCGGTCGTTGGCGAACAACACGACCTGCTCGTTGTCGATGGCGACCACCCCTTCGACCATCCCCGAAAGGATCGTCCGAAGTTGCTCGCGGTCACGCTCGATTTGTCGGAACGTCTCGGCGAGGTGATCCGTCATGCCGTTGAACATGCGGGCCACGCTCGACAATTCCCGGTTCCCCGAAATATGGATTTTGTGGTCGAACTCCCCGGCGGCGACACGGCGGGCGCCTTGGGTGAGTTCGTCGAGCGGCCGCGTGAAGCGCCGGGCCAGCACGTAGGCGGGGATCACGGCGACGAGAGCGATGACGACCACCGCAAGCACGACTTGCCGGCCGAGTTCGAAGAACAAATCCGAGCCGTCCGAACGCTGCAAAATCAACAATCCGACCGCCGCGACGGCCAGCACGACGAAGATCAAGTACGTGAGGAACAGCCGGAGGAACATAGGGAGCCGGTGGTCGCGGGTCGGCCCATCGGCCTCGGATCGGAGCAGCTGGGGATAGTGTACGCGAAGTGCGGCTGGACTGGGAAAAGGGGTGTGGCCCTGACTTGCACCGGCGCGGATCGGAGGCGATTTGACTTCGGTACTCACGGTTCTGCTGTGCCCTTCGTCCAACACCAAAAGCAGAGCTGTGCTGCCAGAACGAGATACCCCCCGGCGAGCGCGAAGCCCCATTCGCCGGTACGGAGCAACCAATTGCTACCGCCGAGGGCGTGCGCGAATGCCACGACCATCGCCAGCAGGTTGCTCCAGCGGCTTTCCCAGGTGACGATGACCGCCGCCAGCACAGTCGCCCAAACCGCCGCCAGCCCGGTGAAAAGCCACGGGCTAGTCGCCAACAGTGGCCGCGCGATCGGGTTGGCTTCGTTGGCGGTTTGCAGCGCCCCGCTCCAGTAGGCGGGGTCTTGCCCGAGCAACGTGAGCACCACATCGAGCGCGAAGAGCGAGCCCACCGGGGCGAACAACCAAACTCGGCGCGGGCAGATCATGGGGGAATGATAGGGGAACCGTCCGGGCGGAAATCGGCGAGTCGGCCCGAAACCCCCATCCGCTACGGCCCCGCAGTGCTACAATTGCTCAGACCTGTATCCGATCCCCAGACTCCGGCACCGCGTCCCCTTATAAATGATGGCCAACGACCGAACCACCGCCGACGCCCAATCGCTGTTCGACCGCGGGCACCAGAGCTTGCAATCGGGGGATTTCCCCGAGGCGGTCGAGTGCTTCACGCGGGCGATCCGTTTGAAACCGAATATCGCGGCCGGCTACCGCTTCCGCGCGTTGGCCTACCTCGAACTCGGCCAGCGGATCGACGCGCTCAACGACCTCGACCAAGCCATCCGCATCCGCTCCGACGATCCGATGCTCTACGCCGATCGGGCCCGCGTGCTCTACCGCCAGCGCTCGTTCTTGGCGGCCATCGCCGATTGCGACCGGGCGCTCGGGCTCGACCCCGGCCTCGCCCCGCTACACGGACTGCGCGGCGAGTGCCACGCCGCCAACGGCGAGACGCAGAAAGCGTTCGCCGACTTCGCCATCGCTATGGAGCAAGACCCGCAGAACCTCGCGGATTACCTGATCGCCCGGGCCGAATTGCATTTGGAACTCGAAGACTTCGACGCCGCCCTCGCCGACGCCGACTCGGCCGTGGAGCGCGACCCCGAGAGCACGACGGCCCGCCAAACACGCGGGATGATCCACCGCGCCATGGACCACGAAGCCGACGCCGAGGCCGACTTCACGCGGACGTTAGAACTCGACCCGGACCGCGTGCTCGCCCGGCTCGCGCGGGCCACGGTGCGACTCGGCTTGAAACGCTACCCGGAAGCCTTGGCCGATTGCGATGCGGTCATCCGCACGCTCCCCGGCCTGCCGAAGGCGTTCGAAATTCGCGGCATGGCCCGGAAGTTTTCGGGCGACATCGCCGGGGCGTTGGCCGACTATCACGAAGCCATCCGCCTCAACCCCGGCAGCCTGCTGGCGTACAACCTCCGCGCGGGCGTCTACTACCAACAGCAGCTTTACAACAAGGCGATCCAAGACCACCTCGAAGCGTTGAAACGCGATCCCAAAAGTGCCGGGACGTTCAACCAACTCGGGTGGATTTGGGCGACGGCCCCGGACCCGGATGTCCGCAACGGCACCCGCGCCAAGGAATGCGCAACGAGGGCTTGCGAGCTGACGGAATGGCAAGAGGCCGGCTATTTGGACACACTCGCGGCGGCCTGCGCCGAACTCGGTGACTACGAAGACGCCGCAAAGTGGATGTTAAAAGCCATCGCCTTGGCCCCCGAACACGAAGACGATTACCGGACCCGGCTGGACTTGTACGAAGCCGACAAACCCTACCGGGGTAATTCCACACTGAACCCTCGCTGATCACACCATGCTGACCCCGGCCGAACAATCCCGTGAACTCCTCCGCCGCGGCCGGCTGTACGCCCGCCGGGAGGAATTCACCAGTGCGGTGGAAGCGTTCACGGGCGCCGTCGACCTCACGCCCGACGATGCCGGGTTGTACTTCGCGCGCGGAAATGCCCACATCGGACTCTCGCAGTTGGCGCTCGCCATCGAAGATTTCACGCTGGCGATCCAATTCGCCCCGAAACTCGCTGCGGCTTGGCACAACCGGGCCACCACGCACGCCGAGCGGGGGGAGTTCGCCGCTGCGGCATTGGATTACACCGAAGCGATCCGGCTGGTTCCAGACGATCCCGACCCGCTCCTCGGGCGCGGAGTCGCGCGGATGAAACTGGCGAAGCTCGACGAGGCCCTCGCCGACTTCGACGCCGCGCTCGTCCTCGTGCCCGACATGGGTCGGGCGCACTTCCAACGTGGACAATGCCGCGCGGCGCAGGGTCATCACGAAGCGGCCATTGCCGATTTTACGAAAGCCCTTGAGATCAACCCGCGCCAGTCCCGCGCGTACTCGGCCCGGGCGCAGTCGCACGAAGCTCTCGGGGATTGCATCGCGGCGCTGCTCGACTTGACGACCTCCCTGCGGGTGAACCCGAAATTGATCGAAGCCTACCCGCACCGAGCGCGCATTCACTTCGATTTGCAGAAGTGGCAGAATGCCCGCGACGACTACTCCGCGGTGTTGCGCACGGAACCGAAACATTCGGTCGCCTTGAACCACCGGGCCATCGCCTCGGCCGAACTCGGCCTGTTCGCAGAGGCCGTCGCTGACCTCACGGCTGTCATCACGGCGGCACCCGACGACTCCGAAGGATACTTCAACCGGGCACAAGTCCGTGTCCGGCAGAAGGATTGGGAGCGGGCTATCGCCGATTTCACACGAGTCCTCGCCCTGACACCGGACGATGCCGCGGCCTATTTGCAGCGCGGTCACGCCTCAGTCGCCCTGCTCGATGTCGAATCCGGCATCCGCGATTTCACGCGGGTCGTCGAACTCGAACCGACCGCCGCGCGCGGGTATTACAACCGGGCGACGGCGCTCTTGAAAGTGGGTCGGCCGGCCGAAGCGCGACCCGATGCGGCCCGGGCCGCGGCGCTCGAACCAAACCGGCCCGGCATCCACTTTTTGAATGGGCAGGTCGACTACGAACTCGGCGAAGCGACTTCCGCCATCGCCCATTTCAACCGGGCCATCGAACTCGACGCGGACCATCTGCCCGCGATAAATTCGATGGCCTGGATTCTCGCCACGACGACGGGCCAACTCCGCGATCCAGCCCGGGCGCTCGAATTGGCCGAGCGCATCGTAGACCAATCCCAAAAGGCCGAAGCGGGCTACCTCGACACCCTCGCCGCAGCCAACGCGGCGATGCAGCGCTATTCCACCGCCGTCGAATGGCAGCGGAAAGCGATCGCGCTGGTGCCGCCCGACGACAGTACCGAATACCTCGAACGCCTCCATCTGTACGAAGCGGGGATGCAGTACCTCGAAGAGCAAAAGGGTCGGCCCACCGGGACGAATACTATTTCACACCCAGCTCCGAGATTGCCGACATGAGCCACGACATCGGTGACGACGACCGCATCGGCGTGCCCACGCTCCGCCTGCGCCCCCTCCAAGCCCCGCAGCGGCTGCCCGAACCGATATTCCCGATCGACGAAGAACCGGTCCTCCGCGCCGGCGAGACCGATCTGGGCCGGCCGGCCCATCTTCCGTCGCACGTTGCCCCGCTGACGGACGACGACCGCCGGCGCCTCCGCGAGGCGGATGAACAGCAGGCCCTGCGCGACCTCGCCGAGGCCGAGGAACTGATGGCCTCCGACCCGGCGCTCCGCTGGTTCGGTTGGTTCGCCCACCCGCTCGCGGCGGCGTTCCTCCTCGGCTCGGCCGGGGCTCTCGGGCTCTTCCTCTATTCGCAAACGCTGAGCATCTTGGCCAACCTCGCCACCCAACCGGAGTGGATGCAGTACATCGGGTACGCCGGCTTGACGATTTGCGGCGGCGCCGTCGTCGTCGCGATGCTGCGATTCCTGATCATCTACGTGAAGCTGCGCCGGAATCGACAATTGCGCATCGCAGGGCTCGAAGAGTTGCACCAGAGGACGAGACTGCGGTGGCTCGCCCACGCGAAAGCGGCGCAGGCCCGGGAACTGTTGGCCCGCTACATCCGCGAGTTCCCACTCCAAACCGAGAAACAGCGGAAACAACTACTGGCGATGGGCTTCACCGACGACAGCATCGGGGCGCTCCGGGCCGTGAGTGTGGAACTCCTCGACCCAGCCCGCTTCAGCAGTACGCCCGAATGGTTCGAGCGATTCCGCGTCGGCTTCCAGAGCCATTTGGACAGCGCCGCCGATCGCCGGGTGAAACATTGGGCGAAACGATCCGGCCTGACTACGGCCGTCTCGCCGAACGGGATGATCGACAGTGCTGCGTCGCTCTACTTTGGCTTCGCAATGCTGACGGATCTCTGCCGGATATACAACCTCCGCGCCGGCCGCACCGGCACGGCGGTACTCCTCGGACGCGTCTTCTTCAACTCGTACCTCGCGGGGCAGTTGAACGAGTGGGAGAAACTGACCGAAGAGCAATTGAACCAGCTCATGGCCCCCGGCGGGCCGCTGTACGAACTCACCGCCTCGCGGGTGCTGTCCAAGGCCGGAGCCAAAGCCACGAGCGGTATCCTCAATTATTTCCTGCTCGGTCGCCTCGGGCGGTTCGCGTGCCGGTTGCTGCGACCCATCGCGTGATCGCGGGCGGTCACTTCCCCAAGAACCAGCTCATCAAGGTCCAACCGGGGTCGAATGCGAGCGCGCTCTTCGCCGCGGTCACTTCGTCGTAATTCGCCGCGCCGGTCGGGGCGATGCCAGTTCCCGCGACCGCGAATGGCACCGCGCCGTAGGCGTGGGCGCGCGTGGCCAAGGTCGTGCGGTGATCCGGTTCGACGAGGATGCGCCAATCGCCGTGCTTCGGCAGTTCCTCCAGCAGCGGCCCGACGATGTGGGAATCGATCCGTTCGAGCGCCTTCACTTTCTCGTGGGGAAGTCCTTCGTGACTCGCCTCGTCCGGCGCCTCGACGTGGACGCAGACGAGGTCGAAGGTTTTCAACGCCTCGATGGCGTAGCGACCTTTGGCCGCGTAATCGGTATCGAGGTATCCCGTAGCGCCGGGGACATCAATGCGTTGCCAACCGAGCAGAATGCCGACGCCGCGGACAAGATCGACGGCAGAAATGATCGCCCCGCGCGGCCCGTAGATCTTTTGGAACGGTTCGACCGTCGGGGCTTTCCCTTGACCCCAAAGCCAGATCTGCGTAGCGGTTTTCTTCCCCGCCGCGATGCGCCGCAGGTTCGCCGGGTGATCCTTCAACACCGACTTGCTCGCGTTCATCAGCCCCAGCAGCAGTTCGCGAGCTTCACCGACGGGGCCGTGATTGGCCAAAGGTTTGTTGGGAATGTCGTGCGGCGGTTGCGTTCTCAACCCGACGAACGGCGACTCCCCGGACAGCCCGCGCCACACGAGGATATTGCGATAGCTGACGCCCGCGTGGAATTCTAGGACACCGCCCGCGAGTTCCCGTCCGCCGAGCGCGGCTTGGATCGCCGCCATCAATTCGCCGCCGTCTTCGCTGGTGATGTGCCCGGCGGTGAAGTCATCCATCGTCCCGTCGGGGGCGTGGATGAGGTTGCAGCGGATGGCCCA
>JANXTU010000565.1 GCA_025352235.1 Fimbriiglobus sp.
AAGTCGATTCGCCGGTCGGGGCGCCGGTGCTGCAATTCGGCAAGGAGTTGTTTGACAAAGTCCCCGGCGACTTGCGGGCGCAGTACTCGGCCGTCGTGGATCGCTCGATGCTGCAAGTGCCGGCCGTTCCTGGTACCAACGGGCCGAAGCCGTGGGAAACGAAGCTGATGGCGGATGCGCCAATCGGAAGCACCACAATCTTCGTTGAAGGCAACGGTCAAGTTTATTCCGATGGCCTTGCGGTGCCCCTCACGGGAACAATTCGATTGGGGCACTCCGACATCAGCGTCGGAGGCGATGGCGAATCGGTGCTGATCACCGGGTTCACAGTCGTCGGCGGCAGCAGTACGACGACCCTCACGCTGGCTACGGCGACCACCCGTTTTCACGGCGGCAGCACCCGCGTCAGTAACACGATCCCCGGCAACCCCGGGCCGCAACCGCTCTTCGATGCCGGTAGCCCGTTGAACCGGCACTTGGTGCCGTACTTCACGCGGATGGCTCCATAGACCAACCGTCGGATTTGACGCAAGTCCTTATTTGCCATCGTCGTTCCGAAAATCGGACGTCATTCCACGGTAGGGTGGGTGGGTCGACGCTGGAATGACTCGGGTTTCACGCTCGCCGTAAGGCCGCCTGACATCAGGCGGCTTTTTTCGTGCACTCCGGCTCGGGAGAGTCCGTCAGCCGGACTTCGCGGGCGCGGACGCCGGTGCTGTCGTACAGCAAGATGCGGTTCTCGTCGGCGACCCAGACGGCGGAGGTGCGCAGCATCCGCGGGCCATCGACGTGGAACATCAACCCGCAGACTTTGCCGCGCCGTACCAGCGGCGCCTGCTTCAACGGGGCTTGCCCGGGGTCGAGTTCGTCGAAGGTGCACAATTCCGTGTGCACGAAGGCGAGGAGTTCCGGCAGCGTCGGCAACGCGAGCACGGTCGATTTGGGGAGGGTCGTCGGGTGAGCCATGCCCATAGAATCGACCGGCCTTCCCGCGCGGCCCGCACCGGATCGCGCCGGAAGGCCGGGGGCGGCTCACGCGATCCCGATTTGCCGGTACGCTTCGTACAACACGATCCCGGCGGAGGTGCCGAGGTTGAGGCTGCGGACTTTGCCGGTTGGCATGGGGATACTGACAAGCCGCTCCGCATGGGCGATCCGCAGCTCCTCGGGCAAGCCTTTCGTCTCGTTGCCGAACAGCAGAATGTCCCCGTCTCGGTATTGCACGTCCGTGTACCGCCGCGGGGCGGGGTTGTCGATGAGCCAAACCCGGCCGGGGACGGTCGCGGTGAAATCGTCCCAGGTGGCGTGTTGAACCAGATCGACATGGGGCCAGTAGTCCAAGCCCGCCCGCTTCACGGCCGCGTCGTCGATGCGGAAGCCGAGTGGGCCGATGAGGTGCAGCCGCGCCCCCGTCGCCGCGCAGAGGCGGGCGATGTTGCCGGTGTTCGGCGGGATCGCCGGTTCCCAAAGGGCGACGTGGAGCATGGATGGATGATCTCACGCAAAGCCGCGAAGAAACGAGCAGATGGGGTCGGAATTGTTCTACTGAATTCTCCTTTGCGGCCTTTGCGGTTCTGCGCGAGGCATCCTCACACATTCCAGCGCGACCCGCACCACTTTCCCTTCAGTTTTATCGATGGCCGGGGGACAATCATGGTATGCGCACTCCCAAAGTCTCCGAAGCAGTCGCGCCGGTGGAACCAGTAGCCGTCGCGCCGCGCGGGCGATTCGACGCCGTCGCCGTGTCGCTCGCCCTTGCCGGGATCGCCGTCGCCGCCGCGCTCGCCGGCTCGTGGGGCACGGAAGTCGCGCGCCCGTTGCTCGATTCCCTCGGCCTCGCCCTCGGGGTACTGCTCGCGGGCTGGTTCGCGCTGATCGGCTTGTACGTCGCGCGCCGAAGCTGGCCCCGCCTCGGCGTCCGCGCCCTCGGTTGGATCCTCTTGGTCGCCTCGGCCGCGGCGTTGGCCGATTATGTCGCCCCCGCCGTCGTGTCGATCTACGGTGCCGGCGGTTCGGTCGGGGCGTGGCTCCGCATCCGACTCGACGGGCTGGCCCCGTTCCCACTCCCCGGCGTGCTCCTCGCCGCGCTGTTGGTAATCGGCCTGACGCTGGCGATGGACGGTGTCGTCCGGGCCGCGCTGCGGTTCCTCGTCCGGGGGAATGCGTTCGTCGGTCGGAGTTCCTACGACATCTTCCAAAAGTTGAAACCGAACCCGAAGCCGGAACTCGTCTCGCTGACAGCGGCGCCGACACCGGGCCTGGCCATCTCGGCCGACATCCCGATCACCCGTCCGGAACCGACGGTCGCCGAAGGGCCGGTGCCGATCCACCGGCACACCGAGCGCCCTGCGGCGAACCAACCGACGCCGATGCCGTTGCGCCTCGTGCCGCGCGAGGATGAAGACGAAGCCGAAGAGCCGCGCTCGAACTTGCCCGAGGGATACGAACTTCCGTCTCTGGCGTTGCTGGCCGATGCCGACCCGTTCCCGATGGCCGACCACGAGCAGAAACTCCGCGAGCGCGCGGCGCTGCTCGAAAAGACCTTCCTCGACTTCGGCATCGTCGTCCGCGTCGTCGGTATCCACACGGGGCCCGTGATCACGCAGTACGAAATCGCCTTGGAAACGGGCCTGCGGTTGAACAAAGTCACGGTCCTCGCCGACGACATCGCGTTGAACCTCGGCGTGCAATCGGTGCGTATCGTGGCGAGTATTCCTGGCCGCAATACCGTCGGTGTGGAAGTGCCGAACGAACACCGGCAGACGGTGCGGTTGAAGGAAATCATCCAAGCGACGACCGCGAAGACGGCCAAGTTCAAGCTGCCGATTTACCTCGGCAAAGACGTCGAAGGCCGGCCGCTGGTCTACGACATGGCGACGATGCCGCACTTGCTCATCGCCGGCCGCACGGGCACCGGGAAGTCGGTCTGCCTCAATTCGATCATCCAGAGTTTCCTGTTCAGCCGGGCGCCGGACGAATGCCGGTTGATCTTGATCGACCCGAAGAAGGTCGAGTTCAGCGACTACGCCCGCATCCCGCACCTCATGCACCCGGTCGTGACTGACGACAAGAAATCCGAAGCGATCCTGAGCTGGGCCGTCGACAAAATGGAGGAGCGATACGAACTCCTCCGGCGGGCCCGCGTGCGGAACATCGCGAGCTACAACGAACTGAGCTACGATGAAATCCTGAAACGCGTCGACCCGCAGAGCGAAGACGAACGCCGGCAGATTCCGCGGAAGATGCCGTACATCGTGGTCATCGTCGACGAAGTCGGCGACCTGCTGATGTCGATGAAAAAAGAGGTCGAGGGACACATCATCCGGCTGGCGCAGAAGTCACGGGCCTCGGGCATTCACCTGATCTTGGCGACGCAACGGCCGACGGTCGATGTCATCACGGGGCTCATCAAGTCGAACTTGCCGGCCCGGATTTGCTTCCAAGTGGCCAGCCGGAACGACAGCATGGTCGTGCTCGATGAGAAAGGTGCCGACAAGCTCCTCGGCATGGGGGACATGCTGTTTTTGCAACCGGGCACGAGCACCATCGTGCGGGGTCAAGGCGCTTACGTCGACGACAAAGAGATCGAGCGCGTCATGGAGGAACTCGGCCAGTACGAGCCGAACTTCGAGAGCGAACTGCTGAACTTGAAGGCGAAGGATACGACGGATGGGGGCGACGCCGGCGAGAAGATGCGCGACCGCGACGCGCTCTACGAGCAAGCCATCGAAGTGGTCTTGCGCGAACGGCGCGGCAGCACGTCCTTACTCCAGCGCGCCCTCGGCATCGGCTACGGCCGCGCGAGCCGGCTGATCGACTTCATGGCCGAGGACGGCATCGTCGGCAGCTTCAACGGCAGCAGTGCCCGCGAGGTGCTGCTGACGAGTGAAGATTGGGAGATGAGGAAGCGGGCCTAGAGTTTGTAGGTCACGCTTTGTTTGACTGCCTTTGAAGACCGTCACTCAAAGCGTGTCCTAAGGTCGAACGATCTTAAACTGACTGCCCGTTAATTCTACGGCCAACCACGATCACTTCCTTAGTCCTCAACCAAGCGTGATCTCGACCCGTTTATTTTCTGCGAATGCCAAAAAGCTTGAAATCCTCGACGGTTTCCGGGGTCTGTGGATGGAGACGCATCCCGCAGATCTGTACGCCGAAGAGGATTCCGAGTGAAA
>JANXTU010000567.1 GCA_025352235.1 Fimbriiglobus sp.
AGGTGGCCAAACTGGGCGGCTACCTGGCCCGCGCGAGCGACCCGCCACCCGGGAACATGGTCGTCTGGCGTGGCCTCACCCGACTCGCCGACATCCTTCTCGGGTTCGAGTTGGACAGACAAGTTGTGGGTAATTGAAAGCGTCACCGTGCGGTTCCGTTTCACCCATTTCACGCCCGATTCAATCGTCCCCGGTGGTCGGGCCACAATCGGCCGGCCGGCCATCCAATTTCCGAAATCCTCGGCGAGTGCGTTGGCCGAAGAATAGCGGTTGCCCGCTTCGCGGCTGAGGCACTTGGCGCAGATCAATTCGAGGTCGCGGGGCGTCTTGGGGTTTAGCTTGTGCGGTTGGGTGTAAATGCCGCGCATCACGGCGCCCATGATGTCCCAGTTGGTGGCACCTTTGAATTGTCGTTCACCAGTGAGGACTTCGTAGAGAATGAGACCGAGAGCCCAGACGTCGGCTTGAGGACCGACGAACTTGGTGTCGCCGCGGGCTTGCTCCGGCGGCGTGTAATAGGGGGTGCCCATTTGCGCACTGGTTTTGGTGAGGTCGCTACCGCCGCCGAGTTTGGCCAGGCCGAAGTCGGCGACTTTCGGTTCGCAGTCGGCGGCGAAGACGATGTTGTCCGGCTTCAAATCGCGGTGGACGATCCCGGCTGCGTGGGCCGCGCCGACCCCGGCCGCGATCTTCGCCATCAACTCGGCCACGTCGCGCGGATCGAACTTGGGCGTCTTCGCGATGCGATCCTTCAGCGACCCACCGGGGCAATATTCCATGCTGAGAAACGGCCGGCCAGTGTGCTCGCCGAATTGATAGACCACGACGACATTCTTGTGCCGAATCGCCGCGATCGCTTCGCACTCGGCCAAGAATCTTAGCGTGGACCCGGTCTCACCAGTGAGCGTCATTTTCAGGGCGACGAGTCGATTCAGACCCGCTTGGCGAGCAAGGTAGACGGCTCCCATCCCCCCTTTGCCGAGCTTTTCGGCGATGCTGTAGCCGGGGATCTCGGGGAACGGCTCAGCCGGCGGCGGAAAGTGCTTCGGTATATCCGTCGGGTCGGATGTCTGCGTGAAGACCGGCGCCGACCCATCGATTTGGCTCACTGTGTGTGCGACCGGGTCGCCCTGAGTCACGGTGCGGATGTTCGGGTCGAGCGGTTGTTCGGCCATCGTCGCAGCTCCGGGATCGGCGTTCTGGTGGAAATGCTACCGAACCCCCGGCGCCGTACAAAGCAAATTCCCGGCGTGCCGACCTCGGATTCATTTATGAACGCCTTACCCCACTGTGCGGAACAGCTCCGGCTCGACGCCGACCGTGAGGGGCGCGAGCCTTGGCGGAAGTGGGGGCCGTACCTCTCCGATCGCCAGTGGGGCACCGTTCGGGAAGATTACAGCCCCCACGGCGATGCGTGGGAATCGTTCACGCACGAAGAGTCGCGCGGCCGGGCATACCGCTGGGGCGAAGATGGCATCGCCGGGATCAGCGACGGTGAGCAGCGACTTTGCCTGAGCCTTGCCCTCTGGAACGGGCGGGATCCGATCCTGAAAGAGCGGCTCTTCGGCCTGACCAACGGCGAAGGGAACCACGGCGAAGATGTGAAGGAGGAGTACTTCCATCTCGATGCGACGCCGAGCCACAGCTATTTGAAGATGCTCTACAAGTACCCCCAGCGTGAATTCCCCTACCGTTGGCTCGTCGAAGAGAACCGCCGACGCGGGAAGGATCGGCCGGAGTTCGAACTGCTCGACACCGGTGCGTTCCACGAGAGCCGGTACTTCGATGTCTTTGTGGAATATGCGAAAGCGGGGCCGGACGAACTGCTGATGCGCATCACGGCCCACAATCGCGGGCCCGAAGCGGCCGAGCTGCACCTGCTGCCGCAGATATGGTTCCGCAATACGTGGAGCTGGAAGACGAATCGGTGGAAACCGGTGCTGCGTCGGCAGGGAGCGAATCGACTCGCCCTCTTGCACCCGACGCTCGGGGACTATTTTCTGCACGCCGACGGCGATGCCGAAATTCTGATCACCGAGAACGAATCCAATCCCGCATTGGTGGGTCAGCCGAGTGTCGGTCGGTTCAAGGACGCGTTCCACGGCGATGTGATCGGGGGCGTTCGCGACAATACCGAGGCGGGAACAAAAGCGGCCGCCCACTATCGCTTCGAGTTGCCCGCCGGGGGGAGTGCTACCGTGCGATTGCGACTCGCGAAAACGATCAACGAAGCGGCCTTCGACGACTTCGATGCCATCTTCAATGAGCGGATGACGGAAGCCGATGCGTTTTACGCCGAGTTGCAAAGTGGAATCGCCGACGCCGACGCGAGGCTCTTGCAACGGCAGGCCTTCGCCGGGTTGATCTGGTCGAAGCAATGGTATTACTACGACGTGCCGCAGTGGCTCGCCGGGGACCCGGCACTGCCGAGCCCTGCCCAGCGCATGGCCGGCCGCAACCGGGATTGGGTTCACCTGAACAACGCCGATGTCATCTCGATGCCGGACAAATGGGAGTACCCGTGGTACGCCGCGTGGGATCTCGCATTCCACATGATCCCGTTCGCCTTGATCGACGCCGAATTCGCCAAGGGGCAGTTGCTGCTCTTCACCCGCGAATGGTACATGCACCCCAATGGACAGCTCCCGGCGTACGAATGGGCGCTCAGCGACGTGAATCCGCCCGTTCACGCCTGGGCGACGTGGCGCGTGTTCCAGATCGACCGCAAACGGCGCGGCGATCGCGGCGACTTGGAATTCTTGGAGCGAGTCTTCCACAAGTTGATGCTGAACTTCACCTGGTGGGTGAACCGCAAGGACGCGGAAGGGCGGAACATCTTCCAAGGCGGCTTTCTCGGCCTCGACAACATCGGCGTCTTCGATCGCTCCAAGCCGCTGCCGACGGGGGGCTATCTCAACCAAGCCGACGGCACCGCGTGGATGGCGATGTACTCGCTAAACATGATGCGGATCGCCCTGGAATTGGCGATGCACAACCGCGTCTACGAGGACATGGCCAGCAAATTCTTCGAGCACTTCTTGAACATCGCCGGGGCCATGTTCGATTTCGACGGCCATGGCCACGGCCTGTGGGACGAGGCCGACGGCTTCTACTACGATCAACTCGCGCTGCCGGACGGGGAAACTCACACCCTCCGCATCCGCTCGATGGTCGGGCTGATCCCACTCTTTGCAGTCGAAACCATAGAACCCGAAATGCTGGAAAAGCTCCCCGATTTCGCCCGCCGGATGAAGTGGTTCTTGAACTACCGTCCCGATTTGGCCCGCCTGGTCTCCCGCTGGGAGGAGCCCGGGATGCGCGAGCGCCGATTGCTCTCACTGCTGCGCGGTAGCCGGATGAAAAAGCTTTTGAAGAGGATGCTCGACGAAACCGAGTTTCTCTCGGACTACGGCATCCGCGCGGTATCGAAGTACCATGAGAAGCACCCGTACACCTTCTGGGCGCACGGCTCGCCATTGACGGTGCAATACAAACCGGGCGAATCGGACACGCGGGCCTTCGGCGGCAACTCCAACTGGCGCGGGCCGATCTGGTTCCCGGTCAATTACCTGCTGATCGAGTCACTGCAGAAGTTCCACCATTACTACGGCGATGATTTCAAAGTCGAATGCCCCACTGGCAGCGGTGTCTTCCTGACGCTCGACGGCATCGCTGAGGAATTATCCAGGCGACTCTCCGGCATTTTCCTGCGCGATGCGAGCGGGCGACGGGCGGTTCTGGGGGATCGGAAGGGCTTGCAAAACGATCCGCACTTCCGGGATTGCGTGCTGTTTTACGAGTACTTCCACGGGGACTCGGGACGTGGCATCGGCGCGAGCCATCAGACGGGGTGGACTGCACTGGTAGCGAAGTTGCTGCAACCGCGGGGACACGAGCATGGTGAAGGGCCGCAGAAAGTCCGGACGGGGGCATGAGCTATTTTGTGGGAAGGGATTTCTTTGGGAGGAACTCGCGGCTTAGAGGGCTTGAATCCCAGATGCGGGCGGTGCCATCCGTGCTACCGAAGGTGCGGTCCTTGCTACCGGTAAGGATTTTAGTGCCATCTCGGCTGAACGATGCTGAAATCACCGGCCCAGTGTGCCCCTTTAGTCCTCAACCAAGCGTGATCTCGACCCGTTTATTTTCTGCGAATGCCAAAAAGCTTGAAATCCTCGACGGTTTCCGGGGTCTGTGGATGGAGACGCATCCCGCAGATCTGTACGCCGAAGAGGATTCCGAGTGAAA
>JANXTU010000595.1 GCA_025352235.1 Fimbriiglobus sp.
CTGCATCGAAGAGAAGAAAGACGGCAAGCCCTACACCTACCGCGTCCACGGCCCGAGCTTCGCCATCGAGTTCCTCAACGTCCAAGCCGACGCCGCGAAGAACCCGGCCAACCACATCCACAGCGGCTGGCGCTCGCTGCCGCGGGACTTCGCACTGGCGAAGTGATGCGGTCGAATCTTGGCGAGCCCGACCGCTCACTCACGGGGCCGACTCGCCACCACCCGCCTTCGCCAGTGCCCACGCGGGAAAGTACTGCGGATACAGTTCGTAATGCAGCATCGACGTGCCGAAGAAGACGCCGTTCACCGCCCCGTCGGGCCAAGCGCCGTCCGCGTTTCGGTTCCCCTTCAACCAGGCCACTCCGCGTTGCACCGCTGTCGAATCGGTGCCCAAAATCTCCGCCAAGGTCAGTACGGCCCAAGCGGTCATCGTCGGTTGGCCGTCGGGGTGGGCCACCCATTCGCCCGTGAGTGCGGAGGTGTAATGTTCGCCCCAGGCTCCGTCGTCGCGTTGGTGCTGCAATAGCCAATCGGCCGCGCGGACGAGGCACGGATCGTCCGTAGTAACTCCGCCGGCGAGCAAGCCTCGCACCGCAAAAAAGGCGGAATAGGTGTGGTGAATGCCCCACGCGGCGGGCCAAGCCCCATCGGGCCGCTGCGATTTCCGGATGAACCGAATGCCCTTCGCAATCGCCCGATCCACCCGAATCCGAAGCGCACTCGGAAACGAGGTGCGGAAGTGGCACAGCGCCGAAACGCTCGAGCCGGTGCATTCGACGTAGGATTCTTCGATCATGCAGCGGGCGAAGAGTTCCGAAGGATTCAACCATTGCAACCACGGGTGACCGCGGCGCTCCTCGTAACTCCCGAAGCCGCCTTCGGGGTTCTGCCGGCTGAGGATGAACTGCGCGGCCCACGACAGCCGTTCATCGGAAATACGCTCGGCCAACGGTATCCCGAGTCGGTGGATCGCGAGGATCACTTCCAGCGCTTCAGCGGTGCAATCGCTGACGGGCCAGCGGTGGGTGCCTTCGGTGAAGCACCACCCGCCGCGGGTGATACTCCGGCCGTGCGCCGCGCCGTCGGTGAGTTCCTCGACGATTTGGCATTCACCGAGGTATCGATATCCGCGCGCGACGGCGTCGGCCGGCGCGGTCGAATCGGCGAGCAGCGCTTGGAGCGCGAAGGCGGTATCCCACGATTGCGAACGGGCTCCGACATACCGGATGCCCGCGTCGTCCTGCCAGCGCCAATGCTCGATGCCGGCGACCCCTGCGGGCAGCTCCGGATGGTCCGCACGCGACTCGAACTGCCCGATCATGTTCAGTAGGCCGTTGATCGGCGAGATGCCCTGATACCGGGTCGTCCGTTGGCCGTAGTCGATCTCGTTCCGGCAATACTTCAACGCCCGCCGGCGCAACCACTGGATCGGCCAGCGTTCGTAAGTGGCCAGCAGATCCCAAGCGCGGCGGAGAATCCACGACGGTCGATGGATCAAGTCGGTCGGTGAAATGTCGTGCCGGTGCGCGGCGAAGTCGACCGCGATGTCGCCGTAGAGCTCCTGTTTCAATTCGTCGCCGAGCGGCCCGAGATCGGCCCGGAATCGCCGACCGTAGAGGTAAGCCATGCCGAGGTAAATGGCCCGCGTGTGGCAGTACAACCGATCCGGGTGAAAGGGCAACCGACGCGGCAGCAAGAACAACTCCGGCGGCACCGGGTTCAAGCCATTCCAGCCGTACAGCCCGAGGATCGCCAGCCAGAATTTGCACCACGACGGCGCCGCCGCGACGCCGTTCGGTTGCCGGTGGAGCCATTCCCGCGATTGCGTCAATGCCGGGGAATCGGGAGCGACGCCGAGCAATCGTTGAGCGACGTATGCCATCGACGTGGCGAAGACCGACCCGGTTCCTTCCGGGTGCATCGGCCACGCGCCGTGGGTCAGCCGGGCCGATTGAAAATACCGGAGGGCGAGAACGGCATCGTCGGCGGAAAACGGGAAGCCGATAATGTGCCGGGCGATGATCGTCTGCGAAAGGATCACCGTGCTCCAGACCATCTCCCCTTCCCAACGGCCGTCGGGGTGCTGGAGCGACGCGAGCGTCTTCACAGGAATGAGACCCCGCGGGCCAAAACGCGCGGCGCGACCGACCGGCCCAGCCAACCGAGCCACGGGGCCAAGCCGGTCGCGAACAGTCCGCCGCGCCGGGTCGCGGCGCCCCCGGCCGCCGACAAGAACGACTGGCCGAAGGAAAACAATCCGACGTCGTCGCCCGAGAGCAATCGCATGGTGCGTTCGCGTTCGCGGGCGTTCCGGCGCCACGTCGAATAGACCGACTGCCGGAGGGCCAAGCTCGCAGGGTCGCTGCGGCTGAAGAGCCGGTGGAGCGCTTCGGCGAGCAATTCCGGCCCGAGGCTGCGACTGGTGCGGTGCCTGCGGTAGTCTTCAAACGATCGGCTTTTCGCCAATTGATCTACGTCGAGAAACCCGGTCGTCATGCCCGTAGCCGTCAGCGGATGGCAGTGCCCGGCGGCATCGCCGACGAGGGCCAACCCCGGCCGGCCGAAATCGCGGCGCGGCCGGCGTTGGTTCGCCGCCCATTCGATAGTGTCGTGGGTCATCGCTTCGCGGAAGGCCGGTCGCAAGCTCGCGGGGACCGCCGCTTCGTACCGATGAATCAGCGTGGGGGAACTGCGGAAATCGCGGTCGTTCGACGGGGGAATATCGAGGCAAATTCGGACCGCGTCCGGGGCGATCCGCGTGATGACCACCGGCCCCGGCCCGCCCAGGCAGACGTGGCCAAAACCCTCGAACGGTAGGCGGACCCCGGTGAGACGGACGCTCGCCATCATCGACACGGCTTCGCGCCCGTCGGGCAGCCCGAGGCTGCGCCGCGCCACCGAACCGCGCCCGTCGGCCCCGACGATCAGCGGAGCGCTGAGCGTCTCCGATTCGCCGAATTGTCGCAGACAATGGACAGTTTGATCGACGACCCGCGTCACGCGGACATCGGTGCGGATGACCAGGCCCGGAGTGCCCCCGGCTACGCCGCGCAGCCACGCCACGAGGACATGGTGTTCGCAGGTCAGGCCGGAACGACCGTCGGGATAGGCGAGTTCGATCGGATCCGAACCGTCTTCGGGGTACACCACGAACCCGCGGGCCGATTCGCGGCTCGACGACGGGGGCAGCGGAACACCGAGTTCATTCAGCAGTCGTACGGCGGCGGGATGCAGCCACTCCCCCGCGAGCCGCTTGCCCACGGGCGTCGCGTCCAGCAGCGTCACCCGCGAGCCACGCCGCGCCAGCGCGATCGCGGCCACGCAACCCACCGGTCCAGCCCCGATCACGGCGACGTCTGTTGCGGACAGGCTCATCGCACACGCTCTGAAGACACGGACTCGGCAACCTTGCCATCTTATTGCGCCCCTACCGTACAATGCCCGCATGTTGCGAGAAGAACAGATCGAACTGCGGCGGCAGCGGGCCAAGGCCGGCCGATACCGCATCGAGAACCTGAGCAAGAAAAAGATCTTCTCCGACTACCGCGTCGCCAATCCGGAGACCGGAGGCGAGTACACCGTCGGCATCCGCGGCTTCGACGTCGGCGACAACGCCTGCACCTGCCCGGACTTCAAAGCCAACACCCTCGGCACCTGCAAGCACATCCTCGCCGTACTCGATTCGCTGAAGGACGACCTCCCCGCGAACCTGCGGAAAAAGAAAGCCGTCGTCGTCCGGCCGGAGGTATTCCTGAACTATGGCGAGAGCCTGCAACTCGGGATCCACCTGCCGCCGCGGCATTCGGACAAACTCGCGGCGCTCGCCAAGAAGTTCTTCGACGAGCGCAGCCTGTGGTCCGGCCGCGGGCGCTTCGACGACCTGATTGCCGCGGTCGAACTCGTCCCCGAAGAAGTGACGGTGATGTCCGACGCCCTCGATTTCGTCGACCGCGAAGTCGAACGGGTCGAGATGCGCCGCCGCGAAACCGAATGGCTCGACAAACTCGGCGACGGCACCCTCGACTTGAACCTGCTGAAGGTGCCGCTGTACGACTACCAGATGCGCGGCGCGCTGTTCCTCGCCTGCCGGGGGCGGTCGATCCTCGGGGACGACATGGGCCTCGGCAAAACGATCATGGCCCTCGCGGCCGTGGAACTCTTGGCCCGCGAGCGCGGCATCGGTCGGGTGCTCGTCGTCGCCCCGAGTTCGGTGAAGTACCAATGGGAAACGGAGATTCAGAAGTTCACCGGCCGCGCCGTGCAGGTCATCGAAGGTAGCCCGACCGACCGCACCGACCTTTACGCGGAGCCGACGTTCTACCGTTTGGTGAACTACGAGCAGGTCGTGCGCGACCTCGCGGCGATCAACGCGTGGAAGCCGGAGGTCGTGATTCTCGACGAAGCTCAGCGCATCAAAAACTGGGAATCGAAGACCTCGAAGGCGGTGAAGAAACTCGACAGCCGCTACGCCATGGTGCTCACGGGGACGCCGCTCGAAAACAAACTCGAAGAGCTGTACAGCATCGTGCAGTTCGTCGACGAACGCCGCTTCGGACCGGCCTTTCAATTCCTCCAAGATCATCGCGTCCTCGATGAGCGCGGCAATCTCGTCGGCTACCGTCAACTCGAAACGATCCGGCAGAAGCTCGAACCGATCTTCCTGCGGCGGACGCGGGGCGAAGTGCTGACGCAACTCCCGGCGCGCACTGATAGCAACGTCTTCGTCGAACTCAGCGAGCCGCAGCGCGGGCCCTACGAGGAGCAGCGGACTGCCCTCGCCCGGTTGCTGCAGAAGGGATTCCTCAGCGATATCGACCGCCGACGGATCTTGGCTTGCTTGGCGAACATGCGGCTCGTCTGCGATAGCACGTTCTTGCTCGATAAAACCACGAACCATTCGCCGAAGCTCGACGAGTTCGCCGAGATCGTCAAGGAATTGCAGGCCGAGAGCGGCCACAAGCTCGTCGTCTTCAGCCAGTGGGAGACGATGATTTTGAAAGCCGCCGAGAAGCTCGACGCCCTCGGCATCGGCTACGAGGTCCTGCACGGCGGCCTCACTGGGCGGGATCGGAAGGCGGCGCTGGCCACGTTCCGCACGCAGGCCGATTGCCCGGTTTTCTTGAGCACCGACGCCGGCGGGCTCGGGTTGAATCTGCAAGTCGCCGATACGGTCATCAATTTGGAACTGCCGTGGAACCCCGCCGTCTTGGAACAGCGCATCGCCCGCGTCCACCGGCTGGGGCAGAACAAACCGGTGCGCGTCATCAACCTCGTGACCCGCGGCACCATCGAAGAGCGCGTGCTGCGGACGCTGGAACAGAAGCAGAATCTCTTCGCCGGGGTCTTCGACGGCGAGGAAGACGAGATCGCCTTCGCGGCCGTGCCGACGGGCGGATTTCTGGCGACCGTCCGCGAGCTCATCGGCGAAGCCAAGCCGGAGCCGCCAAAGCCCGCGGTGCCGCCGACCGATTGGCCGGTGTTGGAATCGACGGTGGAACTGCTGGAATCGCTGGTCCGCTGGTGCCATCGTTCGGAAGTGCAGGTTCAACTGACCCCCGAGCTGCGCTCGCGTTTGGAAGCCGCGCTGGGCCGGAGTTCCGGTTGATCGGAGTCGAGCGTACGCAAGAAGGCCATGAAACCGCCGGCGGGAATCTCGTTCGCTTGCAATCCGCAAGTATCGAGGATGGACGCGACGAACGTCACCGGCGGCATCGGCAACGGCATCCCGTCGTTTTCGAATGCCGCACTGGCTTCGCGGGCGTGTTCGGCCGAAGCCTGTCCGTTCGACCGCGGGGCGACGGTCGGCGCGGCGGTTTCGGCGCGGCGCTTCGCCCGCGCTTCGCGATCAGCGAGTTCCTCCGCTTCGAATTGCAATTGCGCCTCGGACTCCGCCTCGCTGCCGGCGACCGACGCACCGTGGCGCATCCGCGTCTGCTCGAGCGCGATGATCGTATTGGCCGCGGCCGCGACAACGCCGACATCGACGTGAGTCAGTTGTTGTTTCAAGGCGAGCACCGCTTGGAACACGGCGTCGCTCCACAGGCGACCGCGTTCGCGGGCCGACTTGGGCAGTTCCGGCAACTCGGCCGTTGTCGCCGGGGAATCGGCGAAGTGCGTGCCGATCCGATTGTGGGTCGAGGTGGCAGTCATGGTTGAATTCCGTAAAGTATAATTGAGTACACTCAACTGTAACTCTCCATTCGCGGAAGTCAAAAAGATTTCCGAAAAAAAGCCGGGGGTGGAGCGCTGCGCTCCACCCCCGGCTACCTTCGGTTGCAACGATCCCCGACCGCGTTCGACCGGGGCCCTCGACTTCACTCCTTTTGCAATCGCTTACCGTCTTGGTCGACCCAAGAGAATGGCCGGACGACGTCGACCGGTTTCGTCGAAACCTTCTCGCCGAGGATGTTCTCGAAGACGGTGCCGTACATCGTTTCGATCTTCTGCATCGAGTGGGCCGCGAGCAGTTGATGCACGATCGCTTGGTTGTTCACCACGACCTTGCGGACTTCCCCGCCTTGGCCGACGCAGGCCTCCAGGCGGGCGCCGGGGGCGCCGTTGGCCCTCTGTTGGCGGGCGTTGAATTCTTTGTCGGTCAAGCGCACGTCCGGCCCGTCGATCGGCGGCGCCGGGAGCTTCGGAGCCAACGGCCGGCCCGACGGATCCTTGTATTGCAGGGCGTCTTGGTCGGTCGTGGTTTCGATGTCCCACGTGATCGGCTCGACCTTCAACCCCGTGTCGTTCCGCAACTTCTCGGCGTGGGCCTTGCGGAAGAGTTCTTTGAACTTCGCCCCTTCGCCTTTGCTGGTTTTGTTGGCGGCGAGCACCGTATCGACGACCCATTTGGCTTCGTTCAAAAACGTAGCCGCATCGACCGGACCCGCGACGCAGTGCAACACCCGGCCGTCCGGCGCGCAGAAATAACTGGCGACGTTGCCGCCCTGCTTGTTGTTGCCGACGATCTTGAACGTGCCGACTTTCTGGTACGAGGTCACGAAGTTTTCGTTGACGAAGGCTCCGACTTTCGCATCGGTCAGGGCGCCCACACGGAGCGCTTCGGCGTTGTTTCAGGTCAAGCTGGCGTCTTCGAAATGCCCGCTGATGTGCAGCACCAGCACGAGTTTCTCGTCCTTCTTCGCTCGGGCCGCGGCTTCTTTCGGCGACCCGACGAAATCGATGGTCGTACCGTGGCGGGCGCAGGTCGTCGGCTTGGTCGGCAAGTCGATGGTGAAGGCCGGCCCCGCGAGGAGAGCCAGAACTGCCAAAGTGGAAAGCGTTCGCATCGGGCGATCTCCGGGAAGGTGCTTGTCAGTTTACCACCGTTCCGACGGTCCACCCCGCCGGAAGTTCGACCTCGTTACATTCCGGTTGCGCAAAGTCGGATTCGAGAGGATGCCCTTCTCGATTTTGACACTGAGAAGCTCGAAAAGGTCGATTTTTTGCTGATCACTGATCGCTGATTGCTCTTTCAATTCTTATCTTCATGAAAGCGATAGTTGTCAGCGATCAGTCATCAGCAATCAGCCAGATAGAAAGTCAGTTTTTCGCGGATCACTGATCGCTGATTGCTGATTGCTGTTTCAATTCTTATCTTCATGACGCGACAGTTGTCAGCAATCAGCCAGAAAGTCGGCTCCTTGTCAAAATCGAGAAGCACGCCTTCCCATCGATTTCTCACTTGTGTTTCACCCCCGCTTCCTAGCATGATGAATCGCGGGGTCGAATCGGTTCGACCCGCTTCACGTCTCGTCCTTCCGGAGTCCGGATCATGCGTACGTTGGCCCGTTGGATTCTCTCGGCCGCGCTCGTCGTCGCGGCGGTCGGTTCGGCCCAAGCCCAGCGCCCGGGCGGCGCCGGCGGCGGTTTTCCCGGTGGCGGCGGGGGTGGCGGTGGCGGCCAGAACCTCAAGTCCATCCTGCTGACCAACAAGGTCTTGCAAGACGAGCTGAAAGTCGGCGAAGATCAAGTGGCGAAGCTCAAAGAGTTCGCCGAGAAGCAGTCCGAAGCGATGAAGCCCTTCGCCCAATTCGGCGGCGATGAAGAGGAGCAAATCGCCCGCATGGAAGTCCAGCTCAAGCTGATGAAAGAGCGCGTCGCCTTCATGAAGACGGCCCTCACCGCCGACCAAGTCAAACGCCTCGGGCAGATCGAAAAACAACAGCTCGGCATGGCCGCGTTCAGCAACGTCAAGATCGCCAAGGAACTCGCCATCACCGACGAACAAACCGAAAAGATCAAGACGATCAACGCCGACATGAACAAAGAGATGCGCGAGATGTTCAGCGGCGGGTTCGACGCCGAAACGCAGAAGAAGATCACGGCGTTGCGGTCCGAAACGCAAGAGAAGGTCGAAAAAGTCTTGAGCGACGACCAGCGGAAGAAGTGGAAAGAGATGACCGGCGAAGCGTTCGACACGACCAAGTTGTTCCAACGCCCAATGCGGATGGGCAACTAATCTTTTTTGTCCCAGATCGGCGCGGGGGGAATCAGCGATTCCCCTCCTTGCAGCACGTCGTCCCACTTCCATACGATCGTCGCTTTCACGCGGAATCCCCGCGCGGAATCCGGCTCCACTTTCACCTCGTCGGACGCCCGACTGAGTTCGTCGGCCAGCGGCTTCAGCTTGTCGCTGCGCGCCAGCAAGAGCTTCGGCAGCACCACCCCGAGGAATTCTTTTAGCAGTTTTTCGTCTTTGCCAAACAAGACCACGTCGAGCGAAAAGTCGCGGTCGAGTCGGCCGGCGACGGTCAGCAATTCGACCCCGTGCGAGCGCAGCGTCTCGCCGGCGCCGGACTTCGCCGGCAACTGGAAACCGGAAGTGGCGGCGAACAAGAGCAGCGGCGTCCCCTTGGCCGGCTCGCGCACCGCCGGCAAGAGCAGCGGGTCGATCATCGTCAGCTCGTCCCCGCTGGTCAGGCGGAACACCAGCGAGTGCAGCGTCTCGCGCCCGTCGGCGAGGGTGTAGGCTTGGCCGTTCAAGAGCGCGCCGCGCGCCGCGGTTTCCCGGCCGAGCGGTCCGGGTTCGGCGAACTTCGCGAGTTGCGTGCCGCGGACGTCGGCCGGTTCCACCTTCACGCGCTTGGCCTTTCCGAGCGAAGCGATCCAATCCGGCGTGAGCCACGCGCCTTCTCCGGACACGGCGACGAGGGTCGGGTCGGCTTGGAAGGCGACGGTGCCGCGCTCGAATTTCCGCGGGTCGAAGTGGAAGCGCGCGGTCAGATATTCCACCGCCCGCGTCAACCGGGGATGGCGGCTCCGCTCGGAGAACGCTTTGTCCCAGAAGGGCTTGGCGTGGAACAGCAGGACCGCTTCGGTGTTGTCCGGCAGCAGGGTCTCGGTCGGCCGGAAGTTGTGCTTCGGCTCGGGCACCGTCGCGGGGGTCTGCGGTTTCTTCGATTCGGTCGCGGGCGTCGCCGCGACCCTCGGGCTTGCGTTGGGGCGGAGGAGCGCGAACGCCCCGACCCCCAACAGCAAGGCGACGAAGAGACCGACGGCGACGACCGTCAACAGCGGGAAGCTGCCCGACCGTTTCTTGGGTTTCGCCCGGCGCGGCCGCGCGCCGACCGTACCGGAGCGCGGCGGGTCCTTCGGTTCGACGGGGTGCGGCAGATTCTCCGACGACGGAGGTTCCAGACCCGGTTTCGGAATCGCCTTGGCTTTCACCGTGACGACCCGCACGGGCGGAATCAGCGCCGGCAACGGATTCTTCGGCGTCCGCCCGGCCACGGTCACCGTGCGCATCGCCCGGGCGGCTGGGGCCGTCGGGCTGAGGATCGATTCCAGCGCCGGCGGCGGGGCCAAATCGACAGGGGCGAAGTCGACGGCCCGCGACGGCGGACTGAAGTCCATCACCGCCGCGTCGGGCGTGAAATGCGCGAGCATCGCCGCGACTTCCGCCGCCGTGCCGTAGCGTTCGTCGGGCCTCTTGCGGAGCAATCGCGAGACGATGTCCCCGACCATGTGCGGAATGTCGCTGCGGCCGTGGCGGACGTCCGGTACCGGGTCGAGTTGGTGGCGGATCAACTTGTCGATCGGCGTCCCCTCGGGGAACAGGACGGCGCCGCGGAGGAGATAGTAGAGCGTGCAGCCGAGGGAATACAGGTCGGCCCGCGGATCGACGGTGCTCGAGTTCTTCGCCTGCTCGGGCGACATGTAATCCGGCGTGCCGACGACGGTGCCGTCGCGCGTGAGTTCGGCGTGGCCGGGGGAATCGTCTTCCCCCATCATGCGCACCAAGCCCATGTCGAGGATTTTGAGCTGCGCCCGCCCGCCGGTGCCGGGGATGGCCCGCTCGCCGTAGACGAGCAAGTTGGACGGCTTGATGTCGCGGTGGACGAAGCCGTTTTCGTGGGCGTGCTGGAGACCCAACGCCGTCATCCGCATGTATTCGCACGCTTCGGCGGTGCTCAGCGGGCCGTTGTCTTTGACCAACCGGGCGAGGTCGGAGCCGTCGACGTATTCCATCGCCAGATAGAATCGGCCGGACGCTTCCCCCGCGTCGAAGAGCTTGACGATATTCGGGTGGTCGAGCTTGGCCGCGGCCGCCGCTTCGCGTTCGTAGCGTTTCAGCACCGTCTTGTTCGACATGAGTTGCGGCCGGACGACTTTGAGAGCGACCATCCGGGCCATGCGGGTATCGACGGCCCGGTAGACATTCCCCATGCCCCCTTCGCCGATTTTTTCGAGGATGAGATACTGCCCGAACAGCAATTCCGGGATCCGGCCGAGTTGAATTTTTCGAAACTGGTAGCGGGTGAGAACGCCGAGGGCATGCAGGGCGTCGGCGAGCGCGAGGGGTTCCGAACCGGACTCCGAGAACGCCTGTTCCACGAGTCGGAGTTGATCGGGGGTGCAGCGCCCGCCGTCGCGGATGGCGACCAACAAAGGGTCCGCGGTGATCGTTTCCATCTCGGAGGTCGCCGTCCTGACGGAATGACGGCGAAATCGCCGCGATACCAAATATGGTAGATTGTACTTCCAAAACCCCTCGCCGGTTTGGAAAATGTCATCCGAGGCCCACGATGTCTTCCCCGCCGCCCCCGATGACCCCCCCGGCCATGACATTCCCCGGCGGCGAAGATGCCCCCGGCTACCGCTGGGCCTTCCGCGCGTACACGGTTTTGTTCCTGTTGACTCTGTGTGCGGGCTTGGCGAATTTCGTCCTGCCGAAGTTCTTCCGGCTCTTCGAGGGACGGGCGGTCTGACGGTCGACCTTCAGGGTCGCCCGGTTTCCGCGCTTGACACGAACGAACCGTTTGGTAATTCCTAACTTCCGGCACCTAACATAGCGAACGATCTCCCGTCGCCCCGCCGGTCGCCGCCCTCACTGTCTGGAAAGGATCGCACTGTGTCTCACATCGTCACCGAAAGCTGCAACGAGTGCAAATACACCGACTGCTGCGTCGTCTGCCCGGTGGAATGCTTCTACCAAGACGACACCATGCTGTACATCGACCCGAACGACTGCATCGACTGCGAGGCGTGCGTCCCCGAGTGTCCGGTGGAAGCCATCTACGCCGAGGCCAACCTGCCCGCACAGTGGAACAGTTACATCCAATTGAATAAAGACAAAGCCGAGTCGCTGAAAGCCGGCGCCGGCCACATCACCGAGAAGTGCGATCCGATGGAAGGCCCGGGTTGCAAGAAGAAGTGAGTCATCGGTCCTTCGTGATTCGCCATTCGTGCTTTGATCTCGCCGGTCGACCTATGAATTTGGCAAGTACGCGACGCGAATGACGAAGGACGAAGGACGCATGACTTCGAAAACCGGCATCTTGCTCATTCAGCTCGGTACGCCCGATGCGCCGACGGCGACGGCGCTCAAACCCTACCTCCGGCAGTTTTTGTCCGATCCGCGCGTCATCGAAACCAAGCCGTACTCCAAAACCTATTTGCTGCCGGGGCGGACCAAGGTCGCCCGGCGCAGCCCGCCGGCTTGGCTTTGGTCGATTTTGCTCAACGGCATCATCGTGCCGTTCCGCTCCGGGAAGTCGGCCCAGAAATACGCCCGCATCTGGAGCGAATCGACCGGCTCGCCGCTGCTGCATTGGACGAAGCGGCAAACGGAGTTGGTCCAGGCCCGCTTCCCGGACACGCCCGTGCGTTACGGGATGATGGTCGGCAATCCGTCGGTCGATTCGGTGTTACAAGAGATGCTCGCATCGGGGATCGACCGGATCGTGGCGATGCCGATGTTCCCGCAGTATTCCTCGACGACCACCGCCAGCGCGACCGACGCCTTATTCAAAACGATGCTGAAACTGCGCGTCGTCCCCGCGCTGCGCCTCGTGCCTCCGTACTACGACCACCCCGCGTACATCGGCGCGATGGCCGCGGTCATCCGCGCTGATATCGCCCAACTCGGTTGGGAACCGGAGCACTTCGTCTTCAGCTTCCACGGCATCCCGCAGAAGTACGCCCAGCGCGGCGACCCCTACGCCACGCACGTCATGCGGACGACGCAAGCCCTCGTGAAGGCGCTCGGTTGGCCGCGCGACAAATGGACCCAGACGTTCCAGTCCCGTTTCGGCAAGGATCCGTGGTTGAAGCCCTACACCGACGACGTGCTCGAAGATTTGGCGAAGAAGGGCGTGAAGCACGCGATGGTGATGCTCCCGGGGTTCACCGCCGATTGCTTGGAGACCATCGACGAAATCGGGCACGAATCGGAAGAGGTTTTCCACAAAGCCGGCGGGTCGAAGTTGCGTGCTTGCCCGTGTCTCAACGACCACCCGGCGTGGATCGACGCGATGGAGGCGATCCTCCGCGGGGAATCGCTAGGCTGGATCGCGGCGAAATCGGCCGACGCCGTTTCGCCGCGGGTGTTAGAGTAGTGCGGTGATCCCGCTGCACTGCGCCCCCTCCCGAGGAGTCCGCTTGAAAACCTTCGCCGTGAACTTGCCCGACGAACTCGCCACGTTCGTCGACTCGGCCGTGGCCGCGGGGGATTGGCGCGCGGCGGACGAATTGTTCGTCTTCGCGATCACGCTCGCCCGCACGGAAGCGATGCTGGGTCGGACGCCAGCCCCCGACGCTCCGCGCCAGCCGAAATCCGGGCCGATTCGGGCCGTCGATCTCACCCGGCAAAACTTCGACAGCGCCGCGTTCGTGGCGGGACTCGTCGACAAAATCCACATCCGAAAAATGACTCAACCCCCGAGCGGGAGTTGAGTCGGATCGAAAGAAAGTTGCGACAAACCGAGCGGAACCTAGAAATGGCTCTGGAGAACGGATCGGGAATCCTGTACATAGCGTGATGGAAATATCATCCGCCCCCGCCAAACGCCCTCCCACCATGAACTACATCCAACAGCGACGCACGAACCTGTTCCGCGACATCCGAGCGGACAACCCCGACGCCATGCTGGTCACCAACCCGCAACACGTGACCTACCTCACGGGGTTCACGGGGGACAGCAGTTACCTCGTCCTCACCCCGAAACAGGCCATTCTCGTTTCGGACAGCCGCTTCGAAGAGCAACTCCGGGAAGAGAACCCGGAGCTCGAAGCGGTGATCCGCCCGCACACGAAAACCGTCGTCGAAGCGGCCGTGGAAACCCTGGCTAAAGTCGGCGCCAAGACCGTCGGCTTCGAGTCGAGCCACGTCACGATCGCCTTGCTCGAGTCGCTGAACGATAAAGGCCCCAAGCTGGCCTTCGCCCCCGTGGGGCCGAAGATCGAACAACTCCGCGCGATCAAAGACCCGTCTGAAATCGAACAGATCCGCGTCGCCGTCCGGGTCGCCGAGCGCGCGTATCACATGTTCATGGCCTTCCTGAGCGAGCGCGACTCCGAGAAAGAATGCGTCGATGCGATGGAGTCGTACCTCCGCCGCGCCGGGGCCAAAGGCTCGTCGTTCCCGACCATCGTCGCCTACGGCGAGCGCGGGGCCCTGCCGCACGCCCCGCCGACGAACCGCCTCTTGATGGACAACAGCAAGCTCCTGCTGGATTGGGGCGCCGACTGCGGGTACAAATCGGACATGACGCGGACTTTCCGCAGTCCGTACAGCGTTTCGCCGAACCGGAAGAATCGCAACGAGCGCGTCGGCATGAAGTTCACCGACGTGTACGAAGCCGTGCAACTGGCCCAGCAAGCGGCGGTCGGTGCGCTCCGGCACGGCACCCCGGCCAAGGACGTCGATTCCGCCGCGCGCAAAGTTTTGGCGACGCACGACCTCAACGAGTACTTCACGCACGGTCTCGGGCACGGCATCGGCCTCGACATCCACGAGTTGCCGCAGATCCGCCAGAGTTCCGATGCGGTGCTCGAAGCGGGGATGATCGTGACCCTCGAACCGGGCGTCTACATCCCCGGTTGGGGCGGCATCCGACTCGAAGACATGTATCTGATCACCAAAGATGACGCTCCGATTCGGCTGACGACGCTGCCGCAGGAGCCCGGCGCAGTATTGTAATGGTTCACCGATCGCACCGATTCTCGCTGGGTCTGAACGTGGCCACCGATTCGAAATCCGCCCTATCGGGCGAACCCCGTCCGTTCGACGTCAAAACGGTGGAATACCTCATCGGGTTGATGGGGAAGCACGACCTTTCCGAAATTTCTCTCGGCGAAGGCGAGCACCGCATCCGCCTGCGAAAAGGCTTCGCCCCGGCCGCGGCCCACTACGCCCCGGCCAGCACCGCGCCGGCCCCGGTCGCCGCAACGCCGACGGCCCCCGCCGAACCGGCCAAGCCCGCCAAGAACCTGCTCGAAATCAAATCGCCGATGGTCGGCACCTACTACTCCAAGCCCGCCCCGGACAAGCCCGATTACGTCGCCCTCGGCGGTCGCGTCGGCCCCACGACCATCGTTTGCAAGCTCGAAGCGATGAAGATTTTCAACGACCTCGTCGCCGAAGTCTCGGG
>JANXTU010000599.1 GCA_025352235.1 Fimbriiglobus sp.
CCACCCACCCTATCGTGGAATGACGTCCGACTTTCGGAACGACCTTAGCGCGGCAAGGAGTTACGTCCGATTCCAGGTGCCTCCCCTGGCTTGGATTCACAAGTCATTCCCCCGTGGCTCCAAGAATTGTTGTCATACCCGACACCCAATTCACCTTGCAGACCGCGATCCGGCACGCTATCCGCACGGGAATGCGATACCGACTTTCCGCAATGATCCTGTTTTCGTGGATGTGTGGGGCGGGGTGCAGCAACGCCCCGATCGCGGGGACGATGGACAACCTATTCCCGAGTAAGCCGGTGCGGAATCGAAATCCCGATCCGAAAGATTTGTTCGACCGGGATCGGGAACCGTTGCAGCCGCCGGATTTGATCCCGCGCGACCGGGACGACCCGTTGCCGGCACCGCGTTCGGGCGGTTTGCGGAGCAAACCGCGGGCGGACGAACCGTCGCCGCGCCTCGACCCGTTCCGCCCGCGCTCGAACGATCCGGCCGACCCGTTGCCCGCGCCGCTTCCGGCGGGCGGGTTCCTCGACCCCGTCGGCCCCGGACGCGGAAACTAGCGACCGTACAACGCGCCGATGTGGGCGGCATCCTCACGCTGGCGCAACCACGCGGCGACTTCTTTTGTCTCCGCCGCAATGCTCTCGCATTCCCGGCGTTCCTCGCGCACGGCCGCTGCGACGGTGTCCGGAATCGGCAGGAAAACCTGCTCGAATTCCGATTGCAATCTCAGCCCGAGGCGGGATAGGAAATCCCCGCGGATCGACGCCCAGCGGACAGGCAACGCCACGGAGATGATGATGTGGAACACGACGAGCACCGCGAGCGTGAGGTAGAGCGGCAGGAGCAACAGCACCAAACTCGGGGCATATGTCTCCACGAAGATCAACCAGAACACGAGGCCGATGGAACCGAGGAACGTCACGGTCGGGACGCTGTTCGCCAGCCAGGTGATGCCACCGCGGACGAAGCGCCGCCAGCCGGTCGGCTTGGTGACTTCCTGTTCGACTTGGCTGAGGGCGTCGACCAAGCCGCGCGTGTAGCGCTCTTCCCACTGCAACTTCGTGGCGTCGGTCGTCGGGCCGTTCAGCAGGTTCAACGGCATCCCTTTTTGATCCGCCTCGATGAGCAACTTATTCGAGAGCGCCGACAACCGTTGGGTCAGCACGCGCTCGGCGGCGGTGCGGGAGCACGACTGCACGAACTCCGCGAGATTCCAACTGTCGGGGGTGCTGATCGCTCCTAACTTCGGCACGAACGGGATGCGGTCTTTCAATGAGGTGCTGAAGTAGCGGAACTTCGTGGTGATGCGCAGATACCCGGCCATGAGGCCCCAGAACCGCTGCTGCCCTTGCACGCTGAAATGGTGTTCGACTTCCTGCTGATAGGGCTCGAGGGTACTGACCAAGACCTCGGCTTGTTGCTCGGCTTCGGCGCTCAGCACGGTTTCCCATGCGGTGCGAACCCGGGCGGCTTGAACCGACAGATCGGGCGGCTTCACCGACTCGATGACGCGCTCAGATTGTTCGACGAGTTGGCTCACGCCACGGGCTTTGACGGCCTCGATTTCCAACCGCGACAATCCTGCTTCGAGCCAGTCGCGCAGCTCGCGGAATTGCTCCCCCTCGGGCAGATCGGGCGGCACGTCTTGCCCCGCGTTCTGCGCGTCGATCCAAAGCTGGGCCGTCGTGCGGAAGAGCTTCGGATTCTCGAATCCCTCGGCCTTCAAATCTTTGAGCAGATCTTCGTCGGGCCGAATCCCGGCCCCGGCGTCGAGGCAGCGATCCCACTTGTTCAGAACGAACGCAAAGGCCCGGCGTTTGCGCTGATCTTTGAACAACTCCCAGCCGATTTGGTCGTGGTATTTCTCTTGCGAACCGACATAAAGCACGACATCGGCGACGGGCAGGAGTTCTTTCAACTTGTCGCGGTTGGCGAGGTCGTTGCTGTCGAGATCGGGGGTGTCGACGATGACCTTTTGCAGCAGGGCTTCGCGGTCGTGCTGGGCGAATCGGCAGAGCCTGAGCGCCGCGTCGAGCCGGTCCGGCTTCACCGTCTGGTGGAAATAGACGACGGGATCGTGCGTCGTCGGCCGGGTAAAAGCGGCCTGCGCCACCGGCGCCCCGGCGAGCGCGTTCAGCAGCGACGACTTGCCGACGCCGGTGCCCCCCATGAGCATGATGACGAGCAGCGGGCGGTCGACATCGAGCGACGCGTTCTTGCGGTGGTAGTCGTCCGCGAGGCCTTCGAT
>JANXTU010000019.1 GCA_025352235.1 Fimbriiglobus sp.
CACCGGCGGCGCGCTGGATATGACCTTCTCGACGCTGCGGAGCGTGTCGCCGGCCCACGTCGAGTACATGCGGAACATGGGGACGGCGTCGTCCATGTCGGTGTCGATCCTGCGCGACGGGAAACTGTGGGGCCTGATCTCGTGCCACCACGCCGAGCCGCGCCCCATCCCCTTTCCGATCCGCGAGATGTGCGACCTGTTCGCACGGGTGTTCGCGCTCCGGCTCTCGGCGCTCGAGCACGCCCGCGACTACGAGCGCCGGATCGAGGTGCGCTCGGCGTACGCCACTTTGCTCGCGGCGATGGCCGACCGCGGGGACTTTGCCAGCGCATTGGTGGAACGACCGGCCGAGCTTCTCGCGTTCGCCGAAGCCGGGGGAGCCGCAGTCCTGACCGAAGCAGGATGTCTCTTGGTCGGCGAAACCCCGACCGAGGCCCAGGTGCGCGAACTGGCAGACTGGCTGTTCCGGGACGTGAAGGACGACATATACACCACCGAGTCCTTGGTCGCGGTTTGTCCGATGGCCGGCGCGTTCAAGGATTCGGCGAGTGGCCTGCTCGCCGTTGCCGTATCGAAGCTCCACCCCAGCTACGTGCTCTGGTTTCGCCCCGAAGTGGTGCGGACCATCAAGTGGGGTGGCGACCCGACTCGGCCGTTCGCCCCCGGTCCGGACGGGGGCCGGCTCCACCCGCGGTACTCGTTCGAGGCGTGGCGGGAGATGGTGCGGGACCGGGCGCAGGCGTGGCGGCCGAGCGAGGTTGAGGGCGCCGGCGAACTCCGCAACGCCATCGTCGGCATCGCGCTCCGCAAGGCCGAGGAGTTGGCCGCGCTCAACGCCGAACTCCACCGCAGCAACAAGGAATTGGAAGCGTTCTCCTATTCCGTCAGCCACGATTTGCGGGCGCCGCTGCGGCACATCTCCGGGTACGCCGAGTTGCTCCGCGACAGCGAGGCCGGCAATCTCTCGGCGCGCGGCGACCGCTACGTCGCCACCATCGTCGAGGCGAGCGAGCTCGCCGGCCGGTTGGTCGACAAGCTGCTCGGCTACTCCCGCCTCGGCCGCGCGGAGTTGCAGCGGACCGCGATCGACATGGCCGCGTTGGTGGGCGAGCTTCAAAAAGATGTGATGGCCGAAGCGGAGGGGCGGGCGGTGACATGGTGCGTGGGGGAGTTGCCCATCGTCGTCGGCGACCTCATCATGATCCGCATGGCCGTCCGCGATTTCCTATCCAACGCCGTGAAGTACACGCGCGGCAAAGACCCGGCTATGATAGACATCGGCAGCCGCGACGAGGGAACGGACACCGTGTTCTGGGTGAAGGACAACGGCGTGGGATTCGACATGCGCTACGCCGGAAAATTGTTCGGGGTTTTCCAACGGCTCCACCGCGCCGAGGATTTCGAGGGGACGGGCATCGGGCTGGCCAACGCCCGCCGCGCCGTGGAACGGCACGGCGGCCGCACCTGGGCCGAGGGGATCGAGGGCCGCGGGGCCACCTTTTACTTCGCCCTGCCGAGGGCACCGCAAGGACCGCACGGGAAAGGGACATGATGCTCGAACCGATTCTGCTCGTCGAAGACAACCCGAAGGATCTGGAGCTGACCCTCCTGGCCCTCGAGAAGTGCAACTTGGCCAACGAGGTGGTGACGGTACGGGACGGGGCCGAGGCCCTCGACTACCTGTTCCGCCGGGGCTTCTGCGCCGACCGGCCGCCGGGTAACCCCGCGTTCATGCTGCTGGACGTAAAGCTCCCCAAAGTGGACGGCATCGAAGTCTTGGAGCAGATGCGGGCGGACGAGGGGCTGCGGACGATCCCGGTCGTCATGCTCACCACGTCGAGCGAGGAGCAGGACATCCTGCGGAGCTACGAGTTCGGGGCCAACGCCTACGTCGTCAAGCCCGTGATGTTTGAAGCTTTCATCGAAGCGGTCCGGGCTCTCGGCGCGTTCTGGGCCGTGGTGAACGCGCCCCCGCCCGGCAGCCTCAAGTTCCACCGGCAGGGTTGACCCATGACGCCGCCCGCCGTCTTGTTTTTGGAAGACAGCGACCTCGACGCCGAACTCATCGCGGAGCGGCTGGCGCGCTCCGGGCTGGCCCTCGCCATGGAGCGGGTGTCGGATCGGCGCGGGTTCGTCGCGCGGCTCGCCGCGGTGCGCTACGACCTGATCTTGAGCGACTACGATCTGCCGGGCTTCGACGGGCTGGCCGCGCTGGCGCTGGCCCGCGAGCACCAACCGGATACTCCGTTCATCTTCGTCTCCGGCATGATGGGCGAGGAGCTGGCCGTCGAGACCCTCAAGCACGGGGCGACCGACTACATCTTGAAGCAGCGGCTCACGCGGCTCCCGGCCGCGATCGAGCGGGCCTTGGCCGAATCCCGCGCGCGGGCCGACGAATCGCGCCACCGTCTCGCGGCCATCGTCGAATCCTCCGGCGATGCGATCATCAGCACAGACTTGAACAGCGTCATCACCAGTTGGAATGCCGGCGCGGAGCGTACCTTCGGCTACACGGCCGAGGAAGCCATCGGCCGGTCGGTCATGATGCTCATCCCGCCGGATCACGCCGACGAACAGCCGCACATCCTGATGCGCATCCGCGGCGGCGAGCGGATCGACCACTACGAGACCGTCCGCCGCCGCAAGAACGGCGCGCTCGTGCACGTCTCGCTGACGGACTCTCCCATCGTCAATCGGCACGGCCGGATCGTGGGCGTATCCAAGATCGCGCGCGACATCACCGACCGCCAACGGGCCGAGGAGACGCTGCGGGCGAGCGAGGAGTTTAACCGCAGCCTGATGGACGCGAGTGCCGACTGCATCAAGGTGTTGGACATGGAGGGTCGGGTGCGGCACATAAACGCCTTCGGCCTCTGCCTGATGGAGATTGACGATTTCGGGCCGCTGTGGGGGCAGGCGTGGTCGGTCCTGTGGCCCGCAGAGGTACGGGAGGACTTGGAACGGGCCGTGGCCGTGGCTTCCGGCGGCAGCAACTATTCGTTCGAGGCGTTCTGCCCGACGGCGAAGGGTTCGCCCCGGTGGTGGGATGTCACCGTCAGCCCCGTGCGGGACGCCCCGGGCGGGCCGGTCGTGCGGCTCCTGTCCGTGTCCCGTGACATCACCGCCCGCAAGCAGGCCGAGGAGAAACTGCGGGAGAGCGAGATCCGCCTCGACGGCATTCTGCGGCGATTACCGGCGGGCATTGTCCAAACCGACGCTGCCGGCTGCTTGACGCTGGTCAACCCGCGTTGGTGCGAAATGTTCGGCTACACCGAGGCAGAATTGCTCGGCCGGAACATCATCGAGATCACCCATCCCTCGTCCGTGGCGCCCACGGCTGTAGCGTTAGGCCGCCTGGCTGCGGGCGGGCCGAACTTCCAAATCGAGAAGGCCTATTGCCGCAAGGACGGCTCGGCACTTCCCTCACAGTGCAACGTCGCCGCCATCCGGTCACCGAACGGCGAGTTTCTCGGGCTCGTGGCCGTGGTCCTGGACATCTCGGAACGCCTTCGCACCGAAGAGGAGTTGCGGCGGCTCGCCGCCGAGCGTTCCGAGGCCGACCGCCGCAAAGACGAATTCTTGGCGACGTTGGCCCACGAACTCCGCAACCCGCTGGCCCCGATCCGCAATGGCCTCGAGGTGATCCGGCTGGCCGGCGTGACCGGCGTGGTCGAGCAAGCCCGGATCATGATGGACCGGCAACTGACGCAACTCGTCCGGCTGGTCGATGACCTGCTCGACATTAGTCGGGTTTCGACCGGCAAGCTGGAACTCCGCAAGGAACGGATTGAACTGAAGGCCGTGATCGAAATCGCCGTGGAAACGAGCCTCCCGGCCATCGAGCAGGCGGGTCACGCGTTCGCCGTGGAAGTGCCGGACGAGCCGATCTTCGTGGACGGCGACCCGACCCGGCTGGCCCAAGTCGTGTCCAACTTGCTCAACAACTCGGCCAAGTACACGCACCGCGGCGGACACATCCGGTTGACGGTCGAGCTGGCGAGCCGGGTGGCGTCAGCCCCCGGAGCCGACGTCGTCGTGTCGGTCGCGGACGACGGCATCGGCATCCCGCCGGATATGCTCGAAAAGGTCTTCGGAATGTTCGCCCAAGTGGACCGGACGCTGGAGAAGACGACCGGGGGACTGGGCATCGGGCTGTCGCTGGTCAAAGGGCTGGTGGAGATGCACGGCGGGACCACCGAGGCCCGCAGCGGAGGCGAAGGCCGGGGGAGCGAGTTCGTGATCCGGCTGCCTCTCGCCGCGTCCGGGGCGCGCGGATCGACCCCCGCCGCCGGCGCGGTTCAACGGGTCGAGCCGTCCGGCGTCCGCCGGATCCTCGTCGTGGACGACAACGTCGACTCGGCGGATTCGCTGGCCCAATTGCTCGAATTGCTGGGCAACGAGGTCTGGACCGCCCACGACGGGCTCGCGGGGATCGGCGCGGCCGGGACGTTCCGGCCCGACGTGGTGCTGATGGACATCGGCATGCCGAAGATGAACGGCTACGAAGCTTGCCGCCACATCCGCGGGCAGGTGTGGGGCCGGGATATGGTCCTGGTGGCGCTGACGGGGTGGGGGCAAGACGACGACCGCCGGAAGACTTCCGATGCCGGGTTCGATCACCACTTGGTCAAGCCGGTGGAAACGGCCACCTTGATGGAGCTGCTGGCGAAGAAGGCGGCAACGAACGCCTGACGCTTCGGTCGAACTTGCGGGAGACACACGAGATGAGACAAGCGAGCAGGCGGACCAAAAGAAAAAGCGGGATACGAGAGTCGAACTCGTTTCACAGCCTTGGGAAGGCTG
>JANXTU010000020.1 GCA_025352235.1 Fimbriiglobus sp.
GAGTGCCCGGCCGGAGTAATGGGTGAAAACACGGAAGTCTGGCGACTTCCGCTACGATCGAATGCGAAAGCACGGAAGTCTGGCGACTTCCGCTACGATCAAATCGAAAATGCTCGAAGTCAGTCGCCGATTTTGAAGCTCGGCAGGTCGTCACCCAGTTCCCCCGCCACATCGATGCAGCGGCGGAAGCGCCCCCGGTAGCGATCGAGTATCCGCCCCAACCTGGCGGTGCTTTTTCCGATGCCCACATAAGTCCGAAACTTCGAGAGTGCCCCCAACGGGAGCTTCGGTTGTCCGGGGTCGAACTCCCACGGGTGGAAATACAAAACGCCCGGGGCGCCGGCGTTCGCCAATTGATTCACCCCGGCGCGGAGGAAAGCGAGCGGGAACAGGCGGAAGTAGCCGCCGCCCGCGACCGGGAGATTCTGGCCGAAGCGGCGGTAAGTCGCCGGGGGGAGCTCCAAAATCTTTCCGCGTTCTCCACAGAGCCAGAACGGGGTCCGCGGCGCGTCGGGGACGCCGTAGCGGTCGTGCCGTACCGGGAAGACGGAGGAATCGTATTTCAACCCGGCCTCGGCGAGGATGTCGACGGCCCACGCCGTCGCGCGGGTCACGCTGAACGTCGGGGCGCGATAGCCGACCACGGGCACCCCCGCGACCTGCTGCAGCGCGTCGATACTCCGGCGCAGATCCTCGCGGAATTGTTCCGGGGTCAGGCGGCGAATCCGGCGGTGATTGTGACTGTGCGAACCGATTTCGTGCCCCGCACCGGCGATGGCCCGGACGAGTTGCGGATGACTCTGCGCGATTTCGCCGACGATGAAAAACGTCGCGGGTGCCCCGGCCGCGGCCAATTGATCGAGCAGTCGCCGTGTCGTCGCTTCCATCCGCTGACCGTAGATGGCCGTCGTTTCCGACGCGGGCTCCAAATGGGCTGCGGCTTCGATACGGTGATGCTCTTCGATGTCGAAACTGAGCACCACGGTGGCCGGTTTAGAATTCATTTCGTCCCATTTCTCCCGTTGCAAGGTATAATGAAACTATTGGTCCGCTGATGCCTCTGTGGCTTTGACCTCTCCCCGAACTCGGCCGCAAAGCCGCCGCCGAGAACGATCCGCTCCAAGCGGTGGAATTTTACAAACAATACCTCGTCGCGCAACCCGACGCCCCCGAAGCCTACGCGGAATACCGAGAAGCCCTGCGCGATCTCGAAGCCGCCGCCGATCCCCGGCCGGTGTTCTTATACCACATGGCACTCACGTACCACAAACTCGGCAACGCCCCTTCTCGCGAGGCGACCATGGCGGAAGCGATAAAACGCGGCTTGACGAAGGCGAACCTCCACCCGCTCGAATGGGGCGATTACCAGAAACTGCTCGACGCCAAGTGATGCCGTGTAGAATGAGGAATGCTAATCTCCCGCAGAGTATCGAAAATGGTTCCGACCCGCTTCGCCCTCGTCGCCGCGCTGTTCGCGATCTCCGCCCTACCGGCCGTGGCGCAGCCGTACGTTTCACCGGCCGCCCGACCCTACGCCCCGCGGCCGTTTCCAGCCATCGGGTATTCCTACGGGTTCGGCGCCGATTACTATTCGGCTTACTATTACCGTCCGACCTCGAATTCCGGCTATTACTACCTCGGCAATTACTACCCGGATACTGCGGGTGTGACGCTGCGCACCCCGCTCTCGCCACCGCCGCCCGCGGTAGAACCGCTGCCGAACCTGACGGCGCCGTCTGCGGGATCGCCGGGTTACACCTACCCGGATCTGATCAACCCGTCGTCGAATCCGACCATTCGCCCGAAGAAGTGAGTGCACGCGAAATTAAAGGTACTTCAATCAGGTATTCCAAAGGGCGCATCCACACCTCAGGAGCTTTCACCATGACCCGCGCTCACTTCTCGATCGCCGGCGCCGCGCTCTTACTGTCGGCTCTCCCTGCGCTGGCCCAACATCACGGCGGCGGTCACGCCGGCGGCCACCCCGGCGGAGGCCATGCGGGGGCCGTCCACTCGGGCGGCTATTCCGGTTCGCGACCGGGTACGGTTCCATTCGGTGGATACTCCGGGTACCGCGGGGCCAGCACGGGTGGAATCTACCTGAACTTGGGCCTCGGTTTTGGCAACTCGTATGGGGGCGGCAACTACTACCGGCCCAGCTATTCCCCCGGCATCCCGAGTTATTACGGACCCGTACCTAGCCTTGTGGCCCCGGGTGTCAGCGCCCTGCAGCAATACACGTACCCCGAACTCATCAACCCAGCGACGATCACGCGGCCGAACGCGGCGAACAATGCGATCCCACTGGGTGTCGAATCCGGGTTGCGCATCACTGATTTGTACGAAGGGACCGCCAAAACCGGGGGCCTTCGCAAAGGCGACATCCTCTTGAAGGTCAACGGCGTACGGACGCAGAGTTTCGAAGAATTGCGGGCCGCGCTCTCCGCCGCGGGGGTGAAAGCCGAGGTTGAATTCATCGATTCCACCAGCGGCGAAACCGAGAAGAAATCCATCGGGGTCGACGGCGGTAAAATCGGGGTGTCGGTTTCCGAAGTGGCGATCCCCAAAACCTGATCGGCCGAGCCTGTGCCCACACGACCGTCCATCCCGGTCGCCATACGCTACAACGAGCGTGGGCGACCGTTTCCGTTAGTCGAGACTCAAAATGCCCGAAGAGTGGAACTATAAAAAGGCCGGTCTCGACCTCGAAAAGTACGCCGAGACGATGGCCGAAATCCAACCGCTGCTCGCGCGGACGTGGGACGCGCACCGCGTGATGAAGCCGCCTTTCCCGCCCCGCAAGGGGGGCAAAGGTTCCGGCGGCTTCGCGAGTTTGTTCGATCTGAACGCACTCGCGAGCCCGGCCCGAAAATACGTGAATCCGGTCCTCGTCACCTGCACCGACGGCGTCGGCAGCAAGTTGAAAATCGCCGCGCAGATGGGCCGCTTCGACACCGTCGGCATTGATCTCGTGGCGATGTCGGTGAACGACCTCATCTGCACCGGCGGCGACGCGCTCGTCTTTTTGGATTACATCGCCATGCCGAAAGACGATCCGGAATTGTCCCGGCAGCTCGTGCTCGGCATCAGCGAAGGCTGTTTGCAGGCCGGGTGCTCTCTCGTCGGCGGGGAGACCGCGATCCTGCCCGAGTTCTACGCCGCGGGGGATTTCGACATGGCCGGCTTCGCCGCCGGGATGGCCGAACGATCCGAGGTGATCGACGGCTCCGCGATCCGGCCGGGCGATGTCCTGATCGGCCTCGCCAGCAGCGGGTTCCACTCCAACGGCTACAGTTTGGTTCGCAAGGTCGTCGAATCGGCGAAGTTGACCATGGCCGACCGCGTGCCCGAACTCGGGATGACTGTGGGCGAAGCGCTATTGGCGCCAACGACGATCTACGCCAAGCCGATCCGGCGATTGCTCGACGCGGTGCAGACGGCCGAATTCGCCGTGAGCGGTCTCGCCAATATCACCGGCGGTGGCATCCCGGATAACCTCGGTCGGATTCTCCCGCCGGGCTGTCAAGCGGTGGTCAGTCGGGCCACTTGGCCGGAACCGCCGGTATTCGAATGGATCCGGAAGCTCGGCAATATCGCCGACGCGGAGATGGACCGCGTCTTCAACAGGGGCGTCGGTTTCGTCGTCGTTTGCCGTCCGTCGGTGGTCGGGGCGGTGCTCGCGAACCTCGCGGACAACGGCCTGACCGTCTGGCGAATCGGAGAAATCCAAGCCGGCGAAGTCGGCGTCAAGATCACATCGGCCGAACCGGTTTGATCTCAACCCGTAGCATACAGGGTAGTACACGAATCTTTTCTCGAGTGGCAATAACGGGGTCGATCGTCCATGGCAGATATTCGCGCGTTCCGTGGTTACCGGTACGACTTGGGCCAAGTGGGCGCGCTCTCGGATGTGATTTGTCCGCCGTACGACGTCATCGACACGGCGCTACAGCAGCACCTCTACGAATCCAGCCCGTACAACGCCGTCCGCGTGGAACTGACGCAGGAGCAACCGGGCGATGACGACATCGACAACAAATACGTCCGGGCCGGGCGGGCGATCAAAGAGTGGATCGGGGCGAACGTCCTCCGGCAGGACACGGCCCGCAGCCTATATGTACTCGAACAAACTTTCGAAGTCGAAGGCCAGACCTTCACCCGGCGCGGCTTCTTGGCCCGCGTCCGACTCGAGCCCTTCGGCACCGGAACTATCTTCCCGCACGAGCAGACGTTCAGCGGACCCAAGGCCGACCGGTTGAAGCTGTACCAATCGACCGCGTTCAACATCTCGCCGATCTTTGGGCTCTACCCGGACGACACGAACGAGGTCTTCGGCAAGATCGACGCGATCATCCGCAACGCCCCCCCGACCGAAGCGCACGATCACCTCGGCGTCGTCAACAAACTCTGGGTCATCACCGATACGCACACGGTGTCCCAGCTCATCGGGTTGCTCGGGCCGAAGCCGGTGTTCATCGCGGACGGCCACCACCGCTACGAAACCGGGCTGAAGTATTTGGAAGAGGAGCGAGCCGCCGGGGATGTCGCCGACGACGAGGCCCCGCAGAATTTCTGCCTGATGATGCTCGTGAGCATGGGCGACCCCGGCCTCATGATCCAACCGACCCACCGGTTGCTGAGCGGATTGCCCGAGATCACCATCGAGCGGTTGAAGGTCTTGCTCACGGCGGATTTCGAAATCGTGGGCGAGTTCACCGACGCCGCAGACTGCTGGGATCATGTGCAGCTCGAAGACTCGCAGAGTGTCCTCGGTTTCGGCAGCGTGACCGACGGCGTTTGGATCGCCGTGAAGCTCCGGGATTCTGCCCGGATGGACGCGCTGGCACCGGAGGCCTCCCCCGAGTGGCGGAGTTTGGCGGTCAGCATCTTGCACAAGCTCGTGATCGACAAACTCCTCGTCGGGACAAGCGGAGTGACACCGACTTGTCGGTACGTTCACCAACTCAGCGAAGTGACCGAAGCGGTGAAGGTCAAGAGCTGCCAACTCGCTTGCTTAGTGCCGCCCTGCGGGATGGAACACGTCGAGAGCATCGCCGGCAGCCGGGAGAAAATGCCGCAGAAGTCGACCTATTTTTACCCGAAGATCCCCACCGGTTTGGTGTTTCACTCGCTGAAGAAGGAGTGACCCGTGCGCTACAGCGAGTTCAACCTCGATTCCATCGAACGCGAATTGAAACTGGAACTCGTCTCGGCGGAGCTGTTCCCCGCGCCGGACGCGGTCGAAATTCCCATCTGGTTGCCCGACTTGCTGGAGCGGATGCACCGCACGCTGCCGTTGGTCTCGGAGAAGGCGCGTTCCGAGGCGATCGTCGCGCCCGTGTTGCAAGCGGCCACCGAACTCGGTGGCCCGCCACTCAGTATTTTCTCCGGGGTGCGGCTCGATGCCAATCCCGAATCGGGCTTGGCCGGGGAATGCGATTTTATCGTCGCCCGGACCGGGCTCGTCCCGCGGCTCAAAGCGCCGTTGCTGACGGTGGTCGAAGCGAAGCGGGCCGATTTGGAACTCGGCTTGGCCCAGTGCATCGCGCAGATGGAAGGCGTGCGCCAATTCAACTTGGCGGCCGGGGTCGCGATCCCGGTCTACGGCGCCGTGACGACCGGCGAACTGTGGCAGTTCTTGAAACTCGTCCCGGGTGTGCTCGCCATCGACATCAAGCGGTATCCTCTTCACCCCTTGAAGGATCTCTTGGCGGTCCTGTCCCAAATCCTGAGCTGACTCCATGGACCGCATCCGCTACGCCGCGTTCGTCCGCACCTTCTTCGAGTGCGACCCGAAGGCCATCACCGGCATCTTCCAAGAATTCCTCGACGCCCTGCGCGCCCAGGAATCGTTGCCGCCGGGGAACTACTACTCGCAGAACTACGACACCGCCCAGGCGAACCCGGAAATCCATGTCCTGCCCGGCAATCTGAAAGATGCCCGCGACGCCGTGTTCCCCTATTTCTGGGGCACCGACGGTTGGTCGTCGCCGTTGCACTTGGAGAACGTCCGCGGGCCGGCGAACTACGCCTCGCTCATCGGCACGATGGCCTGCTTGTTGAAGAATCCGAACCTCTGCACCGACAGCTACAGCCAACGCTCCAACGAACTCGAAGTCAAAGCCGTGACGGCGCTCGCGAATTTGATTTTTTACCACACCCACGAACCGTGGGGCGTCTTCACCATCGGCGGCACGATTTCGAATTTGTACGGAGCTAAAATCGGGCTGGAGAAAGTCCTGCCCGGTGCGATGCAACGCGGGTTACAGGGCGAAAAGATCGCTGGGATCGTCTCCGAGGCGGGGCATTATTCGAATCTGACGCTCGCCGGCTGGCTCGGCATCGGCACGCAAAATCTCCATTCGATCCCGACCGACCGCACCCTCGCCATGCGGCTCGATTTGCTCGACGCGAAACTCGAAGAACTTTACAGCGCCGGCACCAAAGTCCTCTTCGTCGTGGCGACCTTCGGCACCACCGACGCCTCCGGGATCGACGACATCGCCGGCATCCGCAAGATCATCGACGACAAAGTGGCGAAGTACCAAGTCACCCCGCCGCAGTTGCACGTCGACGCCGCCGTCGGCTGGGCGCTCTGTTTCCTGAGCGATTACGACAACGCCAAGAACCCGCTGGAATTCACGCCGGAGCTGTTGAAGGTCGTGGAGCGCGTTCAACAGCAAACGCTCGGGATACGGCTCGCCGACAGCGTCACGCTCGACTTCCACAAGATGGGCCGCGGCCACTACCCCAGCAGCGCGTTCATCATGAACCGCCGTGCCGACCTCAAATATTTGGCCCGGGATGTCGCGGACACGCCCTATTTCGCCGAGGCCGACAGCCGGCGCGATCCCGCGCTCGTCACGCTCGAATGCTCCCGGCCCGGCTTGGGGCCTTATGCCGTCATGGCCTCCCTCAACGGCATCGGCCTCACCGGGTTTCAAATGCTCACGGCGCGGTCGCTCGAACTGGCCCACGGGTTGAAACAGCGGTTGGCGAAGCTTGACTACTGCAAAGTCCTCAACGCCGAAACTTGCGGGCCGAGCGTCGTCTGGTGGGTGTTGCCCAAGGGCCGCGACGCCGCGGCGATATTTGACAAACTCGAGCGCGGCGAACTCCCGCCCGAAGAAAGGCAGCGCTACTTCGGCGAAGTGAAGCGACTCTTCGGCAAGCGCAACTACTCCCTCGACCCGGCGATCGACGCCCGCCTGAGCTACACGACCAATTTCGGCTACCGGCCCCACGGCATCGAAATCCCCGCGTGGAAAGCCGTATTCTTCAACCCGAAAACCGACGAGACCGTGCTGGATCAGTTGGTCGAAAGCTTAGAATCGCTGTGAGGGGTGCATCGGTGTGGCGGCACGTTTCCCAACGTGCCGGTCTATAAAAATCGCGGAAGAGGAATCCCCCAGCGGTCCACGACACGTTGGGAAACGTGTCGCCACAGGTTCGCGGTTGCGTCCGGCGAGCCATCCATCGCACAATGACACCGTCCGCCCCGTGAGTCCTCGGAGGAGCCGATGTTTCGAATCTCGCTATTGATCCTCGCCGTCGCCGCCGCGACGCCCGCTTTCGCCCAGACCAAGGCCGACCCCACGGCCGAGGTGTTCAAGATCAGCGCGCCGCTGCCGACGTTCAAAATCACCGTCGACGATGCGAACTTGAAACTGCTGAAGGCGGAACCCAAGAAGTACGTGCGCGCGACCGTCGCGGTCGGGGACAAGACTTACAAAGACGTCGCGATCCATTTGAAGGGCGCGGCCGGGTCCTTCCGCAATTGGGACGACAAACCGGCGCTGACGTTGAACTTCGACAAATTTGTGAAGGATCAAACCTACTCCGGGCTCGACAAGCTCCACCTGAACAACTCGGTGCAAGACGGTGGGTATCTGAACGAGATCGCCTGCTCCGAATTGGCTAAGGCGATGGGCTTGCCGACGGCGCGGGCCGCGCACGCGGTCGTCGAACTCAACGGTCGCAAAGTTGGGCTGTACGTGTTGAAGGAGGGCTACAACGGGCATTTCGTCGAGCGGAGTTTCCCCGGTGCCACGGGTGGGAACCTCTATGACGGTGGCTTCCTTCAGGACATCGATCAGAAATTGAAACTCGACCACGGCCCCGGCAACGAGGGTAAAGACTTGAAAGCACTCGCGACGGCGTGCCAAATCGGCGACAACAAGAAACGCTACGAAGCCGTGGAAAAGCTGGTGAACGTCGATCTCTTCGCCAAAGATGTGGCCCTGCAATTTCTCGCCACCGATTGGGACGGCTACGTTCGGAACCGCAACAACTACCGGCTCTACTTCCCACCGAAGGACGGCAAGGCCGTGTTCATCCCGCATGGGATGGACCAAATGTTCGGCAACCCGAACGAAAGCATCTGGCCCGGCGCCGGTGCCCTCGTGTCGCGCGCGATTCTGGAAAACGACGAAGGCAAGAAGAAGACCATCGCCGCTTACAAAGAACTGATGGAGAAGCACTTCACCCCCGACTTCTTGAAGCGAATGGACGCGTGGATCAACCACACCCGCGACGAATTGGCCAAGACCAACAAAGACTGGGCGAAGTCGTTCGAGAACGACGCCAAGCAAGACAAGGAGCGGATGAAGCAGCGCATGGACTTCGTGAAGAAGGAACTGCCGAAGTTGAAGTGAGCGGAGCGTTGTGGCGACACGGTTCTTAACGTGTCGGAAAACTGAATCGAAGTGAGCGGAGCGTTGTGGCGACACGTTTCCCAACGTGTCGGAAAACCGAATTATCACCGACACGTTGGGAAACGTGCCGCCACAATCCGCATACAATATCCGATTGCCCCGAGAGGATTTCCCAGTGCCCGGTCGCGTTGTTCTCGCCATGAGCGGCGGTGTCGACAGTTCCGCCGCGGCAGTGCTGCTCAAGCGGCAGGGCTACGAAGTCATCGGCCTCTTCATGCGCACCGGTATCCACACCGACGAACTCGATACCCGCCGCGACAACAAAAAAGGTTGCTGTTCCGCCATCGACGCCAACGATGCCCGCCGCGTCGCGGATAAGCTCGACCTACCGTTCTACGCGTTGAACTTCGAGAAAGAGTTCGACAAGATCATCGACTACTTCGCGGACGAATACTTGAAGGGCCGCACCCCGAACCCGTGCGTCGTCTGCAACAACTGGTTGAAGTTCGGCCAACTCTGGACGTTCGGCAAACAACTCGGGGCCGATTTTATCGCCACCGGGCACTACGCCCAAATTCTGCCCGGTCCGACCGGCGAACCAGCGTTGCACCGGGGGGCCGACCCGGACAAAGATCAATCGTACGTCCTCCACGGCATCAAACGCGAAGTGCTCCCGCACCTGCTCTTCCCAGTCGGTGGCTATCTGAAACCGCAGATCCGCGAGTTCGCCCGCGAGGCGGGGCTGACGAACGTCGCGGCCAAGCCGGACAGCGTCGAAATCTGTTTCGTGCCGTCGGGCGATCACACCGACGTCGTCCGCAAACGTCGCCCCGAAGCCGTGACGGCCGGGGTCATCCGCGATTCCGACGGCACGATCCTGGGCGACCACGACGGCATCGACCGCTTCACCATCGGCCAACGCAAAGGCTTGGGTGTTGCGGCCGGCAAACGGCGCTTCGTCTTGAACATCGTCCCCGAGACGAACGAGGTGATCGTCGGCGATCCCGAGGAATTACTGGCGAATGGTTTGCGGGCCACCGACATCAACTGGCTCATCGACCCGCCGACGGATGCGCCGCTGAATTGTCTCGCCAAGATCCGTTACCGCACCGCCGCGACCGCAGCCACCGTGGAAGCCACCTCCGATGGCGGGGCAATTGTGAATTTCGCCGAGCCGCAATCGGCGATTTCGCCGGGGCAAGCCGTGACATTCTACGATGGCGCCCGCGTCCTCGGCGGCGGCTGGATTGATCGGGCGATTACCGCAGAAGTCCTTCGATCCGGAGCATGAGCTCGAGGCTGTCGTTCGACGCCTTGATCCGCCGGATCCGGTCGTTCCACGTCCGCTGAGCGGTCGCGTTCAACCCGTGGTTGGTCTGGGAGTCGTACAGCCCGTCGGCTTGCGTGTTCGGATTCGTGTTCAGGCGGGCGAGCAGGTCGCGGGCCTCTTGGCCGAAGCGGGTCACATCCGCCTGGAACAGCCGGGTGACGTAGCGCAGCTGAGAGTTCGCGGTATCGCCCGAGCCGATACAGACGGCGATGACGGACTGGTCGAACGACAGATCGAGGACCTTTCCGATCAGATCGCGGGCGATCAGGCCGGTGATGTCGAAGTGCCCCTGCTCGTGCAGGAGCAGGTTGGCGTCGGTGCGGGCCGCGGCCGTCGCCCACGACCCGTTGGCCTGCGCCGCGACCGAGACCCGGGCGCCGCGGACGTTGTATTCGCCGTTCACCAGTTGCACCGACCACCCGCCCATCGAGAAACCGGCGCTCACCTGCGCGGCGTGCGGCGGAGTAGGGGAGGCTTGCACGAGGCGGAAGTTCCCCCACGTCAGCGACTGCGGGAATCCGGTCATCACCGCTTGGACTTCTTGAAGAGTAGCCATCGGAAACTCCTGTCGGCGAAGTCGCACCACCCGTTGCGGGATCGCGGTGTCGCCGTGCCGATGTAATGCGAACGGCCGTCGCGATCCGGACAGCCCGGTTCGCGACGGCCCGATTTTCGATCCCGGCCCATCGGTCTCACTTCTTCGCGGGTTTGAGCGACTTCGTCTTCATATTGGCGGCGTGTTCCGCGGTTGTCACGATGAACGTGTTGTCCCGGCGCACGACCTTCAACCCGGCGTTCAGGGCCAGCACCTCGAGCGCGGTCGGGAAAGGGACGTTCATCAACCGGGCTGACACGTTCGTCTTCGACAGATCGACGGCTTGCACAGCCACGACGACGGTGAAGCCGTAAGTGTCGGCCAATTCGCCGACGGCGTGCTCGAAGGGGCGGTTTTTGACGACGGTACTCACCAACGGCGTATCGCGGATGAAATCGCGGACCGAAAATAGCTTCGCTTCCGGATTCCCTTCCTTGAGAATTTGCGCGATGACGAGATCGTCGGAATGGGCGACCGCCGCCTCCCAAGTTGTGATTTCGATGTAGTGTTTGCGGACGAGGAATGTCGCCTTGATGTCTTGGAGGGCCAATCGCAAGAAGGCTTCCAACGGGATGCCGCTCAGGTTGGTGTCGAGTTTGAATTTGCGGTCCATGATCTCGCCGTCGGCTTGATCCTGCAATTTGAACAGGTCTTCGCGGACGACGAAGGTGATCTCAAACTCCCTTTCGAGCTGCTCCTTCAGCGTGCGCAGGGGCGTGTCTTTGAGGGAGTTCGGGAATTTGACTTTCTGCGTATGCAGCTTGTGGACCAAGTCCGCGAAGCTGTCCGCTTCCGCTACGACCTTGGGTGCGGGCTTCGGTGCCTCCGCCCACGCGGTGGCCCAAGCGAATGCTGAGACGATGAATGCGAGCATAAAACGGGGCATGGCGGTTCCTCGTGCGCGGGGGGCGATTCCGATGCTCTTAACAATCCACCGGCCCGAAACGTTGGCGCGGTGAGAAATTTGCGGGTGTGCCGATGCTTTCCTCGGCTATATTGACATACCGCCCTTCGGAGACGGCACACATGCCCGTCGCACGTTATTGGCTCACCGCGAGTCTGCTAATCGCATCCGCATCGGCGAAGGCCGACGGGCCGGCCGACTTCTTCGAACAGAAGATCCGACCGCTGCTCGTGGAGCACTGCGCCAAGTGTCACGGCGATGCCAAAGCCACTAAGGGGAAAGAGCCCAAAGGGGGCCTGCGCACCGATGGCCGCGCGGCACTGCTGAAGGGCGGCGACAACGGCCCGTCGGTCGTCCCCGGCGACTTGGCCAAGAGCAAATTGATCGAAGCGATCCGCTACGCCAACACCGATCTGCAAATGCCGCCGAGCGGGAAGTTATCCGATGCGGCGATCCGGGACTTGGAACAGTGGGTGAAGGACGGGGCCGTCTGGCCGAATGATACTTCGGCGGTCGAAACCAAGAACGGCTTCGACCTCGCCAAACGCAAGGCCGAGCACTGGTGCTGGCAACCGGTGCAAAACCCCGCCGTGCCCGCGAACGCCGGTTCCACCACGGTGGATCGTTTCCTGATCGCCAAGTTGACCGAGAAGAATCTCAAACCCGCGCCGGCCGCTAGCAAACCGATCTGGCTGCGCCGCGTGACCTTCGTGCTCACGGGACTGCCGCCGACACCGAAGGAACTCGCCGACTTCGACGCCGACACTTCCCCCGATGCGTTCGCCAAAGCCGCGGATCGCCTGCTGGCCTCGCCGCAATTCGGCGAGCGCTGGGCCCGGCACTGGCTCGACCTCGTGCGCTACGCCGAGAGCCGGGGGCACGAATTCGAACCGGACATCGCCAACGCGTTCCAATTCCGCGACTACGTGATCCGGGCGCTCAACGCCGATGTGCCGTACGATCAATTCGTCCGCGAGCAACTCGCCGGGGACGTGCTGCCGAAAGCGCGGGTGAATCCTAAAACTGGCGTCAACGAATCGCTCGTCGGTTCCGGTTTCTGGCACCTCGGCGAAGAAGTGCACTCGCCGGTCGACATCCGCCAAGATCAAGCCGACCGCTTCGATAACCGCATCGATGTGGTCTCGAAGGCATTCCTCGGACTGACGGTCGCTTGCGCCCGCTGCCACGATCACAAGTTCGACGCGATCGGCACCAAGGACTACTACGCCCTCTACGGCATCGTCGAAGCGAGCGCGTACCGCCAAGCGCGTGTCGATGGCTGGGAGGCCAATCGCAAAATCGCGGCGGAGTTGGCCAAGCTCCGGGAATCGACGGCGAACGAACTCGCCCAGAAGATCGGAATCGCGCCGATCTCGGCGAATACACCTCCGACCGCGCGGACAGGAAAATCCGAAATCGTCGTCGATTACTCGGCGCCCGGCGCCCCGTGGCTCCCCGACGATGTGACCTTCGGCAGCACGCCGCGCCGGGCCGGCACTCTCAATTTGAAAGCCGGTAAACCGCGCGTCGAGCCGTACGCCGCTGCGGTGTTCGACCCCTTTTGGGCCGGTTTGAAAACCTCGGGCGAATCGGCCGGCGACTACGGGCCACTCGGGAAAACCAACCGCGTCGGTTATAGCATTCGCACGCCGAATTTCGTGCTGACCAAAAAGAACCTGTACTACCTCGTTCGCGGCGGCGGTACGGCTTACGCCGCCGTCAACGGGCACACCGTCCTCGCCGGGCCACTGCACGGGGGCCTCCTCCAGGCCATCCCGAATGCCGACGACTACCGCTGGGTCGGGCAGAGCGTCGCGGGCTATGTCGGCCAACGACTCCACGTCGAACTGAGCGCCGATCTGCGGACCGACTTCGCTGTGGCGATGGTGGTCCAGTCGGACGAGCCGCCCGGTTTGCCACCGGTGGTTTTCAAGATTGCGAACGCGCCGGATGCCGGAGCGATCGAGTCCATCGCCGCAGGCGTCCGCGCCGCGGAAAAGATCCTCGCCCAAGGCGTGAAGTGGGAATCGCGGATCGCGCTCGCCCAATGGGATGGCACGCCCGTCGACGAAACCGTCTTCGTCCGCGGGAATCCGCGAACCCCTGGCGCGGTGGTGCCGCACCGTTCGCTCGAAGCGCTCGCCGGCACCGCTGGTTTGAAGCACACCACCGGCAGCGGCCGACTCGAGCTCGCATACCAATGGACCGATCCGAAGCAGAATCCGTTCGCTTCGAGAATCGCGGTCAATCGCGTCTGGCATCAACTCTTTGGTCGAGGTCTCGTGCCGACGCCGGACAATTTCGGTCTCCTCGGCGAAGCGCCGACACACCCGGAATTGCTCGACCACTTGGCGACCGAGTTCGTCAAGGACGGCTGGAGTATCAAGCGACTGATCCGCAAGTTGGTCCTCAGCGACGCCTACCGCATGAGTTCCGAAGGCGATCCCGCCGCGGACAAAGTCGATCCGTCGAACGTCCTTCTGCACAAGTTCCGACTGAAGCGCCTTGAAGGCGAAGCGATCCGCGACGGGATGCTCGCCGTCAGCGGCCGGCTCGACCCAAAGATGGAAGGAAAGAGCGTGCCGATCTTCCTCACGCCGTTCCTCGATGGCCGCGGCCGCCCCGGCACCGGGCCGCTCGATGGCAATGGCCGGCGCAGCATCTACCTCGCGGTGCGCCGGAACTTCTTATCGCCGTTCCTGCTCGCCTTCGACACGCCGATCCCGTTCAGCACCGTCGGCCGCCGGCAGGTGTCGAACGTCCCCGCACAGGCGCTGATTCTGCTGAACGATCCCTTCGTCTACGGACAAGCCGAAGTGTGGGCGAAGGCGATACTCGCGAAGCCTGGTACGACCGCCGAGCGGATCGATGGGATGTATGTGAGTGCCTTCGGGCGATTGCCCACGGTCATTGAACGGGAGACTTGCAGTGAGTTTGTGAAAGCTCAAGAGAAGGACGTGAAGTCGTGGGCCGACCTCGGTCACATGCTGTTCAACGTCAAAGAATTCATCTACATCCGCTAGCGATCGTAGCGGAACTCGCCAGAGTTCCGCTGCCTGTTCTCCGTGAGCTCGACGGAAGTCTGGCGACTTCCGCTACAAAAATCTGAGGTTCCCCCGTGTTCCCGACTCGCCGCGAATGGTTGCAGCGCTCGTCCAATGGCTTCGGGGCTCTCGCGCTCGCCGCGATGCTCGCCGAGGAGTCGCGGGCAGAAACCAAAATCCCGGCGCTGCACCATCCGGCGAAAGCCAAGTCGGTCATCTTCCTTTACATGGACGGCGGGCCGTCGCAAGTCGATACGTTCGACTACAAACCGAAGCTCGAAAAATTCAACGGTCAAGACCCGCACAAGGTTCTCGAAAAGGTCGAACCGACGCAGTTCGCCAACGTCGGCAAAGTCATGGCGTCGCCGTGGAAGTTCAAACAATACGGCCAGAGTGGGACGTGGGTCAGCGAATTGTTCCCGCACGTGGCTGAGTGCGTCGACGACCTCGCGTTCATCCATTCGATGGTGTCCAAATTCCCGGAGCATACGAGCGCCAATTACTTCCTCCATACCGGCGCCGGCGTCCAAGGCCGGCCGAGTTGGGGCGCGTGGTGCGGCTACGGCCTCGGCACCGGCAATAAGGACCTCCCCACCTTCGTAATCCTCAACGGTGGGTTGATTCCGCCCGGCGGACTCGACAACTTCAACAGCGGCTTTTTGCCGGCGGCGCACCAAGGCTCGGTGTTCCGCGCCGCCAATCCACCCGTGGCCAACGTCAACCGCCTCGAAGCGACCGAGGACCGGCAGAAGGCCAAACTCAATCTGATGAAGAAGCTCGATGCAATCCGCGGCCCCGGCAGCGACGAAATCGAATCGGCCATCGCCAACTACGAGACCGCCTTCCGCATGCAAGCCGCCGTGCCGGAACTGATGGACCTCGCCAAGGAGACCAAGGAAACGAAAGCCAGCTATGGCCTCGATTCCAAGTACGCACCGACGGTCACGTTCGGCACCGAGTGCCTGCTGGCGCGCCGGCTCGTCGAACGCGGCGTCAAGTTCATCGAACTCACCTGCCCGAGCGTCGGCACCGATCGCTGGGATCAGCACAGCGGTTTGAAAGACGGCCACACCAAAAACGCCCTCGCTGTCGATCAGCCGATCGCGGCGCTGTTGAAAGATCTGAAAGCCCGGGGACTGTTGAAAGACACGCTCGTCATTTGGGGCGGCGAGTTCGGGCGCACCCCCTTCGCGCAGGGCGGCGACGGCCGGGATCACAATCAATTCGGCTTCACCATTTGGATGGCCGGCGGCGGAGTGAAGGGCGGCGTCCACCACGGGGCCACCGACGACTTCGGTTACAAGGTCGTGAAGGATCGCGTCGAAATGCATGACTTCCACGCGACCTTGCAACATCTCTTGGGCATCGACCATAAGAAGCTCACCTTCCGCTTCGGCGGCCGCGATATGCGACTGACCGACGTCCACGGCGAACTCGTGAAAGCCGTACTGACCTAAGCGACGGGGGCGGTATCGCTATCTTGTAGTTATGCTTTCTCCGCACACTCCCGCACTGATTCTCGCCCCAATGGAAGGGGTGACCGACGCGCCGATGCGGGCGGTGCAGGGGGAATCGGGGGTCTTCACGTTTGGCGTATCCGAGTTTCTGCGGGTCGCCCAGCTGGTCCCGCCCAAACACGTCTTCCTCAAACACATCCCGGAACTGATCCGCGCGGCGCGGACAGCCTCGGGCATGCCGGTGCAAGTCCAACTCCTCGGTGGCCATCCGGGGCGCATGGCCGGGGCCGCACTCGTGGCCTGCGAACTCGGGGCCGGGGCGATCGACATCAACTTCGGTTGCCCGGCGAAAACCGTCAACCGGCACGACGGCGGGGCGACTCTGTTGAAATTTCCGCTGCGGATCCGCGAGATCGTTGCGGCGGTCCGTGCGGCGGTGCCGAACGACATTCCCGTCTCGGCGAAATTGCGGTTGGGCTGGGACACGCTCGATGCCATCGACGAGAACGCGGAGATGGCGGCGGAAGGCGGCGCGAGTTGGATCACGATACACGGCCGCACGCGCGAAGCCGGGTATGCCCCGCCGATCCACTGGGGACCCATCGGCCGGGTCCGGGCGCGGTTGAAAATCCCCGTGGTCGCCAATGGCGATATTTGGACGCGGGACGATTTTCAACGCTGCCGCGATGCGACCGGGTGCCGGCACTTCATGCTCGGCCGCGGAGCGCTCGCGAACCCCGGACTGGCGATGCAAGTGGCGATCGAGTTGGGTTTGCGAGCGCGGGGTGCGGCCGATGAGGTGGATTGGGCGGCGCTACTCAATCGGCTCGTGGTCTGCTCTCGCGAGCACTACGACGCCGAAGGGGGCCGGCTGCTCCGGCGGTTGAAGCAGTGGCTGAGTCTGGCGGCGAGGTACGGAAACTTCACGGGGTTCGAAGCCGTCAAGCGGTCCACGACACTCGGAGAATTGATGCGGGGAATCGATCAGCCGAGCCACTCCGGATGCGTCGCGGTGCCGTCGAATTGAACGCCGGTCTTGAACTTCTCGTAGGCCCCCTTGGCCGCGGCTTTCGCCGTTCGCGACAAAAGGGCATCGACCTCCTCGACCGGCATCGGCTTGAAGTCCTTGGCGATTTTCAACGCTTGCGTCAAGCGTTCCATCGACTCGATACCCGTGATGACGACCGACGTCGGTAGGGTCAAGGCGTAGTTCAAGCACTCCACGGCCGTGGCGCATTTCGATTCCAGGATCGCGCCGCTGGCGAGCGGTTTCATCCCCAGGACGCCGACCTGATCCCTTACCAATTCCGGGAGGACAGCGCGGGCGAAACTCCGGAAGTGGGCGTCGAGGACGTTCAGCGGCAATTGCACGGTGTCGAAGCGGAAGCCGTGTTCCTTGGCGACCGCCAGCGTCCGCAGATGGACGATCGGGTCTTTATGACCCGTGAATCCGACGTAGCGAATCTTCCCGGCTTTGCGGGCCGCTTCCACGGCTTCTTGGGCCCCACCTTCTCCGAAGACGCGGTCGGCGTCTTCCATGCGGAGCATCTCGTGGTGTTGAACGAGATCGATGACATCGGTGCGCAGACGGAGCAAACTGTGGTCGATCTGTATTGCGGCGGCCGCCTTGGTGCGGCCGTCGATCTTCGTCATCAAAAAGACTTTCTTGCGGTAACCGTCCTTGAGGGCTTTGCCCATCCGCAGTTCACTCAGGCCGTCGTGGTAATCCCAACAGTTGTCCATGAAGTTGATGCCGGCGTCGATCGCGCTCCGCATGATCTTGATCGATTCGTCTTCGTCCTTTGGCAGGCCGATGTGGAAGCCGCCGAGACCGATGCACGAGACGTCCTCGCCGGTCTTGCCGAGTTTGCGGTAGCGCATCCCATCGCGGACGACTTCGCCAGCGGGATCGAACCGCAGCAGCGGTTCCGGTTTCTCAACGGGCGCCCCTGCGTGGACGGCCCCGGCCAGCAGCGGGATCGCGCCGACTACGGATAAGAATTCGCGACGTTCCATGGATCGATCCCGGATGAGGAGTGTGAAGGGCGATGCGCGGTTCTAGGCAATGTGGTTCAAATCACGGGCACAGTCGTTTGCACGGTACTGACTGGCGCCGTGGTTACGGCATTGGAAACGACGGGGCTTGGTGCGACCGGGACAACTGGTGAGACGGGAAGGGGGGCTACGGGGACGACTTCGGATTTCGCCGCGGCTCGACCGATGCTGCCCAAAAAGAGTCCGATCGCGAGGAGTGCCAAGCCGGTGAAAAAGAAGCCGGCGACCCAGAACCAGCTACCGCCGGCCGAACCGGGATGCGCCTCGGCTTCCGGCCGCATGATGAAGAAGTAGTAGGCGAGCGTCCAGACGTCGATCAGGGCGCCCGCAGTGATGTACAAAATCGACATCCGTGCCGATTTCGATTGGTTACTCCAGAGCATGTTCGAACTCCATTGGGCCGGCGTATCGCGAGTACGCCGGCAACAACTGCAATTCGAGTGCCAACGAAATTCGTGCGCGGCCATCCCAGTACGGCGACACCGCTACTCGCGGCCGAACAGCGCGTCGTCGCTGCCGATGTCCCAGACCCGTTCTTTCTTACGCAAGTCGGTGGCCAGGGGGTTCTCCCACGACGGGGCGCCGTTGATCGTCGGAGTGCGGGTTTCGACGTGCCCGTCGGCGAAGGCGACGTTGGCGATGTTGGTGTGCCGGAAGTGGACGTTCGGGAACCCTTGCGACGGCGACGACAAGTACCAGTTTTCTTGAAGTTTGTCGAACGGCGCCGAATAGGGCACGTTGGCCGAATCGGCGAAGGCGATGGTCGCCGAGGTTCCCCGGCGATTGCTGACGTTCACGATGGTATCCCCCGCGACGTCCCAAGTGCTGAAGTTGTCGTTGTAGGCGTAACTCGCCACCGGTTTGTCGAAGCGCAGCGCGACCCGCTCCGGGCTAAAGTTCGGGCATTGCACGATGGCTTTGTTCCCTTCGAGGTACGGTGCCAAGATGCCGAGGTGCGTCTCCATGACGCGCGGCGTCGAAACGTTGTTTGTGATTTGGCCGAACCAGTACAAGTCGGTGAACGTCATGCTCGGCGACGATTTCATGCTCGACACGGTGAACTTGCCGCCGTTGGTATCGGCGTGGTTGTGCAGCGCGAGGCCGAGTTGCTTCAGGCTGTTCTGGCACTTCATCCGGGTGGCGGCGTCGCGCACTTTCTGCACGGCCGGCAGCAGCAGGCCGATGAGGATTGCGATGATGGCGATGACCACCAGCAGTTCGATCAGGGTGAAGGCGGGGCGGGGACTACGACGCGAAAACATGGGCACTCCAGTCGCCGGGACGGGCGAGGAGGTGCCAAGGCGGAATCCGACGACGGGGCGGGCGGGGCCGGCGCGCACGCGCCGGCACGAGGGTGTGAGTCCGCCTGCCGGTCGCCTGGAGCCGAGGCACCGAACACGAACTGGATGGGCAGGTCTTCTGACTCACGGTTCGTAACGGATTCGGATGGCCTTCCCGCGATCGACTCGCAGTGGCGAAGATTTTCCGAACCCTGACCGAATACAGCAGCGGCCCTGTGCCGGATTCCCACCGGCTTCCCTCTTCGTCGCGCGGCGGACAACCCGCCGGCGAACCCATCCAGAATCATCGTTTAAAGGGAATCGCAGCCGCGTGTCCACTCAAAATTCGCCGTGCAATTAGTTGTGTGGTGCCCGGACCCGTTCTAAAAGCTTACGGGCGCGGTCGGTGCGACCGCCCGTTGTGAACCCAGCGCGTTGAATATGATCGCCACCGCTGCTCCGACTTCGACCGCTCTGGATACCGGTATCCCCGGCCTCATGTGCCGGCGGGTTTGGTCGGCCCCGGCCGTGCTGTCGCACGCTCTGCTCGCCCTGACGTTCCAGAAACTCCATGTGGCCCCGGCGGGGGCGAACGTCCGGGCAGACGCCATTGCGGCGATTCATACCGGGGCCGATTTTGAACAGGCGTTCGGCCCGTTCGGCACGGTCATCGAGTTGGCGAACGTTTCGCGCGTCCGCTTCGATTTGCTCGCCAACGCATTGATACTCGAATATTTGCACGGCGAGGGCTCCGGTGCGATCCGTTTGCGGGGCCAAGCCCCGAAGGCCAGCGTGGTGATCGAATTCGCCGACCACGAAACGGCGGACGAGGTCTACACCAAAATCTGGCGGCGCCTCGGCGACCGCGTAGAACTGAAGCCGTACCGCCGCGATTACCGGGATCTCGGCCGCGTTCCGGTCACGCTGATGATCGGCGTTTTGCTCGCCACGGCGCTGCTCGTCGCGGCGATCCAAGTCGCCGCCGACGCAGGATCGTCGAACGGATTCGATTGGCGCTGGGTCTGCGGCGTCGGCGGCGCGGCTTTGGCGGTCCTGCAAGTCCGGGTCTACCGCGCGTTCACGCAACCGCCGACGCATTTGGAATTGGCCGCCCGCTTTTCGACGGAGCGAATCTGACATGCTTCGCGACACCGTTTACGATTTGATCACGAAGATCCCGAAAGTCGACATCGCGAAGACGGTGCTGACGCTCCGGTACAATTCGTCGATCACGCTCGATTTGGTCATCCGCTATGAGGCGGATTATTTCGTCGTCCGCGGCCGCGAGATGGGCACCAACGACGATGGGCGGGCGTTCTTTGTCCCGTACGACGAAATTTTGTTCGTCAAACTCGACCGCACGGTCAAGCTCAGCGACATTCAAAAAATGTACGGCGAAGCCGTGACCAACGAAGACGAGAGCATTCTCGACCGGGAAGCGGACAACACGGCCGAGGCGAAATACGCCCCGCCGGAGAAAGCGTCCTTGAAAGAGATCGCCTCGATCACCCCCGCCCCGGCGATGGACCCGGCCGCCATCGCCAAGCAAAACCTCCTCGCCCGCATCCGCGCCGCCCGCACCGCCGCGTCGGGCTGACCGGCCGCGAGCCATTTTTCCATGGCGAATCGAATCGTCAAACGGTACATCAGTGGTTAGGAATCCCCCTCCGAACCCGACCCGTGGCGGGCGCGCCGCATGGAACGACCCATTAATGCGACCATCCGCGGCACGGGCAGCTACGTCCCGCCCCGCATCGTCCCCAACGACGAATTCACCCAATCCCTCGATACGTCCGACGAGTGGATCCGCACGCGCACCGGTATCCGCGAGCGCCGGCACGCCGGCCCCGGCGACACCGCCGCGACGATGGGAACCCTCGCGGCCCGCGAAGCCCTTTCGGCGGCCGGGGTCGCACCCGGCGAAATCGATTTGATCGTCTGCGCGACCGTGACGCCCGACTTGATGTGCCCGAGCACTGCCTGCTTGATCCAGTCGTACCTCGATTGCCGGACGGTTCCCGCGTTCGACATTTCCGCCGCCTGCTCTGGGTTCGTCTACGCCTTGTCGGTCGCCGAGCAGTACATCCGCACCGGCTCGGCCAAAACCGTCCTTGTGGTCGGGGCCGAGGTGCTCAGCCGCGTCACCGACTTCAGCGACCGCAACACCTGCATCCTTTTTGGAGACGGCGCCGGGGCGGTCGTCCTCGGCGCGTCGACCGACCCGGCGCGCGGACTGTTCAATATCCGCCTCTTCGCCGACGGCTCGCGTCAAGAGTTGATCCAAGTGCCGAGCCTGGTGACGCCGAACCCGCCGCCCGGTTCGATGGCCCTGCCGAACCTGCGCTACCTACGCATGAACGGCCGAGAGGTTTTCAAATTCGCCGTCACGCAATTGCGGGCGCAGGTGGAGCTGGCCCTCGCCGACTGCAAGCGGCTCGGTAAAGAATTGAGCCTGATCGTCCCGCACCAGGTGAACGTGCGCGTCATCGATGCGGCCCTCGAAGATTTGGACTTCCCGGCCGAAAAGGTCGTCGTCAACCTCGACAAATACGGCAACACCTCGGCGGCGTCGGTGCCAATCGCGCTCGACGAAGCGGTCCGCGCCGGCCGCTGCAAACCCGGCGATACGCTGCTGCTCGTGGCTTTCGGTGGCGGGCTGACGTGGAGCAGCGCCTTAGTCACGTTATGAAGCTTTGTTGAAGGTCTTGGCCCCGTCCGATCCCGCGCCTACGATGGCCTGACCGAATGCGGACGATCCGCACATCGGTCATGTCTCGGATCGTTTTGGAAAGGGGACTCGCATGTTCTGGATTCGCACATTGGCCGTGGCCTTGATCGCCACGGTGGCCGTGTCGGCCGAAGACAAAAAGCCGGCCGAATTCGACGCCAAAGCGCTCGTGGGTAGCTGGTCGTTCACGGGCGGCACTCGGGCCGGCGAGAAAATCGATGCCGACAAGCTGAAGGACGTCGCGGAATACACCGCCGACAAGATCACGATGAAGACCGCCGACGCGACGTTCGTGTTCAAGTACTCGGTCGATGCGAAAGCCCGCCCGGTCGCGGTCGAACTCGAAATCTTGGAGCCGGAAGGCTTCAAGGGCGCCAAAGCCAAAGGCATCGTCGAGATCGACGGCGAAACGATGAAGCTCGCCTACAACCCGACTCCGGACGGGGCCCGCCCGGTAGACTACACGAGCACCAAAGACAACGGCCACCACGTCTACGTGATGAAGAAAGCGAAGAAGGTAGAGAAGAAAGACGACAAGTGAGCGAATCCGATCCGCGCATTCTTGATGGCCCGCTGGTATCATGCCGGCGGGCCCTTTTCGTCGATACAACTCGGGACTCTTGCCATGCGACTCCTCGCCACTCCGATCCTTTTTTTGCTGTCGGTCTCGTACGCCCACGCCGATGAAAAACTCAAAGGGATCGCCTGCCGATCGGTGCACCTCGGGTATACCGCCGAAGCTGGGACTGCGTTCTACGCGGAAGCGACCGTCCGCACGTCGGCGCCAGGCACCTACTTCTGCGCCTGCGGATTCAACTCGGGTTACTTCGGAATCCAAGAGCTAGCCGACGGCAAGAAAATCGTCATCTTCTCGGTGTGGGATCCGACCGCGGGCGACGATCCGAAGTCGGTCCCCTACGAAAAGCGAGTGAAGACGCTGCACAAAGGCGACGCCGTGCGCGTCGGTCGCTTCGGCGGCGAAGGCACCGGCGGCCAATCGTTTTTCGATTTCGATTGGAAGATCGGAGCCACCTACCGCTTCCTCGTCGCGGCCGCACCGGACGGCCCGGATCGCACCGCGTTCAGCGGCTACTTCTACCTCCCCGAAAAGAATGAGTGGAAACACCTTGTCACCTTTTCCACCATCGCCAAGCAGAAGCGACTCGATGGCTACTATTCGTTCGTCGAAGATTTTCGCCGGAACAAAGTCTCGGCGACCCTCGCCCGCCGTGCCGATTACGGAAACGGTTGGGTTCGCAACGCCGAAGGCGAATGGAAGCCGATTCTCGAGGCCCGCTTCACCGGCGATAGTAATCCCGTGTTGAATATCGACGCGGGGTTGACGAAGGAGAAGGACCGCTTCTTTTTGATCACCGGGGGCGACACCGAGAACACCACGGCGAAATTGAAAGAGAAGATCACGCTGCCAAAGGAAACGAAGCCGGTGCAACCGAAGGATTTTCCGAAGTTGTTCGAGAAGAAATAGAGGATTGCCGCAATGAACGTCCGACCCACCCGACGCGCCGTGTTCGCCACCGCCGGGGCACTCGCCGCCGCCCCGCTATTCGCGGTCGAGCCGAGGCCCGAATCGCCGAAGTCCGAGTTCAAATATTGTTTGAACACCAGCACCATCCGGCTCGCGGAGGGGCAGTGGGGCAAGTCGCGGGGGATCGTGGAATCGATCGGCATCGCCTCGAAAGCCGGCTATTCCGCCATCGAACCGTGGATCGCTGAACTCGACGAATACGTGAAGGGGGGCGGCACCCTCGCCGACCTCAAGAAGCGATTCGCCGATGCGGGGCTGGCGGTGCCGAACGCCATCGGCTTCGCCGAGTGGATCGTCGAAGATGCCGGGCGTCGCAAAAAAGGTTTGGAACAAGCCAAGCTCGATATGGACAAAGTCCTCGCCGTGGGGTGCGCCCAAATCGCGGCGCCGCCAACGGGGGCCACGGGCGGTACCAGTCGGCGCGACGATCCGAATTACACCGAGCCGGTCGCCCCGCTCGTCGCGGCGGATCGCTACAAGGCCCTGTTGGAAGTCGGGGTGAAAATCGGCGTGCGGCCCATCGTCGAGGTCTGGGGGTTTTCGCGGTCGCTCTCCCGACTCGGCGAGACGATGCTCGTGGCGATGGAGTGCGGCCGGGACGGCGGGGCGGTGCTGCCGGACGTCTACCATCTTTACAAAGGTGGTAGTGACTTCGCCGGCTTGAAACTACTTGGGGCCAACGGCATCGGCATCTTCCACATCAACGATTACCCGAAGCTCGAGCGCGGCAAGATCGTTGACGCCGACCGCGTCTACCCAGGCGACGGGAGCGCTCCACTCAAGGAGATATTGGCTTCGCTGCGCGAGATGAATTACAAGGGTCATCTATCGCTGGAATTGTTCAACGCGACCTACTGGAAACAAGATCCGTTGGACGTGGCGAAGACGGGTTTGAAGAAGCTCAAAGCCTTGTAAAGCGCGGAACCGGACTAACCACAGAGGAACAGAGACACAGAGAAGACAAGAAATGCGGAGTCAAAAAATGGTTCTTCGTGTTGCTTTCTCTGTGCCTCTGTGGTTAGTCTTCCGCGCCTCGATTAGGCGATAGCGAAGGCTTCCGACTCCGAAGTCGTTTCTTCGCTCGCGGAGAAGCGGCCGCCGGTTGGCATGGCTTGGTCGGCGAGGATACTCGCCTTCACTTTTTGCGTCAGCCGCATGACGAGGGCGATGTCGCGGAGCATCGCTTCGACGTCTTGTTTGCGGGTCAGTTTGACTTGGGTCTTGCTGGCGTATGTGGTCATGGCTCGGCTCCGGGGATTGTCGATTGTCGGACGAAATAGGGAAATGCACCCCGCGTGCCAAAACCGAATCATTCCGGGCGATGGTCCTGATCTCCACGTATTTCAGGACTTTGCGCGAGTCGCTCCGGCTCCGAAGCGTTCGGTAGGGCCTTGTAAACCTTGCACTTGAAGGATTCGCTACAAACCGCGCCAGTATTCCTTGGCGGAAGTACAAGCGCCCAAATCCGCGCCGTGACCCAGAGTCACCAAGGGTAGCAAACGCCACGAAAAAACCGGCGTGTCCCTTCGGAACTCGCCGGCCCACTTCTCCCAACCTACCAGGTTTTATTCTGGAGCATTTTCGATTTGATCGTAGCGGAAGTCGCCAGACTTCCGGCCTGTGAAAGCACGGAAGTCTGGCGACTTCCGCTACGATCAAAATCGAAAAGGCTCTAGCCGTTCGCTCAGTTCGCCATGCGCATCGGGCGGGCGGTGAGCTTGCTGGTGTCGAACTTCACGCCGATCATTTCGGTCCACTTCTTCTGCTGATCGGCGGTCAGGGCTTTGACGGACTTCTCCATCGCGGCTTCGGTCATCGGCTTGGACTTCTCGGCGAATTTCTTCAGGGCTTCGGCGTCCGGTGGGGTCGCCGTGCCGCCGCCCATCGGGCGACCGCCCTGCGCGGGTAGGCAGAGTTCCTTACGGAGGTCG
>JANXTU010000040.1 GCA_025352235.1 Fimbriiglobus sp.
GGCATCCTCGTATCGCTCGGGAAGGATAGCTACCACGCGGAGGCGGTCTTCGAGAAGGGCGGCGTGGTCCGCCTGCACATGCTCGGCAAGGACGAGGCCCGCATTCAGGAGGTCGAGGTGCAGGATCTCATCGCCTACGTCACGCCGGAGGGCGCGACCGATTCGGACAAGATGACGCTCCGCTCGGAGCCACAAGCGGGGGACGCGAAAGGGAAGACTTCGCAGTTCGTGGCGACCCTCCCCAAAGATCTGGTCGGGAAGAACGTCCAGATCACCGTCAACAACATCACCGTGAATGGCGAGCGGTTCCGCATCGCGTTCTCCAACGCGGCGGCCCAAGCGCGCGATTCCGAAATGCCGGCCAAAAAGGGCACGGACGAGGAGAGGGCGCTTTTCCTCACCCCCGGCGGAGCGTACACCGCGGCGGACATCGTCGCCAACGGCAACACGGTGCCGACCGTGAAATACAAGGGCATCCGCGCCCAGCACGACGACAATCCGAAATCGGGCGAGAAGATCTGCCCCATCTCGAAGACGAAGGCGAACCCCAAGTTCACCTGGATCATCGGCGGGAAGTCGTACGAATTCTGCTGCATTCCGTGCATCGAGGAGTATGTGGCCCTCGCCAAAGACAAGCCCGGCGAGATTCAGCCGCCCGAGTTTTACATCAAGAAATGATCCGCTTTCCGGCGCGATCGCGCCGGGCGGCTGGCGAATACACGCGGGCTTTAAGCCTGCTTCCTACCGGATCGGATCGCCCGGTGGGCATCGTCGAGAACCACGGATCCACAAACTTTCTCAAGGGGTCGAATCATGTCGAAGAAATTGCTGAGCGGTATCGTCTCGTCCCTCGCGTTGGCCGTGGCCAACGTGTCGGGCCAAGACGCGCCCAAGCTGTGAAGCAAACCCACCGGGCCGCCCGCACCCGCGGCCGGCCCGGCTTTTCGGAACGTTCCGCCGACCGACTCAGCACCACGCCGGTAATGCCATGCGTACAAAACCGAGTGATCTGCCGTCGCCCCACCGCCGATTCGCACGACCGGCGATTCTCGCGTCGGCTGCGCTCCTCACCGTTTGCGTCACCGTCCTGATGGCCCACGAGGGCCATGCGCCGCTGCCGACGAAAGGGGTCCAAGTGGACGTGGCCCGCGGCCATCTTCTCCTGACCCCGGCCGCGCGGGACAGTTTGGCCGTGATGACCGCGGATGTCGAAGAGAGTCCGGTCGAAGGTACACTGCTCGCGTACGCCGCGGTCGAATTGCCTTGGACGCACCACGGGTTTGCGACGGCGCGTCTGCCCGGGCGGATCGTCAAAGTGAACGTCGTACCCGGACAGACGGTCCGGGTCGGCGAGGTCGTGGCCGAAGTGCGGAGTCTGGACCTAGACACGCTCCAACTCGAAGCGGTCACGGCGCAGACCGAAGTGGCGCTCGGCGAAAAAGTGGTGAAGGAACTGCGGCCCTTGGTCGAGGGCGGAGCGGTCGCGGGTCAAATCCTCATCGACGCGGAATCGAAGCTGGCGCAAGCCCGGAACGGAGCCGTCGTGGCCCGCAGCAAGTGGCTGGCGCTCGGACTGGATGCCGAGTCGCTCGACGCGATCCTCAAGCGCGGGACGGCCAGTCCGGACTTGACCCTCCCCGTGCGCGTGCCGGTCGGGGGGACGGTGATCCACGCCGAACTGACCGTCGGCCGGGTCGTGGAACCGACCGAGCACCTCGCGGAAGTGGCGGATCTGTCGACGGTTTGGGTGCGGATCGGGGTGCTGGAAAAAGATCTGCACCGGGTCGCCGTCGGCACGCCGGTGGACGTGCGACTCGTCGCCTACGCGGCCGAAGTCTTCCGCACCTCCATCTCGGCGGTCGCGCCGTATCTCGATCCGACCACCCACCTCGCTTCCGTCTGGGCCGAATTGAAAAATCCGACCGGCCGAGAGCCGCGCTTCGTGCCCGGCATGGCCGGTCGGGCGGATGTGATCCTGCCGGCCGACAGGCCGCGGCCGACGGTGCCGGTCGCGGCGGTGGCGCGGGAGGGGGTGGATCGGTTCGTGTTCGTCGAAGAGGCGAATGCGGCGGGTGCGTCGGAATACCGCAAGAAATCGGTAGCCCTGGGTCGGCGAACCCGCGACCGCGTCGAGATCCTCGCCGGGGATCTGTTCCCCGGCGATCGGGTGATCGTCCGCGGGACACACGAACTCGGCGGACTGTTCGCACCGGGTGTGTTGCGGCTCGGCCCCGAGGCGGAACGGTCGATCGGTTTGCGGATGGGGTCGGCGGCCGCGGGAGCGGTGGACGACGTGATCGCGCTCGACGGCGCGGTCGATCTCCCGCCGAAGGATCGCGGATCGGCGGCGTCACCGCTCGCGGGCGTCATCGTCTCCATCCGGACGGACCGCGGCCGAAGGGTCAAGGCCGGCGAGATTCTCGCCGAAGTCGTCGGCCCGGAGTTGCAGACGATGCAACTCGAACTTATCCGTGCGAGCTTGGACTTGAAGCTCGAAGCCGACACGCTGGCCCGCATCCGCGACTTGGATGCGGTGGCCCGCCGGCGGGTGTGGGAGACGGAAAGTCGGGTGGCGACCTTGAAGTCGCAGGCCGACACTCTGCGACGCAAGCTCGCGACGGTCGGGCTCACGACTCCGGAAATTGACGGCATTGTCGAAACCAAGCAGGTGCTCTCCGCAATCCCGGTGCGATCGCCGGTGGACGGCGTGGTCGTCGCGTTCGAGAAGGCGCTCGGCCAAGCGGTGGCCGCCCAGGAGGTGCTGTTCGCCGTCCACGACCAACGCAAGCCTTTGGTGATGGGTTTCGTTTCCGAACGGGACGTGGCCCAAATTCGGGTCGGGCAGTCGGTGCGCGTGCGGCTCGTGTCCGACCCCGCCGCGGTCTTGACCGGGCGGGTGGCCCGAAGCGGGCGGACGTTCGGGGTGGACAGCCGGTCTCTCGCGGTGTGGGTGGAACTCGACGCGGCGAACCGTCCGCCGCTCGTCCACGGCCAACTGGCGAGTCTGACGGTTGTCATAGGCTCCCGTAACGCGGCCATAACGGTGCCGGCGGAGGCCTTGGCCGGCGAAGCCGGCGCGACGTTCGTGTTCTTCCGCCGTCCCGACGGGGTGTTCGAGCGGCGCGCGGTGGAGACGGGGGCGGCCGACGATCGCCGCGTCGAAATCCTTCGAGGCCTGGAAGTCGGCCAACCGGTCGCTGTGGCGGGTGTCGCCGAACTCGTCACCGGGCTGGTGTCGCTTCGGTAATGGGGGAGTTCTCATGCTCGACCGTGTCATCGGATTCTCGCTTCAAAATCGCGGGTTGGTGCTACTCGCCGCGCTCGCGCTGGTCGTGGGCGGATCGTACCAATTGGCGCGCACGCCCGTGGACGTGTTTCCGGACTTGAACCGACCGACGGTCACGGTGCTGACCGAGGCCCCCGGCCTCGCTCCCGAAGAGGTCGAATTGCTGGTCAGTCGGCCGATCGAGTACCAATTGAACGGGGCTACGGGGGTGAAGCGGGTGCGCTCGGCGTCGGGCATCGGCCTGTCGGTCGTGTGGGTCGAGTTCGAGTGGGGCACGGACATCTACCGGGATCGCCAGGTCGTCGCCGAAAAGCTGCAACTCGTCCGGGAGCGGCTGCCGCGGGATGCCAATCCGGTCATGGCCCCGATCTCCAGCATCATGGGCGAAGTGATGCTGGTCGGGCTGCGACCGAGCGATCCTCCGAAGACGCCGGAGGACGACATCCGCGTCGGCATGGAGATCCGCACCTTCGGCGAGTTCGCCGTGCGGAACCGGCTGCTCGCCGTGGACGGGGTATCCCAAGTGACGGTGATGGGCGGCCACCTCAAGCAGTATCAGGTGCTCACATCGCCGGCCCGATTGGCCGCCCAGAACGTGACCCTCCAGCAGTTGGGCGAAGCGGCCGAGAAGGCGAACGTGTTGGCCGGTGGCGGGGTGATGGAGCGGGAGGCGAAGGAATCGCTCATCCGCATCAGCGGCCAGACACTGGCTCTCCGGGACATCGAGGAAACGCCGGTCGTCTGGCGCGACGGGCGGCCCGTTCGGATCAAGGACGTGGCGGACGTTCGGTTCGGCGGGCCGGTCCGACGTGGAGACGGCAGCGTTCGAGTGCGGGACGGCGAAAGGATCGCCGGCGGCAGCAGCGTCATCTTGGCGATCCAGAAACAGCCGACCGCGAACACGCTCGACCTGACGCCGAAACTCGACCGGGCGCTCGAAGACCTCCAGCGGGACGCCCCGCCCGGCGTGGTGGTCGAGCGGCGGGTGTTCCGCCAAGCGGACTTCATCCAGGCCGCCATCGACAACGTGGTGGAGGCGATCCGCGACGGCACGGTCTGGGTGTTCGTCATCCTGTTCCTGTTCCTGTGGAACTTCCGCACGAGCTTCATCACCCTGACCGCGATCCCGCTATCCATCCTCGTCACGACGCTGATCTTTCACTCCTTCGGCATCTCGATCAACACGATGACGCTCGGCGGCATCGCCGTCGCGGTGGGCGAGTTGGTCGATGACGCCATCGTGGACGTAGAAAACATCTTTCGCCGGCTCAAGGAGAACCGGCTGAAGCCCGTGCCCGACCCACCCCTGAAGGTGGTGTTCGAGGCGTCGCAAGAAGTTCGCAACAGCATCGTGTATGCCACCCTGATCGTGTGCCTGGTGGTGTTGCCACTGTTTGCCCTGTCGGGCCTGGAAGGG
>JANXTU010000052.1 GCA_025352235.1 Fimbriiglobus sp.
GTTGCAGAAAGGAGACGGGGCGGAAATGTATTCTCCGTGGAACCGAGCAGTCCGTAAAGAGAGGCGGCTCCGGGGGGCTCACGCCCTCGTTCTGATGTTGAAATAAAGGGTGGGACAAGCTGGGATTCACTTGTTTAAGGCTTAGTGCTTGACTTTCGAGTACGATCCACTGATTCTTTGACTATGCTACGAAACAACGAAAAGATCGCTGCCGATTTTGACGCTCTGATTGCGAGTGACTTTGATTCTGCAAACGCCAATGCCCGAGGATGGGAGCGATTATTTGAGCTTTGCGAAGAGGTTATCGAGATCAATGATTCAACGGCGTTTGTGCCGGTTTTTTTCCGCACGATGGAACGATTGGACGGTGTTGATCTCGGAACACCCGGCCCGCTCGTTCATTCTCTAGAACGTTGGCCGGGAAGCTACGAGACACTCTTGGCAAGGTCGATTCAAAAAAGGCCGGTTTCTTTATCGGTCTGGATGGTCAATCGCATCCTGAATTCGAAGCCGCCAGATTCAGACATGTGGCTCGGACTTCTCCGGGACGTCGCGGATTCTCCGACGGCTAGCGCAGAGACAATCGCAGAGGCAAATCTTTTTATCGAGCATCAGATCGAAGCGAACCGGTAGTGTAAACAATCGGACTCCAGATTCTGGCAATTCAAGCCACTTCGAAAATACACTCGATTTCCACGGCGATGTTGCCCGGGAGCGAGTTGTGCCCGACGGCGCTGCGGGCGCCGACCCCGGCGTCGTCGCCGAAGACGTCCTTCATAAGCTCCGAGTAGCCGTTGATGACCTTCGGTTGGTCGAGGAAGTCGGCGGTGCAGTTGACCATGCCGAAGGTCTTCACGAGCCGCTTGATTTTGTTCAGCGAGCCGAGCGTGTCCCGGACAGTGGCCAAGATGGCCAACCCCGTTTGGCGGGCGGCTTCTTTGCCTTGATCGAGGGTCATGTCTTGGCCGAGCCGGCCGGTGATCAGCGTCTTATCGGCCTTGTAAGGGCCGTGGCCGGACACGAATAGCAAGTTGCCGACTTGGATCGCCGTCTTGTAGACGGCCACGGCTTTCGGCGCCGGCGGCAGGGTGAGGTTCAGTTCGGCGACGCGGGCTTCGGGATCGCTGGCCATCGGGGAATGTCTCCGGGTTATTTCACTTTGGATACGGGTTGATCGGGGTGGGCCGGGTTCGGCAACAGCCGGCGATTGGCGCAATCGGCCAACAGATCAAGTTTTTCGAGAACGGTCTGACCGATGAGGACTTCGTCTCCGAGGATCAAGGCTTCTTCGAGGGTGTCGCGCCCCATCAGGTCGAAAATGATCCCATCGGACATCCCGACGGTTTCTTTTCGTCCATCCGCGTATTCGGCGACGCGGGTGCCGCGAATACTGACACCGAGCCGTTGCAAGACATGGCTCGGAATGACCGATCGGACTGCGCCGGTGTCGACCATCGCATCTGCTTCGTAACTCCGGATCGATGCTTTGGGCAATTCGCCGGCTCGGAATTTTGTGTCATCGCTCGAATTCGTCAACAAGACTTTCACCCGGATTTCGCCCACGGTGCTCTCCTGGAGTGTGTGTCTACCCAGCATTCTATGGCAACTCGCTAGTCACACCCGCCACTTCGTCGCGTTCGCTTCGTTCAAACCGATTCCCAATCCGGGGCCGGCCGCAACGACCAGTTGGCCGTTGTCGAATTGCGGGCCGCCGTCGAACAGTTCGCGGAACCAATCGACGGTTTCGCACATCCGGCCCAGCGCGCAACCGGCCGCGAGGTGGGTGCCGATTTCGGGGAGTCGCACGGGGCAGATCGCGATGTGTTTCAACTCCGCCGCGGCGGCGATCTTCCGGGCCGGGGTGATGCCGCCCAAACGCAGCGGGTCGATCCGCACGGCCGAGATTCCCCCTTGGTCGATGACGCGCAGGAACTCGGCGGGTCGGTCGAAGTAGGCGCCCACCGACAACCCCACATCGAGGCGGTCGATCAGGCGATTCAGATTGTTCAAATCGTCTGGCCGCAACGGATCGCTGAAGCCGTCGAGGCCGAACTCTTCAGTCCCCAAGGTGCCCATCCAAGCGGCACTGGCGAAGTCGTACCGGCCGCAGGCCGAGATTTCGAACCACGCGCCGTCGGGGATGCCCTCGCGCAGGGTCCGCAATCGTTCCGCGTCGAGTTCGGGGTCGTCGGTGCCGACTTCGATCTGCACCCCGGCGGCACCGAGGTCCAGCGCGGCGAGCGTGTCTTTGATTGCCTGCTTGTTCCCGAGTACCGGCGTCGCCGTGTCGGCAACGATGGCTTTCAATTTCGTCCGGTACCCACCCAGTAGTTGGTACACCGGCAAGTTGGCGACCTTGCCTTTGATGTCCCACAGGGCGAAGTCGAAGGCGGCGTAGGCCCGCGCGGCCAATCCGGCGAAGCCGAGGCCTTCGAGCCGCGTTGCGGTCTGGACGAACAGCGATTCCACGAAGGCCGGGTCGCGACCGACGACCGTCTCCGCGATGGCCGTGTCGAGGATCGAACGGATGGCCGCACCACCGCCGCCGAGACAATAAGCGAAGCCTAAGCCGGTGTGCCCCGAGTCCGTCAGGACGCGGACAATGACGACTTCGACGTGCGTGGCGGGTCGCGGATCCTGCGCCGTGGGCAACGCCACCGGCCGGGGCAGGGGGACGAGGAGCAGGTCGGTTTCGAGCTTGAGAATCTTCATGAGTCAGAATTTTTACCGCAGAGAGAAACAATACTTGGTGGGCTTCATTCTATTGTGCTGTTCTTTGCGTTGTCTTCCATCTCTGCGGTGAAGATTTTGGTGTCATTCACCCAAGTATGCCGCGCGGATGCGGGGATCGGCGGCGACGACACTCGCTCGGTCGGTGAAGGTCACCCGGCCGGTTTCGAGAACGTAAGCCCGGTGGGCGATGCGCAGGGCCATGCGGGCGTTCTGCTCGACGAGCAGCACCGACATTCCCGCCTGATTCAAGTCGCGGATCACGTCGAAAATCTGCACGACGATCTGCGGGGCCAACCCGAGCGACGGTTCGTCGAGCAAGAGCAACTTCGGCCGCGACATCAGCGCCCGCGCGATGGCGAGCATCTGCTGTTGGCCGCCGGACAACAACCCGCCGGCCTGAGCCTGGCGCTCCCGCAAGATCGGGAACAGGTTGAACATCTTCTCGAGATCGTCTCGAATGGATGGCTTGTCGGCGCGGGTGAACGCGCCCATCTCGAGGTTTTCGAGCACCGTCAACCTCGGGAAAATCTTGCGCCCTTCCGGCGATTGGCTCATGCCGAGCCGGACGATTTTGTGGGCGGGGACGTTCGCCAAGTCGTGGCCGTCGAAGCCGATCCGCCCGGCCCGCAATTTCACGATGCCGGCGATTGTCATGAGCGTGGTCGTCTTGCCGGCGCCGTTGGCGCCGATCATGGCGACGATTTCGCCCTCGGCGACCGTCAACGACAAGTCGTCCAAAACGTCGATGGGACCGTAGCCGGAGCGGATCGCTTCGACGCGCAATAAATCGGGCATCAGGTCACCTCTTCTTGGCCGAGATACGCCTCGATCACTATCGGGTTGTGGCGAATCTCGGCAGGCGTCCCTTCGGCGATCTTCACGCCGTAGTCGAGCACGGCGATGCGATCCGAAATGCCCATCACGAGGTTCATATGGTGTTCGATCAGCAGCACCGTCATGCCCCGGTCGCGGATCTTGCGGATCAGTTCCATCAGCCCCGCGGTCTCGCTCGGGTTCATCCCCGCAGCCGGTTCGTCGAGCAGCAGCAGTTTCGGCCCGGTGGCGATGGCCCGGGCGATCTCGAGCCGGCGCTGATCCCCGTACGGGAGGTTCTTGGCCAACTTCCCCGACACCCCGGTCAGCCCCACGAATTTTAGCAGTGCGATGGCGTTCTTCTCGAAATCGGATTCTTGGTTCCGAAATAGTGGAAGTCTCAGGAACATTGAAATCGGATCGCGGATGTAGGAACGATCCATGCCAACGAGGATGTTCTCGAGCACCGTCATATCGCGGAAGAGCCGGATGTTTTGGAAGGTCCGGGCGATGCCGCCGAGGGAGATTCCGTCGGGCGTGCGGCGGTTGCGATTCCACACGACGAACGCCGCCAACGTTCCCAGCAGGAACCCGGCGACCGTCGCGAGGCCCATCCGCAGCAGGTGCATCGAGCGCTGCTCGGC
>JANXTU010000092.1 GCA_025352235.1 Fimbriiglobus sp.
CGGGTCGGCCGGATCGGCGTTGAGCCAGTAACGGCTGCGGTGCGGCTGAAGCGCCGCCGCCTTTTAAAAAACGTCCGACCTGGCGGACGGAAATCGAGGTCGCCCCGGAGATGTTCGGCCGTCTCGTCGCGGAAACCGGCATCGAGGACGCTGTCCCGTTTCTTGTCGAGTACGCCGACGAGTTCCAGCCGCGCTTTGAAGAGCCGCTTGCCGAGCGATTCGGCCGCGGAGCCGTCGGCCGTGTCCGGGTTGGCGCTGAAGAATTCCAAGTTCCCGCAGAAGTCGAAGATGTAGAACTCCGTCTTGTGCTTGTCCGGGCCGAACAGATTCGGGCAGAGCCGGGTTCCGCGGCCGACCATTTGCCAGAACTTCGTCTTCGATCGCACCGGCTTGAAGAAAACGAGGTTCACCACTTCCGGTACGTCGATGCCCGTATCGAGCATGTCCACCGAGATGGCGATGTGCGGCGATTTCTCTTTGATCGAGAAGGCGTCGATCAAGCTCTGGGCGTAGACGGTGTTGAAGGTGATGACCCGTGCGAACTCGCCCTTCAAGTGCGGGTAGTTGGCGTCGAATCGCTCATAAATGAAGTCGGCGTGCTTCTGGTTCTTCGCGAACAGGATCGTCTTCCCGAGGCGGTCCCCGCCGGCGACCTTCAGTCCTTTGGTCATCAGGTATTCGAGAGCCTTATCAACCGTGTCCTTGTTGAAGAGCCAGGCGTTCACCGCGGCCGCATCGACTTCGTCCGGAACACCACCTTCTTCGTCCCACTCGATTTCGTCCCACTGCTCCTGTTCCTGCTCCGAGAGGTCGTCGTATTTCTTGATCCCGTGCTGGGGGAACTTGAGCGGCACCGACACCGCCTTCGCCGGCACGAGGTAGCCGTCCTTCACCGCGTCTTCGAGCGGGTAGGCATCCGTCGGCACGCCCGTTTCGAGGTTGAACAGTCCGTAGGTGTTCCGGTCCACGTCCCCCTTCGGCGTCGCGGTCAGCCCGACGAGCAGCGAATCGAAGTAGTCGAAGATCGCCCGGTATTTCTGGAAGACCGAGCGGTGCGCTTCGTCGATCACGATCAGGTCGAAGTGTCCGACGCCGAAGCGGCGCAGGCCGTCGCGGGTGTCGTCGATCAGCCCCATCATCGTCGGGTAGGTCGAAACGAAGACCCGCCCCGTCTCGAATGCTTCGCCCAACCGGCGGATCGCCCGCGTCTGGTAGTACCTCTCGACGATCTTGTCGTTGATCTCGACGCCCTTCAGCGTTTTCCGGCTCGTCCGCCGCCGGATCAGCAACTCCAGTTCGTCTTTCTTGTAGAAGCCCTGCACCGCCCGCGGCGGATAGGTGGCGTCGTCCCAGAGCCAATGCTCGTAGCCATTCGTGTAGAAGATCACCGGCCGGCGGCCGAATTTCGCCTCCAGACAATCGGCGTAGAGCTTCGCCTGTTGCTGCCCGACTCGCGCATCCTTCCGCGTCCGCTTCGCTTCGACGAGCGCCAACGGCAGGCCGTCGTCGCCCCAGAGAACGTAATCGACCTTCCCTTTCCCCTTGGCGTTCGGCATCCCATCGACTTCAAATTCGCGGTCGCGCTTCTGGTCGAGCGCCCAGCCCGCTTCCTTGAGCATCAGGTCGATGAACTGGTCGCGGGTCTCCTCTTCCGAGTAGTCGTGGGCGTCCGGCGCGGCGGTGTTGGCCTTCTTGATCTCGGCAATTTCCGCTCGGAGGCCGGTCAGCACCGCGTCGAGTTTGCCTTTGTCCGCCAAAAGTTCGGAAAGCTTCTCGTCCCGCTCCCGGAGTTGCGTCTCCAGTTTCAGCAACTGATCGACCGTCTGCTTCGGCAACTGGCTCCCGGTGGGCAGCTTCGTCGGATCGAATTGCAACTCCGCCGATGGCTTCGCCCCTCGCGCGTAGGTGTGGGCCAGCCAAAAGCAGACGTGGAACAACTCCCGAAGAGTCGACTGCGCTTCCATCGGTAACACGGCCTTGGGGCTGTGCACCGCCTGGTTGCCGTACCGCACGATGAACTTAGCCTTCTGGAAAACCTTTTCGCCGGCGGCCTTCTGGAAGGTCGGATCGTGGATGAGCGAACTGAGGTTGTCCTGATACGGTAGTTCGATCGCGGCATCGTGCTTGTAAACCCAGTGCACGACCAATTCGAGCGCCCGGCGGGCGTAGAAGCACGACGTGCGCGGATCGGTGTACGCCGCCGCTTCGGCCTTCGCGGCCGCTTCGTAAACGCTGGGCCATTCGGCTTGGAGGAACGCAAAATGGTGGCTAGTCATCGAGGTCGCCCGGTTTGGATAGCCAATAACAAGCCAGCGATGCAGGAATGGCCAACACCTTGGCATCGAGTAACGTTCGTTCTTCCCCGGCACGCGCTGACGGAAGTTGATGAATCCCGAAATCTTCCCACCGCCGCTGAATCACATACCCCTGCGTCACCTTGTGTTTCTCCAAGAAGTGTCGCATGCCCGTGAGCGATCGGCCCGTAAATTCTTCGTCGCGGTATTTCACCTCGAACGGTACCAGCCGATCGCCGAGTTCCGAGATCAGATCGACTTCGTAGTCCTTGTTCTTTTTGTCCCGCCAGTACGTGAACTTCGGGGCTGAGGAAAAAAACCAAGTATAGGCGTGCTTAAAGAACGCGGTCTCGACCGCGGCGCCGAGGCGTTCGGGCTGTTCCAGAAGTTTGCGACCCAACAGCATCACCGCACCTGGGATCGCGGCATCGGCCAAGTAGACCTTGTCCCTTCCCCGAAGGACTTCCTTCCCGTACCCGTGCGGCTTCAGGCGGTAGATCAGGTGGGTGGCCTCGAAGAGATCCAGCAGATTGTTCGCGGTTTGCTTGTTCACACCGTCGAGTTCGCGGCACAGGGTCGCGATGTCCAGAATGCCCCCGTCGTGATAGCACAAATACAAGAAGATCTTCTCCGCTTCCAGCACGCGGCGCACCCCGTAAAGCGCCGTCATATCCCTTTTCAAAACCTTGTCTACGATGTCTTCCCGCAGCAAACGCTGGCAGCGGACTAGATCGTCTTCCTGCGCCGGTTCGGGGAATCCGCCCCGGAGCAAGTAGTCGTGGAAGTGGACGGTGAGCCCGCGAGCGGAGGCACCGACTTTCGCAAAATCTGCTTCGGTCCAATTGAATAGTTCTCGGAGGGACTGCACTGCGGGCAACTGAGGAGCCGCGATTTTTCGGAGGTGCAAATATTCGCCGAATGACAGCGTCGGCAGCGGAAGCGATTCCCAGCGACCGACGCCGGATTCGGTCGCTCCGTCTCGCAGGGGGGCCGCCGACCCGGTGACGGCGATGCGACGGCTCGGCTGAAAATCGACCTGGTGTTTGAGCCACGTTTGCCAGTCCGGCGCGTATTGGATCTCGTCCAAAAACAGGTAACGCGGATGACCCGGCGACGCGACATACAGTTCCTCCCAAGCTTCCAGTGTCCGTGCCAGCCCCGCCAGCTTAAGGATCGGATGGTCGAACGTGGCAAACAGGATGTTCGCGGGCGGAAAGCCTTCTTTCACAAGCCTGCGGATCGCCTGACGGAACAGCGTCGTTTTGCCGACCTGCCGAGCACCGCTCAGCATGAGGGCGCGGCGTGTCTTCCGATTTTGGATCCACTCCCAAATCGCTCGGGACACCGACCGTTGCCATGGGGGCAAATCTTGGATCGGCTGGCCCGCCCACCAAGGGTTGAACTCTTGGAGAACTGCGAAAAGCTCGGTTTTCGGAATATCCATGCTTAGAGGCCTCGATTAAGCACAGTATACCGTGCTTAATCTCCCGATATAGGCCTGCTTCACCATTTTCTGATCACTCTTCGTCTTCGAGGGCTTCCATCGTGTACATCCAGCGCATGATTTCCAGCAGCTTCGCCACGCTCTTGGCTGTCAAACTGTCGGCGAAGCGCGAATCGTACTGCTTGCAAAAGTCCGCCGCGAGTTCGTAGCCCCGCTCGGGTGCGTCCCCGTTGAGGTAGAGCGATAGACCCTGCTCGACGAGTAGCAGGTTCCAGTTCTTGATGATTCGCAACGACCCGAACGCCTGCCGTTCGTGTTCGTTCTGGAAGTCCCGCAGGCGCCGCTGCAAATCCTCCGCGGCTCTCCGATCCAGCTCGGGGCGGACTTTGTGAACCCCTTTCAGCAGCATGCGCGCTTCGTCGAAGAACGCACCCGCTTCGCCGAGCGTTTTCCCCTTCCGAGCCGACGCCCGGCCGGCAGCCCAGGCTCCGAATGCCGCCAGCCGACCCGGCCGCTCGAACCATTTCTTCAGGACCGTCATCCGCGTGATGTTGGCGGAGCCGGTTTCCCTTACGGCCTCCACAATCGCGAGCAGTTTCTCGGGGACCTCCGTCCGCATGGCTACAGCTCCCCCCGGAAGGCGCGGTGTTGCAGGGACGCGAACGATTCATCCATTCTCGCCAGCGACGCCCGCTGCGCCGATCTCAGTTGCTCGACCGCCGCGACGCGCCGGGCAAACTCCATCTGCAATATCATTGAAGGCATTGGCAACGACATCGCTTTGATATCTGTAGTGGTTAAGTTGAGAAAAATTGCTCCTGCCGTGTTCTTCGCATGCAACACCTTTGAGAAATGAAGCGTGGCAAGCAGAAATCCGGGATCGCAAATGCTATGTTTCAAATGAGTAAATGCGACAAATCCATCATGCACGCAGGCGTCAATTGCAAGTCGAGAAACCAAGCCGATGTTGCCGCTGACAGCCATTACTACAGTTCCACTTGAAACCGGACGACTCCGTTTTGCGCCCTCTTCTGTCAGAGAGTCTATTCGCGGAGTTACCAACCAACCATCACGTGTAATGTCAGCGACCATCAATCGGGGGACATTGCCACCGAAGAATCTTGGATCCCCCTGAGGACGTGGTGAAGAACCGCGAACAATATCGCACAACTCGGTTACTTTGTAAGTGGGCCAGCCCTTCGGATTCGTCACCGGGTCGCCGAACATATCGAGAAAGATCGATTGCGTGAGGGTGTCGAGGAGGGCGAGGGCGGTGCGGCGTTTGGCCCGCAACGCCTCCGCCCGATCCAAGACATCCGCAATCCGCCGCTGCTCAGGCAGGGGCGGCAGGGGGATTTGCAAACCAGCAAGGAAATGCTCTGGAACACGCCGCTGTCCGGCGCTCCCCGTCATTTTTCTAGCTCCATCCGCTCGGATGCTTCCCTGTCTCAGAACATGGAGCAGATACCGTGCATCCGATTTTCCAGCACAGGCTCGAACGACATGAAACTCCGTTGAACCGAAGCCGATGGGATGGGTCAACTTGGCTTGAGCGATCTTTCCATTCTCGAAGCAGTGCGTGATCTTGGCGACAAGGACATCCCCATCGCGAAATGGGGTGTATCCTTTACTGACTTCCGAATACTTCCGTTCTTCGCCAGTTGTGGTGCTGGCGGTCTCCGCGGTCACTGCCGACATTGGAATAAATGAAACTGGCGTGTTGCTTTGCAATGATTCTGTGAGCCTCGGGTTCAGCTCTGCAACTTCGCCCAAAGTTGACATGTTCCATTCGCTCACTCGATTCATGGCGTCCAACTCACATTCATGGCTTGCGCCTGTTGCTGGAGGCGTTGGTCGAACGTCCAGATGGGGATGCCGCTGAGGTCGGCGGCGGCGAGGAGTTGAGCATCGCCCCAACTGAGGCCCAACCCATAGAGACGGTGCCGCTCGATGTACCCAAGAGCGTAACGGGGCTGGACTTCGGCAAGTGCCGGCAAGTCGCCCAATTCGCTCAGCGTGTCCTCGCGGTCGGCCAAGTTTCCGACCGCCAATTCGCCGACCACGACCGTATGACGAACCACCTCCTTGGCGGCCAACAGTGCCACAAGGTCGGGGTTGGGGCGGCGGAAGTGGTTGATCCAGTCGGACGTGTCCACGAGGACGGGCATGGCGACCTACGGCTGGGGTAGTGCGCCGCGGTCCCGCCGCGGCATTTCGAGATCGGGCATGGTGCCGCCGCGGGCGATCAGACGCTGCTCCGCCTCATGCTGTCGCACCGCCTTCTCGACCAGCCGACGAACCAACTCGCCGGCGTCGTCGGTCTTCAGCGCTGCCTGTGCCTTCTGCAGCAGTTCAGGGTCGATGTCGATGGTAATGCTAATGAGTGTATGCTAACCCCCCTGCCGCGGGATTGCAAGCATTCCCCCAAGCTCCTTCATCCCCTTGTGAATCACCTTCTCGATCATCGCCAACTCCTATAAATTCGTCAGTACCTGTACGGTGAGAAGCATGGAGGCAGTTCCGGGACTTCGACCCGGAACTGCTGTACCCACACGCATGTGTCCACGAGAACGGGCATGATTACGGCAACTCCGTGCCCGGCCGCTTTCGCGGAGGGACAGGACCGGGTCGATGTCAATTGTAATGTTCATGAGAGTACTCAACCGCCAGCGCCCCGAGTTCACAAGTATTGTGATCACCACGGGTGTAGCAACCATTCTTGGAGGTTGCCTTCGGAGCGGGGCGGCGTCAGCCCCCCGTGTCTGCGAAACTCACTGTGGTTCAATTCCACGGGGGACTGACGTCCCCCGCTCAGGTAAAAAACTCCAAGAATCGTTGTGACACCCATCACCACAAGGTCACCCGCACAGACGTGCGGAATATTCCGACAGTCGCGTAGCCCCATCGGGTGATTCCAACCATTCGCCGCAGACCGAAATCGGACGTAAACCCTTGCCGTGTATTGGTCGTTCCGAAAGTTGGACGTCATTCCACGATTGGGTGGGTGGGTTGACGCTGGAATGACGTTCCAGCCAACAACGGCCACTCACGTCACCAGCCCCCCAAGCTCCTTCATCCCCTTCTGAATCTCCTCCTCGATCTTCGCCAACTCCTTCAGGATGTCCCCCGGCGGGCGGTGGTCGATCACGTCGTGGACGACTTCCTTGTAGCGGTTCAGGCTGAGGTCGTAGCCCTGCGCCGCGATGTCGGCCTTCGGCACGCAGAAGCTCTGCTCCGTCCGCGCACGCTGCCGTTCCGCGCCGTCGCGCTGCTTCCAGCGCGCCGCGATGTCCGGCAGGTTGTTCTTCTCGTGCTCCGCCGCCGTTAGCGCCGTCGCCGGCGCCGGACCGACCTTGTCGTCCGACAGCAGTTGCGTCCGCTTATCGTCGAGGCTCCAGCCGTCGGCGTCTACGTCGTAGAACCAAACGTGATCGGTTCCGCCGCTGTTCGTCTTCGTGAAGAACAGGATGGCCGTGGAAACCCCGGCATACGGCTTGAAGACCCCGCCCGGCAGCGACACCACCGCATCGAGTTTCTGATCTTCGACGAGGATTTTGCGCAGCTCCTTGTGGGCCTTGCTCGACCCGAAGAGCACGCCGTCCGGCACGATGATCGCCGCGCGACCGCCCGGCTTCAGCAGCCGGAGGAAGAGGGCCAGGAAGAGGAGTTCGGTCTTCTTCGTCTTCACGATCTGCTGGAGGTCCTTGGCGCAGTTCTCGTAGTCGAGGCTGCCGGCAAACGGCGGATTGGCGAGCACCAGCGTGTACTTCTCTTCTTCGCCGCCGTGCTCCTGGCCGAGCGAATCGCGGTAGCGCACATCCGGATTCTCGACGCCGTGCAGCAGCATGTTCATGCTGCCGATGCGCAGCATGGTGTTGTCGAAGTCGAAGCCGTGGAACATCCGTTCGTGGAAGTGCTTCTTCGCCTTCGCATCGCGCAAGATTTCCGGGTGCGTCTCCCGGAGGTATTCCCCCGCGACGACGAGGAAGCCGCAAGTGCCGCAGGCGGGATCGCAGATGATGTCGGTGGCCGTGGGGGCCGGTCAGTTCGACCATGAGCCGGATGATGTGCCGCGGGGTGCGAAACTGCCCGTTGGTCCCCGCTTGGGCGATCTTGGCGAGCAGGTATTCGTAGAGGTCGCCTTTGGTGTCGCGATCCTCCATCGGCACGCCGTCGATGAGATCGACGACCTTGGCGAGCAGGCTGGCGCTCGGGATGGTAAAACGGGCGCCCTCCATGTGGGCCGAGTAGGTGGACCCGTCTTTGCCGAGTGTCCGCAGGAACGGGAAGACCTTCTCGCCGACGGTTTCGTACATGGTCTTCGGGTCGAAGTGCTTGAACCGCGACCAACGGAGCGATTCGTAGGCTGTGCCCT